>QHXW01000189.1 GCA_003223115.1 Acidobacteriota bacterium
CTTCTGATAATCGGCGTTGTAGAGCCGCTCGATGGCCTGGTTGATCTCCGCGTCCAAGCCGTCCGCGGCGGGCGACGCGAGTGGAAATAAACCCGCCACACTGACTAACAACAGGACCCCCCGCCAGCTTTTCAAAATCATTTGCCCCATTTAGCCGAAAATCCGGTCAAAGAACTGCCTCGTGCCCTCGCGAATCCGCGCCAATTGAGCATCCAGGCTGCGATCGTGGAGGTGTTCGGGAGTCCATCGATCCGCCAGTTCCCTGAGAACCCGCGTCTGTTCGGGAGCGCTCGGCAGGTTCCCTTCGGCGTGCCCGGCGGAAATTCTCAAACCGTGATCAACGGCACGATAAAAGGTGGCGGTGTCGCGCAGAAACTCGGCGTCCTCCCGGTCCAGATGGCCCATTTTCTCAATCACGTCGATGCGCGCCGGCGTATTCAACACTTTATAGAAGATCCCGGCTCCCTTCAGCCGCAAGTACATCAGAACGAAATCGATATCATAATATCCGCCGCGGCCCGCCTTGAGCGGATTGCGCACCCCCTGCTCTTTTTCTAGACGTGCGCGCATCTGGGCGAGTTCCTTGCGGGAACGGCCGCTTTGCCCGTAGCGCCGCCAGTCCACATCCTGGAGTTCATGCAAAAAATCCGTTGCTCGTGCGATATTGCCAGCCACTCCGCGCGATTTCATGTAAGCGATACCCTCCCAAGCTTCGGCCCGTTTGGAAAAGTAATCTTTATAACCGGATTCGGACTGGACCAGCGCCCCTTCGCGGCCGTTCGGGCGCAGACGCGTGTCCACAGTGAAAATCACGCCCTGTCCGGTGTAGGCGCTGATCACGTGGATCATGCGCTCGGCCACACGGGTCCAAAATAGTTGTTCGCTTGAATCGGCATCAGGCAGCACGAAAACCAGGTCCGCGTCCGATGCCAGATCGAATTCCCGCATACCCAGCCGGCCGAGCGCGATCACCACCATCTGGTCCACCGGTTTGTAGCTGCTGGCCGAGGGAGGCGTGGCGCCTTTGGTGTCTTCGAGAGCGATGTGATAGGCCGCGGCAATGACGGCATCGGCCAGGTCGGATGTGTGGGCTAGCGTGTCGAAGATCGGCGTGCGCAGAAAAACACTCTGGCATTGAATCCGCAGCATCTGACGCGTGTAGAACCGGCGAAGCTCGGTCGAATCATCGGGCGATTCGCTGTCGAGCTGAAATTCAGGCGAGTCGCACGCCCGGGAAACTTCGTCAAGCAGCTCCGGGTGCCGGATGAGCTGGTCGGCAAAATATTGGCTGTGCTCGAACAGATCGATGGCGCAATCCGCCAGGCGAGAGTTGGAGTTCAGTTGCTCCAGCCATTCCGGATTCACCAGCATTTTTTCGAGAAAATGTTCGAAGCGATCGCGCCCCCTGCGCAGGTTGGCCTGGTTCAAGACTTGAGCCAGGCGTGGTGCTCGCTGATCCAGAAAGCGCATGAGATTGCTGGCGGTCACGACATGCTCTTCTACAGTCGGCTCGATCTCACCCGCGAAATCTTCAGGCGGCGCCGGACTGTAATACATGGGTCTCTGAGCATGAATGACACGCTCGTAAAGTTCCTGCACCTCCTCGAGGTGATCGTCCAGCGCGCGCGCGAGCGTATCGGCGGAGGCGATGCCGTGATTCGCGCTTGCCGGCATCCGGCGCGCCAGAATCTCGAGCGCTTCAGGATCATCGGTCAGCGTGTGGGTCTGGCGGTCTTCGTCAAACTGCAGGCGGTGTTCGAGATTCCGAAGGAATTGATAGGCAGACGCCAGACGCGCGTATTCCCATCCTGATAAAAGACTCTTGTCCCGCAGCCGGAAGAGCGCGAACAACGTGCCGCCGTGGCGCACCCAGGCTTCCCGTCCGCCGTGCAGCCTCTGCAGGCACTGCACCAGAAATTCAATGTCGCGAATCCCGCCGCGGGTCAGCTTGATATCCAGGCCCGCATCCACCTTCTTGGCAGCCAGCTTTTCGTGAATTCTGGCGCGGGTTTCCGAAACAGCTTCGACGGCGTGGAAATCGAGAGTCGTGGAATAGATCAGCGGCTCGACAAATTCCAGCAGCTCGCGGCCCGTGTCCGGCTCCCCGGCCGACACGCGGGCTTTGATGAGCATCTGCAGCTCCCAATCTCGCGCGCGGTGCTTGTAGTAATTCACGGCGCCTTCGAGCGAGATGCACACTTCGCCCAGGCGGCCGTCTGGCCGTAGCCGCAAATCCACGCGATAGCACTGGCCTTCCGGCGTGTATGTCGAAAGAAGTTCCGTGTAGCGGTTTGCAATCTTCTTGAAGAATTCTTTGGTGCTGATGGGCTGCGGGCCATTGGTTTCGCCCGCGCCCGAGTACACGAACATCAAATCAATGTCGGAGCTATAGTTCAACTCGCGGCCGCCGAGTTTTCCCAGGGCGATCACCGACAAACCGCACTCGCGCGGACGGCCGTGAGCGTCCATCATTTGCGGCGTGCCGTGGCGCAGCACCAGCTCCGCGCGGATCCTCCGGTAGGTGAGATCGAGCACCGCGTCGGCCAGGTTCGAGAGCTCTTCAGTCACATCCGCCAGCGACCCGAGTCCCAGCACATCACGCAGCACAATGCGCAAAAGCTGCTGGCGGCGGAAGCGCGCCAGATCAATGGGCGGGGGCACGGCGTCGGGACCAGTGCCGTGGTCCAGGAGAAACGCCGCCAGCCGGTCCTCATATTCCTCGGCTGACAGCACGTGGTGCAGCTTGCCCGAAACTACCAGTTGCAGCAGCCACTCGGGATACCGCAGCACGGTTTCGGAGAGAAACTTGCTGTACGAGAAAATGGTGATCAGATAGCTCAGCGCAGTGGGCGAGTTGGAAAGGCGGTCGAAGCCGCCGGGATTTTCAATGCGCAGACGCTCGAGAACAATGACTTCCGGCAGCCCGCCGGCAAGCCGGTTTAGTTGGTCGCGAGCGCGGCTGGGGTTTCGGAATTCGATCTCTTCAATAATGCGCGGCATGGGGCATCACGACCCGGTGACGGGTCAGATCGACACAAAGCCAAGGGTGATTATAGCGTCAGCATCGCGGCGGGGCATGTTCCGGGCACAGGTTGCGTTATGTTTCCTGGTGACGGTGTGTACGGCTGTGGCTGCGCCGCTGAAGTATCAGGACATCTTCGGCTCGGGGACCACCACCAACGTTTCGG
Source organism: Acidobacteriota bacterium (assembly GCA_003223115.1). Lineage (GTDB taxonomy): Bacteria > Acidobacteriota > Terriglobia > Bryobacterales > Bryobacteraceae > QHXW01. The sequence goes on from QHXW01000189.1 coordinate 3,189, forward strand.
CCGGCACAGCTGACGCGGCGGGGAACGTGTATCTCACCGGTTGGACGACGTCCCCTTCGCTGCCGGTAACGCCGGACGCATTCCAGAAGAACTTTATTCAGAGCCAATGCGGAACTAATTATCACCCAGGACCAAATGGAAGCCCAGGACAGTCCTTTCCTATTCCCTGCGCACACGCCTTCATAGCCAAGATCGCGGCGGATGGCGCCAGCCTTGTGTACTTAACGTACTTAGGTGGTGAACTCACCGACTACGTCAACGCGATTGCCGTTGACGCCGCCAGTAACGTCTACGTGACGGGCACCACGTCTTCCACAACCTTTCCGGTTAGTTTATTTGCCTACCGGTAGAAGCCTGGCAGTGGATTTGTCACAAAGCTGAGCGCCGATGGCAGTGCCCTATTGTTTTCGACTTATTTCGACGGCGGCGGAGGCCAGGCCATCACATTCGACGCGTCGGGCAACGTGTATGTGGCGGGCGGCGCTGATGGACCCGAATTTGACACCACGCCAGGCGCGTTTCAATCCAAGCGCTACATTGGCCATGGCGATGCGTTCGTTTTCAAACTGAACCCGTTCGGCACGCGTCTGCTGTATTCGACGCTAGTAGGCGGTACGTTTGATGAGGCGGCAGATTCGCTTGCCGTGGACCAGCAGGGTAACGCTTATATCGCAGGCTTTACGGCATCAGTCCCGGCCTACGCACACCTTGCCGGTCCGGAGGGCTTTACACCGTTTCCGACCACACCTGGCGCCTATTACCATCCGGGTTGACCGCTCCGACGTATTCGTCACCAAAATCAACGCGACGGGCACGGCTTTGGTTTATTCGGTACTCATGGGCGGTTCCGGATTTGAATGGCTTGTCGGACTCTTTGTTGACGGCGACGGCTCCGCGTATTTTGCAGGTTACGGTACGCCCGATTTTCCGCTGACGCCTGGAGCCTTTGACTCAGGTTACAGCGGCGGCTTTGCGGGCAAGCTGAGCGCCGATGGATCGCAGCTCCTGTACTCCACTCATCTGGGCGGCACCTGGCTGCGGGATGCGGAGCTGGCATGAGTAGATTCGCTTGGGCGCGCGGTGGTTATTGGATCGAGCATGAATCCCCGTTTCCCTACAACACCCGACTCGCTCATACCCTGCTTTCCAGAGAGGGACCCGAGCTACTATCCGCCGTGGCCGTTTGTGACGAAGTTCAATGCTTCGGGAACGGCGCTGGTTTACTCGAGCTTTCTCCGTAGGCGTCCGGTGGCTCACGATTCTTCGGGCAATTTGTATCTCCCCAGCGACACCGCGATCCTGGAGCGCGTCAACATCAGCACCCCTCTCCCGCCGGGGCCTCGCTGTGTCACAAATGCCGCCAGTTTTTGGGGCACTGCAGTGTCGCCGGGCGAGATTGTCTCCTTATTCGGACCCTCGATTGGCCCCGATACGCCCGCCACGCTCGAACTGGATGATGCCGGGCGTGTTTCAAGCCGGCTTTCGGAAATTCGTGTGCTGTTTAATGCAATGCCGGCTCCCTTGCTTTACGTTTCAAAGAACCAGATCAATGCTGTCGTGCCGTTCGGCGTCGCGGGACTGTCTCAGGTCAGCATCCAGAGATCGAAAGGAACGGCGCGTCGGATTTGCCACGCTTGCACGCCCCGGTCGTGGAGTCCGCACCCTGAGTCTTCTCGGGACCTTCGGGCGCTTTCGCCATCAATCAAGACGGCACAGTCAACTCTAGGGAGCATCCAGCCGCGCGGCACTCCGTTGTGTCGATATTCTTGACGGGCGCAGGCCTCATGACGCCCGTGCCGGCTGATGGCACAGTCCCGAAACTGCCATATGCCAAGATTGCACTTCGGGTCTTAATCGATGGTGACGCCGAAATTCTGTACGCGGGCGATGCACCGAGTCTGGTGGAGGGCTTGGTGCAGATCAATTTTCGATTGCCTGAACTTGCCAGAGACGGCCTGACGCCACTGCAAATTCAAATAGGAAATTACTGGGACACCAGCTTTCCTCAAATCTGGATTCGCTAAGCGACGGCTAAGCACGTTACGCCAGCTCCGATTCCAGCATGATTTCGTCGCCCACGCGCGCCAGTCCAGCCTGCACTACAGCGGCGTAGAAGCCGCCCATGGCCCATCCTGCACTAGCTAGTAATGACCCCATGAAGGCTGTCGCCAGGGGAACCAGCCAGCGGCTCCTGCGCGCGGCGCTTGAAGCAACACTGCTCGTTCTCGTAGCACCCGTCGCACCTGCGGCTCAGCCGCCGACGCCGACAGTGTGGTTCGCGCCGCTCGATCCGATGTTCCGCCCCTGGGCAGGCTACGGCGGCTCGATCGATTACCTCGACCTGTTTAGCGCTTCCGCACCCTGGGCGACAGCAGCCGCTCACGTGCAAGTCTTCAAGATCTACGCCACCCTGGTGGATTACCTCACCGATGACCAACTGCGACGTATGTTTGCAGATCTGGATCGGCGCAACATCGCGCTCGCCGTGGAATTCGGTCCGCTGGTGCCCGAGAACTGCGGCTTTGGAATCGAAGGATTCAACGGCGAAGATGCGCTCCAGCTGGCCACGCGCATCCAGCAGACCGGGGGAACGCTACGCTATATCGCCAGGGACGAACCGTATTACTTTGCCCGCATCTACAGTGGCAACAACGCCTGTCGCTGGAGCGCGCAAAGGATTGCAGCCAACGCCTTGGCGCAGATTGCCGTCATCCGGCAAATCTTCCCGGAAGTGCAGGTGGGCGATATCGAACCGTTTCCCACGCAGAACGAACTCAACAGCAGCGGCTGGACGGTGGGATTTCGAGCCTGGTTGGACGCATGGAAAGAGGCCGCTGGCGTTCTTCCATGCCGACATCGCCTGGGACAGCACGGGCTGGCAGCACAGTATCGATGTTCTCCACCGTTACCCGGCCGAGCAAAAGATTCCTTTCGGGATTATCTTATCTACAACGGTTTTGGGCAACGAAGCCACGGATGCAGATTGGCTCAACCACGCCGCAAGCCATTTCACGGACTATGAATCACACGGCGGCGCGCCACCGGAGCAAGTCGTCTTTCAATCCTGGCATCCACTACCCAAACATCTGCTGCCTGAAACCGGCCCGGCGACGTTCACTCATCTGATCAATCCCTACTTTCGCCGCGGACACAGTTGACGATTTCCGGCGATGCGCAGCACGTTTTGGGGCAAACCGATGGATAGCGCGAACAACCCAGTGGCAGGCGCGATTGCACTCACCGCCTTACCATTGAATGGGCCGGGTATATAGTAACGGACTACGTTATCAGCGGTGTGGTTCCCACGGGGCAGCCACTGCTCTGGTGGGTGTGCGGGTGAATGGCGAGTGCGGATGTCACGGCGACAGCGACGTGACGCTCTATCGCTTCAGATACACCGACAATGCGTCCACAGCGGTGGCCCAGCGAGATTTCACGAACGGACTGGACGAGTGGGGGATGGTTGGAACGGCGCAGGCGGTGCTCGAAGCAGGCAGCGCAGGGACTGGTCCGGGCCTGCACATCACGGCGCAACCGGGGCGGCGTGCGCTGCTCAACTCCACCAGTTTTTCTGTAACACCCGGCTCGCCGTATACATTGCGCATCACTGCACGTTTGACGCCCGATTCGGCGGAAAGCGGCTAGTTCGGTATCTTTTTTCTTGCCGGGCCTGAGGTGGCAAGGCACGTCCTGCAGTTTCACGCTGCCACCATCACCCTGGGAGAGACCGCCAGCGGCACCGATGGATCATACGCGAGGGCTTTCCCGGCGCTCGACGGCGCTGCGTACAGAATTGACGCGGCGTACGCAGGTAGCGACGGGAGGTGGCCTGCGGCTGGCCGTCTATTTTTGCAAATGGTGCCATCAGTGGCGGCGAACGGCGTGGTCAATGCTGCGAACTATGCTGGCGGTGCCGTCTCTCCGGGCGAGATCGTCACGGTATTCGGCGAGCTGATGGGCGAGCCGCTCCTAACGACCCTCGAACTGAATGCCGCTGGCTCGCTGGCGCGCGAGCTTTTCAACACACGCCTGCTATTCGACGGAATCGCAGCCCCGCTCATCTACGCCTCTTCCAGGCAGATCAGTGCCATCGTGCCATACGGCGTCGCAGGAAAACTAGCCACCTCGACGACGGTCGAATACCTGGGCTTCCCGTCGGCCGCCGTTCAGCTTCCAGTTAACCGCGAGCGCTCCAGGCTTGTTCAATCTGGATGCCTCGGGCCAAGGCGCGGGCGCCATCCTGAACCGGGATTACTCGGTGAACTCGCCGTCACGGCCGGCGGCGCGCGGCTCAAGCGTGATGATCTATGCCACGGGCGAAGGCGAGACCGATCCTCCGGGCGCCGACGGTCAGATCACCGGTACGCTCTTACGCAAGCCAAGGCTTCACGTTGCAGCATCCATCGGCGGCATAACGGCCGACGTCCTATATGCAGGCGCGGCGCCAGGCCAGGTTACAGGGCTGCTGCAAGTGAATGTGCGAGTCCCGGAGTCTGCTCCAACCGGGCGCGGCAGTCCCAGTGGTATTGATCATCGGAGCAGCCAGTTCACAGCCGGGCGTGACAATGGCCGTTCGGTAGGGGTTAGGAGAACGCCGGCCCGGCGCCATCACGCTGCTGCGGGTTTCGACCCCGCTGCAAATTCATCAGACGGTTCTCGCCGGCTGAGGTAGGTCCTTTCTGATTTTGGATTCACTGATGCGAGTTCACGCCATCTCGGACTCCAGCATGATTTCGTCGCCCACGCGCACCAGGCCAGCCTGCACTACGGCCGCGTAGAAGCCGCCCAGGGCCCAGCGGGGCGATGTGTGGTCGCCGTCTCTCACCTGCTTGTCGTAGATTTCGCGCTTGATCTCCGGACCATAGATATCCTGCGTGGCGCAGGGCGCGCGAAGCTTTGTAAGCTCGATGACGGCCGAACCGACGCGGTAACGCTGCCCCGTCCGCAGCAGCCGCCGGTCGAGCCCGAGCGTAGTGAGGTTCTCGCCCATGGCTCCGTGAAACACCGGATAGCCGCGCTTCACCAGTTGATCGATGCTTTCGGCGGTCATCAGGAGCACGGCTTGTTGCGGGCCGCCGTGGATTTCCGGATGCGCATGGCCATCGCCCTCAATACCGAGAGGCGTAAGCACCGCCTCCATGACGGGCCGTTTGGGGACGCCGCCGCCCGAAATGCTGATCTGGACTATGGTGCCGGTCAAGCGAGTCGAACAGGCATTCGCCGTGTGTCCGTTATTGACGAACTGGCGGAAAAACCTGCTCCGGTTCTTACACGTCGTAATACAACGCGAACTCGTAGGGATGCGGACGCAGACGCACGGCGTCGGCCTCGTTTTTGCGCTTGTAATCGATGAAAGTCTCGAGCAGTTCTTCGGTGAAGACATCGCCTTTCAAAAGGAAACCGTGATCGTCTTCCAGACAGCTCAGCGCTTCCTCGAGCGACGCCGGCATGGACGGAACACTCTTCATCTCCTCGGGCGACAGATCGTAAATATCCTTGTCCAGCGGCTCGCCCGGATTAAGTTTGTTCAACACGCCGTCGAGTCCCGCCATCAGCATCGCCGCGAAAGCCAGATAAGGGTTGGCTGCCGGGTCGGGCGGGCGGAACTCCACGCGCTTCGCCTTGGGGCTGGCGGAGTACATGGGAATGCGGCACGCCGCCGAACGGTTGCGCCGCGAGTACGCCAGATTCACCGGCGCTTCGTAACCGGGCACCAGGCGTTTATAGCTGTTCGTGGTGGGTGCAATGATGGCCGACAACGCCCGCGCGTGCTTCAGCAAGCCCCCGATGTACCACAGCGCGGTCTGGCTCAAACCGGCATACAGGTCGCCGGCAAACAGCGGCGTACTGCCCTTCCAGATGCTCTGGTGTGTGTGCATTCCGCTGCCGTTATCGGCGAACAGCGGCTTCGGCATGAATGTCACGGTCTTGCCGTACTGATTGGCCACGTTGCGGATGATGTACTTGTACAGCATCATGTTGTCGGCGGATTTCACCAGCGTGTTGAACCGCTGATCGATCTCGCACTGCCCGCCGGTCGCCACTTCGTGGTGATGGCACTCAATCACCATGCCGCACTTCTCCATGGTCTGCACCATTTCACTGCGCAGATCCTGATGGTGATCTGTGGGCGGCACCGGAAAATAGCCTTCCTTGTAACGCGGCCGGTAACCCAGGTTGTCCTTCTCGCGGCCGGAGTTCCAGCGGCCCTCGTCAGCGTCTATGAAATAGAAACCGGAGTGCTGGTTCTGATCGAAGCGCACATTATCAAAAATGAAGAATTCGGCTTCCGCGCCGAAGTACGCTATCTCGCCCACGCCCGTGTTCTTCAGATACAACTCGGCCTTCTTTGCGATCCACCGGGGGTCGCGCTCGTAGTGCTGCTTGGTGATGGGATCGATCACGTCGCCGAGCATGACCAGCGTCGGGGTTTCGGCGAACGGGTCCAGGAAAGCCGTCGTCGGATCCGGCACCAGCAGCATGTCGCTTTCATTAATGGCCGCCCAGCCGCGGATGCTGGATCCATCAATTCCGTAGCCGTCTTCAAACGAACCGGGCGACAGTTCGCTGATGGGATACGACACGTGATGCTGCAGGCTTGGAATATCGGTGAAACGCAGGTCTAGCTGCCGGGCCTCGTTCTTCTTGGCAAACTCCAACACTTCTTGCGGCTTCATCCATCCTCCACTGACAGGAAATTTGAGCTTGGGGAAAACTTGAACCCTACACAGTAACGCTTCGGCGGATATCGAGTCAACTAAATAAAGTCAGGCAGCATTGATATGAGATCTCAGGCTCTGGAAGCGCCGTCGCTGCGCCGTCTACCAATCGGCCACTGAACCGTCACGGTGAAAATAAGCCATGGTGACTTCCGGCGCATACGGATGCCTGGCGGCCTCTTTTTCGTTGACTTCGATGCCGAGTCCGGGCGCGTGAGGCGCCGTGGCGACACCGTTTTTCACGAGCACCGGTTCCACCACTACGTCGTTGCGCCAGGCAACATCGTTGCGCACCATTTCCTGAATCAGATAATTCGGCACCGCGAACCCCACGTGTAGTGATGCCGCCGTGGCCACCGGGCCTACGGGATTGTGACAGGCGACGGCTATCTGATAGGTCTCGGCCATGGCCGCGATGCGCCGCGCCTCGCTGATGCCGCCGCAGTGCGAGACATCAGGCTGAACGATTGCGCAGCCGCGCTTTTCAAGCAGTTCGCGAAACTGCCAGCGGCCCACCAGCCGCTCACCCGTGGCAATCGGGAATGGCAGCGCCCGCGCCACTTCCACCAGGCCGTCCACTTGCTCATGCCAGCACGGCTCTTCATACCAGTAAAGGTTGTAATCCTCCAACAAACGGCCGAACTGTATAGCGGCGGCCGGAGTGGTGCGCGCATGCAGATCAAGCATGATGTCGACATCGTCACCGGCGGCCTCACGCATGGCCGCAACACAGCGCGCCGCGTGCTTCAATGTGGTCGAGCTCTCGATCATCTCGGAAACCGGAATGGGCAGGGCCTTCACGGCCGTGAAACCAGCTTCCAGGCTTTGGCGCGTGCGGTCGGCGAACTCCTGGGGCTCCGCGCTCTTGTAGATGGCCTCGAGGTTTCCGCCGCCCAGATGATCGTAGAAGCGCAGCGTGTCGCGTACCGGACCACCGAGCAGCTCGCAAACCGGCTTTCCCGTTTCTTTGCCCTTGATGTCCCAGAGTGCCTGGTCGATGCCGCTGATGGCGCTCATATCGCTGATGCCGGAGCGCCAAAAATACTGGCGATGCATGATTTGCCACAAATGCTCGATACGACGCGGGTCTTGACCGATCAACAGCACCGAAATATCTTCGATCGCACCGGTGACGGTCTTGGTTTTCCACTCGAGCGTGGCTTCGCCCCAGCCGTAAAGGCCGGGCTGATCGGTTTCCACCTTCACGAAGATCCAGTTGCGCATGCGTGCATTCACGACCATGGTGGAAATTCGTGTGATTTTCATTCGAGGCCGATCCGCAACCCTGTGATGCTAACATGACGCACTCGTAGCGCACGCACCCTGCGTGCCGCCTCGACACTTTGTCGAGGCTTTGGCCGCTGCTGTGTTGACGCGGCAGGCTTAGGCGTCTGCGCGGGCTGTCCGTTCTGTGCTTTACGGTACAAAGTACCTTGTAATAGCCCGGGCCGGGATGTATAATGCGCTCATGGGTTCTGTACCCGTTCAGCGGGCGAAGGCGGAGCCGCTCGAGCTCCACGCGCACGCCATGGACAATTTGCGGTTCATCCGCGAGACCATGGAGCGCGCCGCCTCATTCACGGCTGTGCCCGGCCGCGGCGGAATTCTCATGGGCGCAACCGCGCTGATCGCCGCACTGGTAGCGGCTCGCCAGCCGAGCCTGGATGCATGGCTGGCAACCTGGCTGGTTGAAGCCGTGATCGCCGTCGGGATCGGCGCCGTTACGGCCGCCAGCAAAGCGCGCGCCGCCAAGAGTTCGTTGCTCTCCGGTCCCGGCCGGAAATTCGCTCTGGGTCTGGCGCCGTCAATTTTTGTGGCTGCCCTGCTGACAGCGGTTCTTTACCGGGCGGGTCTGTACACCGTGATTCCCGGAATGTGGCTCTTGCTCTATGGCACGGGCATTCTTTCGGGCGGTGCTTTTTCGGTGCCCATCGTGCCCGTGATGGGCAGTTGTTTTGTGACCCTGGGCGCGGTCGCGATTTTCTTCCCGCTGGTGTGGGCGCACTGGTTCCTGGCTGCCGGATTCGGCGGCCTGCACATTTTCTTCGGCGCGTTGATCGCGTCGCGGTACGGAGGCTGAGAACATGGCGCGACAAAGTGCTCTCAAGCAAGAGCGCCGGCCGCCCGGCCAGACAGTTGCCGAGACTGCGCCGGCGAAGCTCGACCGGCTGATTCACGAGCGCTTGCGCCTCGGCATTCTGAGCGCCCTCGCGGCGAACGAATCTCTCACCTTCAACGAGTTGAAGAAGCTGCTAAAAACCACCGATGGCAACCTCAGCGTCCATGCGCGCAAACTTGAGGATGCGCACTACGTCTCCTGCACGAAATCCTTTGAGGGACGGCTTCCCAAGACCGAGTACCGTTTGACCGCTGCTGGCCGCCGCGCGCTCGAGAAATACCTGGATCACATGGAAGCCTTGATTCAGGCCATGCGCGAACGGTAAAATTTTTTGGGGGCATACTTTATGATAAAAAGTACTTCTCTATACAATGAACGAACAGAGGGGACGGCGGAGGCAAGAGCCGCGACCATCTCCGGTCTTCACGTCGCCATCATCATGGACGGCAACGGAAGGTGGGCGTCGGCGCGCGGGCTGCCACGCACCGCGGGACATCAGGCGGGCGCCCGGGCCCTGCGGCGAACGGTCGAAGCGGCGACGGAACTGGGTATCGGCACCCTCACCCTGTACGCTTTCTCATGTGATAACTGGAAGCGACCTCCCACTGAAGTTGCGATTCTCATGCAACTGTTCCGGACGCACTTGATCTCGGAATTGCCCCGGTCGGTTGAAAACGGGATTCGCGTGGAAGTGATTGGCCGGCGCGACCGTCTGGATGGGGTGCTGGCTCAGTCCATCAATGAAGTGGAGCACGCCACGGCCGCGGGCAGCGCCCTTCACCTGCGCATCGCGGTAGATTACTCGGCTCGGGACTGCATTTTGCGAGCCGCCGGCGCGCTCGAAGGCCCGCCTTCTACAGAGCGCTTCACTCTCCTGCTAGGCGAAGCCATGCATGCCTCCGCAGGCGCGCCCGACGTCGACCTGCTGATTCGCACGGGCGGCGAGAAGCGGTTGAGCGACTTCCTGTTGTGGGAAAGCGCCTATGCCGAGCTGGTTTTCAGCGAACGTATGTGGCCGGATTTCGAGCGCGTCGATCTCGAAGCAGCCCTCGGTGAGTTCGCGCGCCGCGAGAGGCGCTTCGGCGGCCTGCCCGGCCAAAATGGAAATATCGTGGCCCCGGCTCAGGCGGTATAGGAAAATGAACAGATCCGAATGCAAGGGCGCTTCATCACCTTCGAAGGCATGGACGGCAGCGGGAAGACCACGCAGATGCGTTTGCTTGCGGAACGGCTGCGTCGCGAGGGACGGGAAGTGCTCGAGACGGTCGAGCCGGGCGGCACCGAGATCGGTTCACAGATACGACGCATCCTGCTCGACTCCGCTAACCAGGAGTTGCGGCCTACCGCCGAGTTGCTGCTCTATTTCGCCAGCCGCGCGCAAAATGTCGAGCAGTGCATTCAGCCTGCCCTTTCAGCGGGTAAGATCGTCCTTTGCGACCGGTTCACAGATTCTACGCTCGCATATCAGGGATACGGCCGCGGTTTGGGTGAAGAGACCGTCCTCACACTCGATCGCATCGCCTGCCGCGGGCTGGCGCCGGATCTGACGCTGCTGGTCGATGTTAATGTCGACACCGCGCTCGGCCGCGCACACACCCGGAACGCTTCGCTGTTCTCTTCGGAAGAAACGCGCATGGATGAGCAGTCGCTCGAATTTCACAGGAAAGTGCGGGAAGCGTATCTCGCCCTTGCCCGGCATTACTCCAGCCGATTCCGTATCATCAATGGCCACGGCTCGCCCGAACAGGTTGCACAGCGGGTCTGGGAGGCTGTAGCACAGCATGTTTGAAAACTTCTGGGGCAACGCACACGTAGTAGAAGCGCTCGAGCGCATGATCGCTGGGGACCGTATTTCACAAACGCTGTTGTTTGCCGGTCCGGAAGGCGTCGGAAAAGCGACGCTCGCCAGGCGATTCGGAGCTGCTCTAATGGGCGATCCGGAAAAAATCGAGCATGACGATCTGAGCCTTCCCGAGAACGTCGCCACCGTTACGGCACGGGAGCGCTGGCCCGCCGAGAAACGCAACGAAAATCCGCTGCTGTTTTCCACGCATCCCGATTTCGTTACCTTCGCGCCCGACGGCCCGTTGCGGCAAATCTCCATCCCCCAGATGCGCTCGCTGAAGGAGCGCGTTCCGTTCAAACCGCTGCGTGGCAATCGACGCGTGTTCCTGATCGATCACATGGATCGAGCCGGGGAGCAGGCCGCCAACTCGCTGCTCAAGACCCTCGAAGAACCGCCAGAGCACCTGATCCTGATTCTGACGGCGGAGAATGCTTTCGATCTGCTGCCTACCATCCGCTCGCGCGCGGTGCCGTTCTGGTTCGGTCCGCTCTCGAAAGAAGAGATGGACGAATTCGCCGCTTCGCGCGCGCTCGATCAGCCGGTCCGGCGCCTCTCTTTGGCCGCGGGCAGTCCGGGCCTGGCAGTTTCGCTCGACCTGGAAGCATATGACAGGCGCCGCGCCGCGATGCTGGCACTACTCGAAGTAGCTGCCGGAGCAGCGCCGTTCGGGACGTGGATCCCGCACTCGGAAGTGATCGGGAGGACCAAGAGCGAAAAGCTGGAAGTGTATCTGAAGGTCCTCTACGATCTGCTGCGTGACCTGTTGATCCTGCGCGAAACCGGCGGCGACATCCGAAACGAAGACCTGCGCCGCAAGCTCGAACCGCTGGCCCGGCGCATTTCATTCCCGTGGATCCGCGCGGCGGTGAAAAAGCTGGATGAATTAGTGGAATTGATCCGGCGCAACATCCAGAAGACCATTGCACTCGACGATTTGATTGTGGAGCTTCGGGCCGCGTAACCGCCGGGCCGATCTCGACAGCAACGCGCGCTGGTCGAATCCGAGAGCTAGAATTCAATCACTGCTCTGCCCAACAATTCCCCGCGATGCATTTTTTCGAGCAGCTCCGGTGTTTCCTCCAATGCGTGCCGCTCGACGCGCGGCCTGGCGGCCCCTGATTCGGCGAGCCGGAAGACTTCTGCCAGGTCACTGCGCGTGCCCAGAAAACTGCCCCGCAAGGTGATTCCCTTCATCACGGTGTCAATCACCGGCAGCTCAAACGCCTCGGGCGAGAGCCCTACCAGCACCAGCGTGCCGCAGCGCTTGAGAGCGCGCAGCGCCTGACCGATAGCCGACACTGACGGCGTGAGCACCACCGCCGCATCCACTCCGCCATGCTGCTTCTGCAGCGCTCGACCGGCGTTTTCCGCGGGGACCACGATGCTTGCTCCAATTTCACGAGCCAGCTCCAGTTTGGTTGGCTCTACATCCACCGCCGCAACCCGCAATTTACGGTGGATTGCATACTGGACCGCCAGATGACCCAGCCCGCCCATTCCGAAAACGGCGAGGGTGCGGCCCGGCTCGAGACCCGTTTCGCGCACAGCAGCGTACGCGGTCCATCCAGCGCAACACAGCGGAGCCAACTCCGCGGCCGGCTGCTTTTCCGGAACGCGCACCAGGTGCTGCGCCGCTACGCAGGCATATTGCGCCAACACGCCTGCACTGGTGTAGCCAGAATTCAGTTGCTTGGGACAAAAGCGCTCCCGCTCGCTCGCGCACCATTCACAGACTGCGCAACTCGAAGCCAGGAACGTGATGCCGATACGATCACCAGCCTTATACGAACCGGCAGCGGGACTGGTCTCAACCACACGTCCGATTCCTTCATGCCCCAGGACCAGTGGAACCAGCGGCAGCTTTTCGAGCCCGGCAATGAACAGGTCCGAATGGCAGACGCCGCAGGCTTCCATCTTCACCAGCACCTGCCCAGGCCCCGGGCGCGGCACTTCTATTTCCTCGACGACTACGGGCCCCTTGCCCTGTTTCAACACGGCCGCCCGGTTCATGCCGTGACCTGTTTGAGGACTTCGAAGAATTCCGGGAATGAGACCGAAGCCGCTTCGGCTCCGTGGATCGTCGATTCGCCATTCGCTGCGAGCGCGGCTATCGAGAATGCCATGGCGATCCGATGGTCGCCGAACGAATCCAGCTCGGCCGCGCGGAAGCGGTGGCGTCCCGGAATCCGCAAGCCATCCGGGAGAATTTCCGCCTCAATTCCCATGCGCTTCAGATTTTCGGCCACGGTGGCGATGCGGTCGGTTTCTTTGATCCGTAGTTCTCCGGCATCGCGCACCACCAGGCCCTCATCGCTCACGGCGCCAAGCACCGCAAGCACCGGTATTTCATCAATCAGGGCCGCGGTTGTTTCTTTCTCGATGGTCCCGCCGCGCAAACGGGATGCCGTCACCAGAATCTCGCCCAAAAGCTCGCCGTTGACCTGCTCTACTTTCAGGATCGTGATGCCGCCCCCCATGGACAGCAACACGTCCAGCAGTGTGGACCGAGTGGGATTCAGGCCGACTCCCCGGATGACAAGGTCCGAGCCCGGCACCAGCAGCGCGGCAACAATGAAGAACGCAGCCGAAGAAAGATCCGAGGGCACAACCAGATCTCGCCCGATGAGCCTCGGCCGGCCCTGGAGAGTGATCACGCGCCTCTCCACACGGATCTCGGCGCCGAATTCGCGCAAAGCGATTTCGGTATGATCGCGGGATCGCACCGGTTCGCGCACGATCGTCTCGCCGTCTGCGTACAAACCGGCAAGAAGAACGCAAGTTTTCACCTGTGCGCTCGGCACCGGAAGCGTATAGTCGATCGACCGCAACTTTGCGCCGTGAACCTCGAGCGGCGGGAATTTTCCGTTCCGTGCCGAAATCACAGCGCCCATCTCGCCGAGCGGCTTCATGATCCGGTCCATGGGCCGGCGGGAAAGCGATTCATCCCCAATCAACCGGCTGTCGAATGGCTGTGCGGCCAGCGCACCCGAGAGCATTCGCATGGTGGAACCGGAGTTGCCCGCGTCCAGATCGGCGCCCGGTGCGCTCAAACCTGCAAGCCCCTTGCCGGTGACGGTTACCTCGGTGCCCTGTTCGTCAACTTCGATCCCCAGGCTTCGGATGCAGCCCAGAGTCGAGTGGCAATCCGCGCCGGTTGAATAGTTGCGGATGGTGCTCGTGCCTTCGGCCAGAGCCGCCAGAATGGCGTAGCGATGTGAAATGGATTTATCGCCGGGCAGGCATATCGAACCCGAGATGCGTGTTGCGGGGGAAATCCTTTGATCCATGAGGGATTTCCCATTCTAGCGGGTTGTAAAGTACCTGAAAATTCAGTGGCCGCGGGCCTGTTCAGGCGCTGGCCGCCAAAGGCGACGTCGGTACTCCGGTCTGGAAACGCTGGTTGGCGCGGAAGGGCTGGAAGCGATAGCCGATCCCGAAGATTGTTTCGATGTATTGCTCGCTGTATGAACCCAGTTTCTTGCGCAGGCGGCGCACATGGACGTCCAGTGTCCGGGTGCGGATCTCACTGCTATAGCCCCAAACCCGCAACAAAAGGACGTTGCGGGGGATGATTTCGCCGGCGTTCTCTACTAGAAGCGCCAGCAAATCGTATTCCTTGCGAGTGAGCACCAGCCGGTGGGAATCAACCAGGGCACATTTCCGTACGAAATCCACATCCAGGTGAGCGTCCTGATAGCGATAAGGCGAGTTCGAAGCCGTTTGCACTAACCCCATGATGTCTCCTAAAGCGTTCAATAATGATCCTAAGGAGGGAGCACTACGAAGTCGTTGTGGAGTTGTAAAACTTTTGTAAAAACCACCTCTGTTCAGTTGACTCGGGACCAGATCTTTCCTGCTAGATCAGAGGCGTCCGAGCCGAAGAGCGGGGGCGGTAACGCTCTGGTGACTATGAGAACCAGCACCTAACAATCCTCGCAACAGCCGGCTTGTGACATAATATCTGGCACTTTATATCTGGCACTTCGAAGTCCTCATCCGCCACGGTCGTAGCGTGCGATCCGGTGAGCGGCGTGGTGATGGACTCCAGGCGCGGGCTGAATGTTGAGGCCTTTCTGAGGGGAGAAAACCAACATGATGAGCAGAAGAGATTGGATGTGGAGCGCGGCGGGCTTGTCGGCGCTTCCGGCGGCACGTCAGGCTATTGCCGCGAGCGGCAAAAATATCGTGGTATCCAGCGGCAACGGCGCGCGCGCCTGTGCCAAAGCCCTGGAGTCGCTGAAAGCGGGAGCAGATACGCTGGACGCCGTCATCGCCGGAGTCAACATCAATGAGCTGGATCCGGAAGACACCAGCGTGGGCTATGGCGGTCTGCCCAATGAAGAGGGCGTCGTCGAGCTTGATGCTTCGGTGATGCACGGCCCTACACGCCGCTGTGGCGCGGTGGCATCCATTCGCAACATCAAGACCCCGTCCAATGTAGCCAGACTGGTAATGGAGCAGACCGATCACGTGATGCTTGTCGGCGAGGGCGCTTTACGTTTCGCCAAGACGATGGGGTTCAAAGACGAGAACCTGCTGACCGAAAAAGGCCGCCTGGCCTGGCTGGTCTGGAAACAATCCCTGCGGGATGCGAGCGGGCACAACAACTGGACCGACGGGCTGGATGCGCCGGCTAAGGCGTCCGCGCGTTTGAAGCGGCTGTTTCCGGACGTTGACGATGAAACACTTGCCTGGGCCTGGCGTGTTGCGGTGCGCCCGCCGACCGGAACCATCAACTGCCTGGCGCTCAATTCGCGCGGCGAGATGTCGGGCGTCACGACCACGAGCGGACTTGCGTGGAAGATTCCCGGCCGCGTTGGGGATTCACCCATTATCGGCGCGGGCCTTTACGTGGACCAGGACGTGGGCGGTGCGGGTTCAACCGGCCGGGGCGAAGAAAACATTCGCGTCTCGGGAAGCCATACTATTGTCGAGAATATGCGCCACGGCATGTCACCGAAAGAGGCGTGTCTCGATGCCTTGAAGCGCGTTGCGCTCAATTACAATAACGATCGCGCCAAGCTCATGCAGTTCGATCTCAGCTTTTATGCTTTGCGCAAAGATGGTGAGTATGCCGGGGCCGCGTTGTGGAACGGGCCCAAGTTTACCGTCAACGATGGTGCTGAAAGCAGGGCTGAGCCTTGTGTCCACCTGATGGAGCGGTAAGTATCCCGGCGAGAGCCAAGGGTGGCTTGCGCGAGGGCCGCGAATCACGAAACAGTTGAATCCCTGGCTTGGTGAAAATCATCACACGGAGTTAATTTTGCCGACGACGCCGTTGTGACGCCCCGGCGAACGTGATAAATAATAAGTCGCGATTCTTCTCATGGACATTTGCTCAACTGTTGACGTGACTTGGATTGCTGTCGCGCAGGAAAGCCGCGGGACGTAGTTCGATGTCCCAGATTTTCCACCATAGTACAAACACATTTTCCCGGCTGAGTATCTTCGGCGGGATCTTCATTCTGGCCTTTCTGGTTTGGGCCTGGGCGGAGCTGAATGCTTCTGACTACGCCACACGTGCGAAAGTTCCGGTCGAGCAACCTGTGCCCTTCAGCCACGAGCACCACGTCGGCGGCTTAGGAATCGATTGCCGCTACTGTCATACCTCGGTTGAAAATTCCTCCTTCGCCGGCATCCCGCCCACCAAGATTTGCATGAACTGCCACTCGCAGATCTGGAACACCAGCGCGATGCTCGAGCCGGTACGCACGAGTTTCCGCAGCGACGAATCTATCCGCTGGATTCGCGTGCACGACCTGCCGGATTATGTGTACTTCAACCACAGCATTCACGTGGCAAAGGGCATCGGCTGCACCAGTTGCCATGGTCCCATCAACAAAATGCCGCTGACGTGGCAGCAAGCTTCGCTGCAAATGGCGTGGTGTCTGGAATGTCACCGCCACCCGGAGCGATTCGTGCGGCCCAGATCGGAAGTGTTCAACGTGACGTATCAGCCGCCGGCGAATCAGGAAGAACTGGGAAGGAAGCTGGTGAGAGAGTACAAGATTCAGAGTTTGACCAGTTGTTCGACGTGTCACCGATGAGCGAGTCCTACCAATATCTCGATCTGGCTGCGATTCGCGCCCGCCTCGATCAAAGCCGTGGCCGCGAGTACTGGCGCACCCTCGAAGAGTTGGCCGATAGCAAAGCGTTCGAGGAATTACTCGAGCGCGAGTTTCCAAGACAGGCGGCGGTCTGGGACAACGATCCGGCGGGGCGGCGACAATTTCTCAAGCTGATGGGCGCTTCAATGGCCCTTGCGGGTTTGAGCGCATGTACGCGCCAGCCGACGGAAGCCATCATGCCGTACGTACGGCAGCCGGAACAGGTCATTCCGGGCAAGCCGCTCTACTTTGCGACAGCGGTACCTGAGACAGCCGTCGCCATGGGCGTGCTGGTGGAGAGCCATTTAGGACGGCCCACCAAAGTCGAAGGAAACCCCGATCATCCGGCAAGTCTGGGCGCTACCGACGCCATCGCGCAAGCCTCGGTACTCGAGCTTTACGATCCCGATCGCTCGCAGACGCTCAGCTATCTCGGCGATATCCGGCCGTGGAGCGCCTTTTTGGGAGCAGTGCGCGAGTCACTGGCGCCTCAGACCGCGAAGAACGGCGCAGGTTTGCGATTTCTTACCGGTGCCACCACCTCACCTACTCTGGCCGATCAGTTTCAAACCGTACTCAAGAAGTTTCCCGCGGCAAAGTGGCACCGCTATGAGCCTGCCGGGCGGCAAGCGGTGCTCGCCGGAGCGCGAATGGCCTTCGGTCAACCGGTACACACCTACTACAACATTGCAAAGGCCGATGTGATCCTGGCGCTCGATTCCGATTTTCTGTGCAGCGGTCCTGCCAGTGTCCGCTACGCCTCGGATTTCGCTGCGCGCCGCCGCGTGCGGGGAAACCAGACGGCCATGAACCGGCTGTACGCCATCGAGAGCTCACCCACAGCCAGCGGCTCGAAGGCCGATCATCGCTTGCCAGTCAGAGTTGCCGACGTTGAGAGATTTGCGGCCGCTATTGCGGTGCGCGTGGGTGTGCGCGGTGTGGATACTTCGGCTGGCAACCCCATGCTGGCCACCGGCGATACGGCAAAGTGGATCAACGCCGCCGCTAAAGATCTCGCGCAGCATCGAGGGTCGAGTGCGGTCATTGCCGGAGACTACCAGTCCTCCGCGGTGCACCTGCTGGCGCACGCCATCAACACGGCGCTCGGCAACATCGGAAATACCGTGATCCATACCGATCCGCTCGATCCTAATCCAGTGGACGATTTCGAAAGCCTGCGCGAGCTGGTGGCCGATATGGATGCGGGCAAAGTCGAGATGCTGGTGATTGTGGGCGGCAATCCGGTCTACAACGCGCCGGCGGACTCGGGTTTTCGCGCAGCTCTCTCGAAAGTGAAACTGCGCATCCACTTGGGCCTCTACGCGAACGAAACTTCGGAGCTCTGCCAGTGGCACGTTCCCGAAGCGCATTTTCTCGAGACCTGGAGCGATGCGCGTGCCTACGACGGAACCGTGACCATCATGCAGCCGCTGATCCTGCCGCTGTACTTCGGGCGTTCCGTCCACGAGCTGCTGGCCGCGTTCACCGACACGCCGGTACCGTCGAGTTACGACATCGTGAAGGACTACTGGAACCGGCAGCATCCCGGGGAGGCTTTCGAGGACTGGTGGCGCAAGGCCGTGCACGACGGCTTCGTTCCAAATACAGCACTTCCGCCGCGCCAGGTGGTCTTTAGAGGCGCGACTGCGGCAACGCGTCCGCCAGTTTCCGGGCAGGGGCTGGATATCATCTTCCGGCCAGACCCGCACATCCACGACGGCCGCTACTCGAACAACGGATGGCTGCAGGAACTTCCCAAGCCGCTCACGAAATTGACCTGGGATAACGCCGCGCTCATCAATCCGGCCACCGCGCAGCACCTCGAACTGCAGAACGAAGATCTGGTCGAGCTGGAATATCGCGGCCGAAAAGTGCAGGCGCCAATCTGGATTCTGCCGGGCCATTCCAACGAATCCGTCACCCTGCATCTGGGTTATGGACGCACCAGTGCCGGTCGGGTGGGCAACGGCGCCGGTTTCAACGCTTACCTGCTCCGTACTTCCGATGCGCCCTGGTTCGGCTCCGGCCTCAACATTCGAAAGTTGGGAAGCAAGTATCCGCTTGCGACTACGCAGCATCATCATCTGATGGAAGGACGCGAGATCGTCATCTCCGGCAAGATTGAGGAATACCGCAGCAATCCTCATTTCGCCAAAGAAAAAGCCGTAGAGCCGCCCGCACTCACCATTTACCCCGGCTACAAATACGAAGGCTACGCCTGGGGCATGGCCATCGACCAGACCGCTTGCGTGGGTTGCAATGCGTGTGTGACGGCGTGCCAGGCAGAGAACAACATCCCCGTAGTCGGTAAAGACCAGGTGATCATGATGCGGGAGATGCACTGGCTGCGCATCGACACGTATTACACCGGAGCCATGGATAACCCCGAGACGTACTACCAGCCGGTGCCCTGCATGCACTGCGAGAATGCGCCTTGCGAGCTGGTTTGTCCTGTGCAAGCCACCAATCACAGCTCCGAAGGCCTGAACGATATGGTGTACAACCGCTGCGTCGGCACGCGCTATTGTTCCAACAACTGTCCTTACAAAGTGAGGCGCTTCAACTTCTTCCTCTATTCGGACTGGACCACGCCAAGTCTAAAATTGCAGCGCAACCCGGATGTTTCCGTGCGCAGCCGCGGTGTGATGGAGAAATGCTCGTATTGTGTGCAGCGCATCAATGAGGCCAAAATCGACGCTGAAAAGGAAGACAGGCGCGTGCGCGACGGCGAGATCCAGACTGCCTGCCAGGCCGTCTGTCCCACCCAGGCCATCGTCTTCGGCGATATCAACGATAAGGCCGGCCGCGTAGCCAAAATGAAAGCCGAGGAGTTGAATTATTCGTTGCTGGCCGAATTGAACACGCGGCCTCGCACAACGTATCTGGCGGCACTACGCAATCCCAACCCGGAGATGGAGGGCTGAGATGAGCCAGGAACGACGAGAGCTGCTCGAAGTTCAGCCTGGACGGCCGCCGGTCATCGCGCCGGGCCACACCTTCGGCACCGTAACCGACAAGATCAGCTCCATCGTCCTCAACCGCAAGACGCCTCTCTATTGGTTCATTCCCTTCGCGATTTCGCTGACATTGGTGCTGCTGTTCCTGGTCGCTGTGACTTATCTGTTCGTGCGTGGTGTGGGAATTTGGGGTATCAAGATTCCGATTGGTTGGGGCTGGGCCATCACGAATTTCGTCTGGTGGATCGGAATTGGCCACGCGGGCACGCTGATCTCGGCCATCCTGCTGTTGCTGCATCAATCCTGGCGCAACTCGATTAACCGATTCGCCGAGGCTATGACGTTGTTCGCCGTAGCTTGCGCGGGCATGTTCCCGCTGCTGCACCTGGGCCGTCCGTGGCTTTTTTACTGGTTGTTCCCTTACCCCAACACCATGCGCATCCAGCCAAATTTCCGCAGCCCGCTGGTGTGGGACGTGTTTGCGGTTTCGACTTACGCCACAGTTTCGTTCCTGTTCTGGTTTGTCGGTATGCTGCCGGACCTCGCCACGCTGCGCGACCGTGCGCGCAATCGTTTTGCCCGGGCCGCGTATGGAATTCTGGCCATGGGCTGGCGTGGCGCAGCGAGCCACTGGCAGAAATATGAAACGGCCTCCCTGTTGCTTGCCGGCCTGGCTACGCCCCTGGTGATTTCCGTCCACACGGTAGTGAGCTTCGACTTTGCGGTAGCTATCGTGCCCGGTTGGCACAGCACGATTTTTCCGCCTTACTTTGTCGCGGGCGCTATTTATTCGGGCTTCGCCATGGTTCTGGTGCTGGCCATTCCGCTGCGGGCCTTGTATGGACTGCACGATCTGATCACCATGCGGCACCTGGATAACTGCGCCAAGGTCATGCTCGCAACGGCCGAAATTGTCGCGTATTCCTACATTTTTGAAGCTTTCATCGCCTGGTACAGCGGCAACACTTTCGAAATGTTCGCCATATGGAACCGCATGACCGGACCGTACTGGCCCACCTATTGGCTCCTGATTTTCTGCAACCTGGTGGCTCCGCAATTGCTCTGGGTAAAGAAATACCGGACCAACGTCATCTGGCTGTTTGTCATCTCACTCGACGTGCTGGTGGGTATGTGGCTGGAGCGCTACGTCATCATTGTGGTCAGTCTGCACCGTGATTTTCTGCCCTCGTCGTGGGGTATGTACGCTCCCACAATCTGGGACGTGGCCACCTACGTGGGCAGCATCGGCTTGTTCTTCTTCCTGTTCTTCCTGTTCATTCGGTTGCTGCCGATGATCTCCATTTTCGAAGTTCGGACGCTGCTGCCCGAGGCCGAGGTCGAGAAATGATCACGCCGATCTACGGGATCTTGGCCGAATTCGAGAGTCCTTCTACGCTAACGGCGGCAGCGCGGCAGGTGAAGGCCAAAGGCTACAACAAGGTGGAAGCGTACTCGCCCTTTGCCATCGAAGAAGTGAACGAGGCACTGGGCCTCCATCACAACCGGCTTCCGCTGATCGTGCTGGGCTGCGGTATTCTCGGCGGGCTCACCGGCTATCTGATGCAGTATTACCTTGCCGTCATCGATTTTCCGATCAACGTCGGCGCACGCCCGCTGCATAGCTGGCCTTCATTCATCATCATCACTTTCGAACTGACCATTTTGTTTGCGGCGCTTGCTACGGTGCTTGGTTTGCTGGGGCTCTGCGGTCTGCCGATGCCCTATCATCCGGTATTCAACTTGCCGCGATTCGCGCTGGCTTCACGCAATCGCTTCTTTCTTTGCATCGAGGCTACTGACCCGTTATTCAATCGCCATGAGACAGCGGAATTTCTGAGCACGCTCGAGGCGCGGGAGGTGTCCGAAGTTGCGCATTAGGCCGCTCGCTTGGATGAGTCTGCCGCTGATCGCCGGAGGTGTAACCATCGGGTGCCGCCAGGATATGCAGGATCAGCCGAAATACATTCCGCTTCGCTCGGACAATTTCTTCGCTGATGGACGCTCCGCGCGTCCTGTTCCAGAGGGCACCGTGGCGCGAGGTCTGTTGCGCGCCGACAAGGTTTTCTATACCGGCAAGATGGGCAACGACTTCATCGATCGGATTCCATTCCCAGTCAATCGCGATGTGCTGCTACGCGGGCAGGATCGGTTCAATGTGTACTGCTCACCATGCCATGGACGGCTGGGCAACGGCCTCGGAATGATTGTGCGCCGCGGGTTGAAGCGGCCCCCGTCATATCACATCGATCGTTTGCGCCAGGTGCCGCTCGGTTACTTTTACGACGTGATCACGAATGGTTTCGGCGCCATGCCGGATTACGCCATGCAGATTGCGCCTCGAGACCGCTGGTCGGTTGCCGCTTACATTCGCGTCTTGCAGTACAGCCAGAATGCTTCGATCAACGACGTGCCCGCGGAAATGCGTGGTGAACTGCCAAGCCAGAACGCACCAGCGGCAGAAGGTCCGAAGAAATGAGCGCTCGAGATTTCACGATATCTCCGCAACTCGGCCGCGGCCTGGAGCGCCTGCGCCACAGATCTCTCATTGTCGGTATCGTGGCGCTGGTGGGCTGCATCGTGGGCGCCTTATTCCGTCCGGATCAGTTTTTCCGATCTTATCTGTTTTCGTACATGTTCTATATCGGGCTGACCATCGGCTGCATGGCCGTGGTGATGCTCCAGTACCTGACGGGCGGCGCCTGGGGCATCGTGTTGCGCCGCGTTACCGAGGCCGCCTCGCGTACTCTGTTGCTTCTGATGTTTCTTTTCATTCCGGTGCTGATCGGCATTCCCAAGCTCTACATCTGGTCGCACGCCGACGTGGTCGCGAAGGACTTGATTCTGCAGCATAAGCACCTCTACCTGAACGTACCGTTCTTTCTGCTGCGCGCCGCAATTTACTTCGCCGGCTGGCTGCTGTTCGCCCACTTTCTTAACAAGTGGTCGCGGGAACAGGAGGAGACCGGACGCGATCCGCGGGCGCGCCGGCTGCAGTTACTCAGCGGACCCGGTTTGTGTTTCTACGCAATGAGCGCCACCTTCGCGGCCGTGGATTGGGTGATGTCCATCGACCCGCACTGGTATTCGACCATCTATGGACTGCTGTTCGTCGCCGGACAAGGCCTTTCCGCACTTTCCTTCTGCGTCATCGTGCTCGTCATCCTTGCTAAGGACGGGGGCCCGCTCGCGGACGCTGTCGGTCCTGCCCATCTGCACGACCTCGGCAAGCTGATGCTCACCTTCACCATGCTGTGGGCGTATTTCTCGTTCTCGCAATTGCTCATCATCTGGTCCGGCAACCTCGCGGGCGAGATCCCCTGGTACCTGACGCGCATGACGGGCGGCTGGCAGTGGGTCGGGATTCTGCTGGTGCTGTTTCATTTTGCGATGCCGTTTGCTCTGCTGTTATCGCGCAACCTGAAGCGCACGGGCCCCACGCTCATCCGAATCGCCGGCGTGATAATCGTCATGCGCTTTGTGGACTTGTTCTGGCAGGTGGAACCGGGCTTCCATCAAACAGCATTCTGGCTCGATTGGATGGACATTCTCGCGCCCATCGGAATTGGAGGGCTGTGGCTGGCTGATTTCCTGGTCCAGTTGAAGAAGCGCACGCTCCTCCCCCTGGGTGATCCTTATTTGGAGCAGGCCATCTTGCACGGAGGCGTCAGTGAATCATCCTACTGAGCCCGAGAGCAATCCTGTCGTCGCGCACGAACCGACCGATGCCAACACCTGGGCGATCACCCGGTTCGGGATTGGCCTCGGTCTTTGCGTGCTGCTTGTCCACCTGATTTTGTGGTGGCTGTTCGCCCATTATTCTTCGCGCGAGGCCAAGCTTAGCCCGCTGGTGCCCGAATTGATCAAGACTCAGGCGCCCAGAGAGCCGCCTGAGCCAAGGCTGCAGGGAAATCCGCAAGCTGATTTGAGACAGATGCTGCAGGATGAGGACTCTGTTCTGAACCACTATGGTTGGGTCGACCCGGAGCGCGGTGTGGTGCGCATCCCTATCGATCGCGCCATCGACTTGATCGCAACTCGCGGCCTTCCGCGGTTCACGGCATCCGCTCCTCCAAGCGCGGGTTCGACGCCGGACGCCCGCAGTCTGGGAGAGACGGCGCCGGGCCGGGCTTTTGGAGAAACCTCACAAAAAGGCGGAAAGATTCGAAAACCCGGGAAATGATCTGACATGCGATTCAGGAAAACATTCTTGCTGTTGGTTGCGGTGAGCGCGGCGGCACAACCCACGCGAAGCTTTCGTGACATGCAGGCGGACATCACTGCGGCGGTGTTGCCGCCAGGACTCCGCGATGTGGGTCTCGATCAGAAACTGAACGCGCAGGCTCCGCTCTATCTCGAATTCCGCGACGAGGACGGCCAGCAGGCGCCGCTATCTCAATTCTTCGGCCGCAAGCCGGTGATCCTGGCGCTGGTCTACTACCAATGTCCCATGCTGTGCACGCAGATATTGAACGGTCTGGTTCGCAGCCTGCGTGGGATGTCGCTCGAATCGGGCCGCGATTTCGAGGTCGTCAGCGTCAGTATCGATCCTACTGAAACGCCCGAACTCGCCAAACGAAAGCGGGACGAGTATCTGCGGCGCTACGCGAAAAGCGCAACCGGGTGGCGCTTTCTCACGGGAAGCGAGGCGCAGATCAAGGGCCTGGCCCGTGCTGTGGGCTTCCGCTATGCCTATGATCCGCGCACCCGTCAATTCGCGCATGCCAGCGCCATCATGGTGTTGACGCCCGAGGGCAGGTTGTCGCGTTATTTTTATGGCATCGAGTACGCTCCGCGCGATTTACGTCTGGGACTGGTCGAAGCTTCTCAGAACAAAATCGGCACTCCTGTCGACCAGTTGCTGTTGTTCTGTTATCACTACGATCCGAAGACCGGGAAATATTCGGCCGTGGTGATGAATATTGTGCGGCTGGGCGCCGCCTTGACGCTGGCCGGCCTGGCCGCGCTGCTATTCGTTCTGTGGCGCCGCGAGCTGCGGCGCCGGACCCCAAACCCCGCGCCCGGGATGCTGAGGGCGCGTTAAAGGATGAATTCGAGCTTCCAGTTTTTTCCGGAGCAGGCCTCGGCAACGGCGCAGCACGTCGATCATCTCGCCATTTACCTGATCGTGGTCGCGACCATCTTCAGCGCGGCGATCTTCATGCTGATTCTTTATTTCGCGGTGAAATACCGCCGCCGTTCGGAGCACGAGCGTCCCCATGCGACCCCCGAGCCCATGGCGCTCGAGATGGCTTGGAGCATCATCCCGTTCGGTTTGATGATTGTGATGTTCGTTTGGGGCGCCAGCATTTATTTTGAAATGGCCCGCCCGCCCAACGATGCCATGAACATCTACGTGGTGGGGAAGCAGTGGATGTGGAAGACCCAGCACCTGGAGGGGCAGCGGGAGATCAATGAGCTGCATATCCCGCTGGGACGCGCCGTCCGCCTCACCATGACTTCCGAGGACGTGATCCATAGCTTTTTTGTGCCGGCATTCCGCGAAAAGTTCGACGTGCTTCCCGGCAGGTACACCACAGCGTGGTTCAAGCCCACAAAGGCCGGGAAATTTCATCTGTTCTGCGCCGAATACTGCGGCACACTGCACTCCGGGATGATCGGCTCAGTCTACGTGATGGAGCCAGCGGAGTATGAGCGCTGGCTCGCCGGTGGCGCCGGTTTCGAATCGCTGGTCTCCAGTGGCCAAAAGCTGTTCGAATATCTGGCATGCGCCAATTGTCATCGCACCGACAAGCCGGGCCGCTGCCCCAATCTGGTGGGCTTGTTCGGCAAGCCGGTGTTAATGACCGGGGGCGAAAACTTCACGGCCGATGAAGCGTACATTCGAGAATCGATTCTGAATCCCAGCGCTAAAGTTGTCGCGGGCTATCAAAACATCATGCCTTCGTTCCAGGGCCTGGTCACCGAGGAAGATCTGCTGCAGCTCATCGAATACATCAAGAGCCTGGGTCAGAAACCCGAATCGGCGTCTCCTGCGACGGGAGCGATTCCGCCGGCACTCGAGCGGAGAGGAACGGCGGGCGGCCCCACGTCAAGATCAACCGGGCGGCGGCCGGAAGCCCAGAAACGTTAATTCTCTATGATTACGGCAACCGTTGAAGCTCGCGATAATTACCTCACCCACGAATACGGCGTTAAGTCGTGGCTGCTGACCAAGGATCATAAGCGAATCGCTCTGCTGTACCTGGCCAGCATCACCTTTTTCTTCTTTCTTGGTGGAATCTTCGCGACCATTATCCGTCTGGAGCTGTTGACGCCTCCCGGTGATCTGGTTTCCTCGCAGACTTATAACAAGCTATTCAGTCTGCACGGGATCATCATGGTGTTTCTCTTCCTGATTCCGTCCATTCCGGCCACTTTGGGTAACTTCCTGGTTCCGATGATGCTGGGGTGTAAAGACCTGGCCTTCCCTAAACTCAACCTGCTGAGCTGGTACATTTTCGTTGTCGGTGGCCTGTTCGTGCTCTACGCCATGCTGATTGGCGGAGTGGATACCGGCTGGACCTTCTACGTTCCGCTCAGCACTTCGTACGCCAATACGTACGTCATTCTCACCGCAGTCGGCGTATTCATCACCGGGTTTTCGTCGATTCTCACCGGTTTGAATTTCATTGTCACCGTTCACCGCATGCGGGCTCCCGGTTTGACCTGGTTCCGGCTGCCGCTGTTCATCTGGTCAACATACGCCACAAGCGTTATTCAGGTACTTGGCACTCCGGTAATTGCAGTCACATTGCTGCTGGTCGCGCTCGAGCGCGGTTTTCATCTGGGCATTTTTGATCCTGCGCTAGGCGGCGATCCGGTGCTGTTTCAGCATCTGTTTTGGTTCTACTCGCATCCGGCGGTCTATATCATGGTGCTGCCGGCGATGGGCGTTGTCAGTGAGCTGGTTTCCACTTATTCACGCAAGAAGGTCTTCGGCTATAAGTTCGTGGCTTTCGCCAGCGTTGCGATTGCAATTCTGGGATTTCTGGTATGGGGACATCATATGTTCGTGGCGGGACAGTCTGTCTACGCCAGCATGGTTTTCTCCATGCTGAGTTATCTTGTGGCCGTTCCTTCAGCCATTAAAGTGTTTAACTGGACTGCTACCTTATACAAGGGTTCGATTTCCTATGACACGCCGATGCTCTATGCTTTTGGATTTATCGGCCTGTTCACCATGGGGGGCCTGACCGGCACGTTTCTGGCATCACTGGGATTTGACGTGCATGTTACCGACACTTACTTCGTTGTGGCGCACTTTCACTACATCATGGTAGGCGGCACCATGATGGCCTATCTGGGCGGCTTACATTACTGGTGGCCCAAGATCAGCGGCCGGATGTACCCGGAGGGCTGGGCCAAGCTTTCCGCGCTGGTCGTTTTCCTAGGCTTTAATTTGACGTTCTTTCCGCAATTCATCATGGGCTATCTCGGGATGCCGCGCCGCTATCATGCCTATCCCGAGGAATTTCAGGTCTATCACGTGCTCTCTACCGCCGGTGCTTCAGTCCTGGCGGTCGGATATCTGATTCCGGCGATGTACTTCATCTGGTCACTGCGCTACGGTCCGATTGCGCCCGATAACCCTTGGCGCGCCACGGGCCTCGAATGGCAGACCAGCTCTCCGCCGCCGCCTGATAATTTCGAGATTACTCCCGTAGTTACGCACGAGGCTTACGATTACTCGGTCGTGGAGGAAATGACGGTTGGCTAATCATAGTCTGGCGCTCCGCCACCAGTTCGAAGATGTCGCGCAGCAGAAGGACGCCTCCACGCTCGGCATGTGGATCTTCCTCGCCACAGAGATTCTGTTCTTTGGCGGTATGTTCTGCTGTTACACGGTCTACCGCTCGTCGTATCCTCACGCATTCGGCATCGCGAGTAACCACCTCGAGGTGCTTTGGGGCGCCGTCAGCACCGTCGTACTGATCTGCAGCAGTTATTTCATGGCGTGTTCCGTGAATAGCGCGGCCACCGGATACCGTAAGGCGCTGGTTGGTTTCCTGGTGCTGACTATCTTGCTGGCCGTTGCTTTTCTGGTGATCGAGATGTCGGAATGGTATTTATTATACAAAGAGGGATTGATGCCTGGTGTGAACTTCACTTACAAAGGCATCGATCCCGGCCATGTCCAGTTGTTTTTCTGCATGTATTTTGCGATGACCGGACTGCACGCTTCCCACGTCACCATCGGCATCGTGATCCTGATAATTCTGGCGTTCCGGGCTTATGCCGATGTATTTACGCCCGCCTATTACACGCCTGTCGAAATCAGCGGCCTGTACTGGCATTTTGTGGACCTGGTATGGATTTTCCTGTTCCCGTTGTACTACCTGATTGCGCGTCACTTGCAAGGATGAAGCATGGCTGAGCACATCGTCACTAAGAAACAATACGCTTACGTTTTTGTCATTCTTCTGGTTTTAACGCTCGGAACCACGGTAGCCGGCAACATGGATCTGGGCCCATTTAATGTGGTTGTCGCGCTAGTCATCGCCGTCATCAAGGCCAGTCTTGTGGTCCTATTCTTCATGCATGTTTACTGGAGCACCAAACTCACCCGGCTGGTGGCCGTTTCGGGCATTGCCTGGCTGGGGTTGCTGCTGTGGCTCACCTTGACTGACATGATTTCCCGCGGCTGGCTGGGCGTGCCCGGAAAATAGATAAGATATCCTTCTGTCGCGATTTCGCTCGCCGTTGAATTGAAAGTAGTCGATCTGTGCAGTCCGTCTGCGACCGAGTTCCGCGTTCCTCAGTCCCGCGCAATGGAGATCGCGCGAAACGTGGTGACAAGTTGCAGGGACAAAATATTTCCCAGCGTGCCACGAATGTTCGGGCATTGCTCGATCTGATACCCGATCTTCGCCAATTGATGGCGGTTAGGCCGAAAACCCCCTACAAATTCGTAGACTTGTCGTCCTGCAAAAGCATTGGCCCGAAGGTAGCCAACGCGTGAGGCAATATACCAGCGCGGGTGCAGCACCCAGCGGCCTTCCGCGTAACCCGTGTGCTCCTTAAACGTAGGAATCGCACGATAGTCCATCTGAAACCTCTGCCACTCTCCGTAGACGTTCCACGGACCGCGACCCCATTGCACGTCGACACCAAAAGCAGATCCTGGTAGATCGCGCGGTTTGGCTTCACCTGGAAAGTAAAACGCATAATTGCGATGCAGGTAAGGACCTCGATAGGCCGAGACTCCCACGCGAAAGCCCTGCCGAATCGTGTATCCGGCGCCCCCGGCCCAGTTGCCGTACTGATCACGGTCGAAGATGCTGCGGCGGTTCGCGGGCGATGCATTCACGAATTGTGCTCGCATGTCGAGTTTGCCGAGAGTGAGATCGGCCTGCGAGCCAAACAAACCCAAGTTCGAGACACCCTTGTAGTAGTAGCCGTATGCCATAGGCATGTCGATAAGCGGATTCACCGCATCGTCATACCGCAGCAGAAAAGAGCCGAAAGCGCTGGGAAGTTCCCCGAGGCGAACAACCACAGAACCGCCGTTCCAGAATCGGGAGTAACTCAGGTTCGCCTGCAGGACATCGGTCTTCACACCATAGTGTTGTGTGGAAAACTCCTCAAAGAAATACGGCGTCGAATGCGTCTGGATCGCGCCGGATACAGCCCAATGATCGTTCAGCTTCCACGTGGGATACAGCACTGCCCGAAAACCGCCCGTAAGCGGTCCCTCGTTTTGGGCCGCAAGCTGGTGAGTGTAGGAAGCACTCTCGCTGGCTGTGGCTCTAACCTCAAATCCTGAGGTTGCCTCTTGTGCCCGGATGGCCGTCTGCAGACAGCAGAATATGAAGATCGCTTGTTTCATGTGTCCTTCGCTATCAGGCCCTTTGGAACAAGCTCCGCCTCATTCACCGCGTCCGCCAGATTATGAATCGATTGGAGCTCCGGCACGCTGGCGCTAATCGCCGGCCGCCGTTCCAGGGCAATGTTTGTGATTTTTTCGAATATCGGGACTATCTCGGGGTCGAACTGAGTACCCGCGTTCTCCTGAAGCACGCGAATGGCATCTTCATGGCTCATCCCCCGGCGGTATGGCCGATCCGAAGTCATGGCATCGTAAGCATCGACGATGTGGACTATGCGCGCGCCAAGCGGCGTTGCGTCGCCCCGTAACCCCCACGGGTACCCGGTGCCATTCCAATTCTCGTGATGCAGTTCGACAATCGCCAGATAACGCTGGAATGCGTGAACACCTTCGAGAATCCTGCGCCCGATCGTCGGATGTTGTTGAACGATCGTGTACTCTTCCTTGGTAAGTCTGCCGGGCTTCTGCAACACACTGTCGGCGATGCCGATTTTTCCAATGTCATGCAGTAGCGCGCCGATACGGATTTCGTCCAACTCCTCGGAGGTGGCATTCACCGCGTGCGCGATCGCGCAGGAAAACTCGCTCACCCGGCGGCTGTGACCGGCGGTGTAGCGATCGCGAGCATCCAGCGCGCTGGCGAGTGATCCAACGAATTCCACATAGGCCCGGTGTAAAGCTTTCCGCGCCTCACGAATCGCGGCGCCAGCACGATTGAAGCTCTCCCTCAAGTCGCGAATTTCCTGAATCGATGAGCGGGTTGCATGGAACTCCGGCAACAGACCCGTCTTCTCGCTCTCTCGCAGGTCAGACACCATGACTTTGATGGGCTTCCCGATCGAACGCGAACACAGCACGCTCAGAATCATCGCGGCTAACAGCGCACCCAGGCCGGCGATCAGGAATACGTTGCGGAGAATCGCTTGGACTGGCCGGCTCGCCGAGTCGATACTTTGCAGGCTGCGGAGGACATAGCCTTCCCCAAAGTAGATACTTTCCAACGGCAGCGAGATATACGTCTCTCCGCGCAGCCGCACTTCGCATTCTGATTGCTCTTTACACCCCTTGAGAGCAGAGGCGACTTCTTCTAACGGAATTCCGGGAATGCTGGATTTCAAAATCGTGCCGTTGTGCGCCAGCAGGGCCGGCGTAGTGAATTCAGAGAAATCGAAAAGCTCACCCACCGAAAGAATTCCGATGTTCTCCTCTCCCTGATCGATGGGCGTGGAAACAACCTGATAAGCTCGTTGTCCCGCGGTCATTAAGCCGCGCTGAGGTGGCCGTATTCGCGCAATGTCCATGGCCACAAGCTGCTCGTCGATTCGCATCACTCCTGCCAGCGGGGCGCCCTCTGGATCGGAAACCAGGAGAAAATCGACGTGCAGGGTCTCGCAGATCTCGCGTAACTGGTCCTCCACTGTAAGGCGGGCATCGCCGCGTTTCGGCTCCGCCAGTATCAGCTTCAATCCGGCCTTCAGGGTGGCGTTCTCACCGAGCATTTTCAAGAAGCGGCTGTTTTGCAGTTCGTTTTCCGATCGTACGCGGGCGATCGACAAATGCGTCTGGCGAAGGGACGAGCGTAATCCATCCCGCACCGTGTGCTCCACCAGCTTCTGAATCGCCCAGAAGCTTCCCAATAGGAGAAATGCGAACGGAATGAAAGACCAAAGAAAGGTTCGAGTCGCGAAGCGCATCTCTACCTCTGCGCGACAGCCATCGCGCCGTTTTCTTCGAGTGGTATGACGAAGGACACAATGTTGGCGCGATTCTCCGCAACTCGGATGGTTTGGCGGAAGAACCCGGCGGCCCTGTGCCAGGCGACAACCGTATAGCTGCCCGGCGGCACGCCGGCGAGCACAAATCGTCCCGCCGCGTCAGCTTTGGCGCTCCATTGGTTTGGAGTAACGACGATCACGGCCGCCATGTTCGGATGCAAGTGGCAGTCAACGTACACGATGCCCGGTTTCGAAAAAGTAATCGTTCGCGTGTGATCCTTTGGATAGTTCCCCAGGTCAAATGTCTTGGGTTTAGACAGGGAGAAAACGTTATGAAAAATCGGATCGAGGTTGGGGAAGGAGACCGTTGAGCCGGCTGGGATTACCAGTGTATCTGGAATAAACATACGGTTCTTTTGCTCCATGGTCGCCGTGAGAGGGTCTGATGCAAGCTGCCCTTCCAGATAGATCACCACGCGCATTCGTTCGAACGTCAAAGGGTCGTCTGCGTGGTCGGAAGCGAGTCGCACCGCTGCGCCTCGTTCGTAAGAACTTGTCGGCGCAGTCACTCTGTGCTTTGTCAGCTTATGTTGGATTTTAACCATGCCCTCGACGTCGGCCGCTCTAACGGTCGACAAACCCACAACACTCAAGAACACGGCCACTGCTCCAGGAAGGCGGCCGAGGACGAAGCATCGCGCGAGTTGTCTGGTGCATCTCATAATATAGACTGCCATTGTCTGTCTCAAAAGCAACCTTGTTGCCGTGCAGGTCCGCGCGGGTAAACCCTGTCAATAGAAGTAGCTGCGTTTCGCCAACTGGGTAGCTGTCCATGGGCAGGTGCCAAATTGTCACGCGTCGAGGCAGCCATGTCACGTGCTCAATGCACCTTTGAGGACATCACGGGTGGGGGCCAAGTCAGCCGGCCCGCGATCATTGGTGTCCGCAACGGTGGCACGGAATTTGTGCCGATGGCCGGTTTTTGTTAGCTTGGTTGTTTCCATGCCACAGGCGGTTTCTGTTTCGCTCAAGCGCACGCCGCTCTACGCGCTTCACGTGTCGATGGGCGCAAAGATGGTGGATTTCGGCGGTTGGGAAATGCCGGTTCAATACTCCGGCCTTGTCGAAGAACACCACGCGGTGCGTAAGGCGGTGGGCTTGTTCGATGTCAGCCATATGGGCGAAATTGAGATTCGCGGGCCGGAAGCGGAGCGGTTGGTCGATTATGTCTCGACCAATGCGGCGTCCCGGTTGCGCACGGGCCAGGCGCAGTATTCGGGACTGCTTTACGAACATGGCGGATTCGTGGACGATATTCTGGTGCACAAAGTCGCGGACGAAAACTTCTTTCTTTGTGTAAACGCGTCCAATCAGGAGAAAGATTTCGAGCACATCCGCGATGCCAACCACGTTGACGCCGAGGTCCAGTTCGCAAGCGACAGCTACGCACAGATCGCCGTTCAGGGACCGCTGGCGCTGCGCACGCTCCAAAAACTGGCGTCCGTCGACCTGTCTGCTATCGCCTACTACTGGTTCAAAGACGGCGCCGTCTCCGCCGCTCCCGCTCGCATGGCCCGCACCGGCTACACGGGAGAAGACGGATTCGAGATTTACGTGGAACCGGCGGAAAGTCCGCGCATCTGGAACGAAATTCTGGAAGCCGGTCGCGAATTCGGCATCAAGCCCTGTGGTTTGGGGGCGCGCAACACACTGCGCCTGGAAGCAAAAATGGCCCTCTACGGACACGAGATCCACGCCTCCATTACGCCGCTCGAGGCCGATCTGGCGTGGATGGTCAAACTCGACAAGAGCGAATTCATCGGCCGTGCGGCTCTCGTCAAACAGAAAGAGCAGGGCGTACGGCGCAAGCTGGTGGGTTTTGAGATGCGCGGACGCGGCATCGGTCGCGATGGCTATGAAGTGCGTCTCGACGGCGTACCGGCAGGCTGGGTGACCAGCGGATCTCCCGCCCCCACGCTGAACAAGAACATCGGGCTTTGCTATCTGCCGGCCAGCGAAGCGCGGCCCGGCCGGAAAATCGAAGTGATGGTCCGCAACCAGCCGGTGGAAGCGGAAACCGTGGCCACTCCTTTTTACAAGCGGGCGAAAACTGCATGACCTATCCGGAAGAATTACGCTACACCAAGGAGCACGAGTGGGT
Source organism: Acidobacteriota bacterium (assembly GCA_003223115.1). Lineage (GTDB taxonomy): Bacteria > Acidobacteriota > Terriglobia > Bryobacterales > Bryobacteraceae > QHXW01. Next base: position 36,639 of record QHXW01000189.1, read on the forward strand.
TCTCGCCGAGGGTGACGTTGGAACCGTCGGCATCACCTGGCACGCGCAGAAAGAGCTGGGAGACATCGTCTATGTCGATCTCCCGAAGCCCGGCACCCGCGTGGAGCAAGGGAAATCTCTCGGCTCGGTCGAGTCGGTGAAGGCCGTCTCGGACATCTACTCGCCGGTATCGGGCGAAGTCATCGAGACCAATGAAACACTGTCTCAGTCGCCCGAGAAATTGAATGAAGATCCGCATGGTGCGGCATGGCTTGTCAAAATCCGCATGAGCGCGCCAGACGAGATGAAGGGCCTGCTCGCCGCCGCGGCCTATCAGACTTACGTAGGAGCAGAAACCTAGTGGACGCGGGTTGGCCCCGGCCAGCCAATCTCAAGAAATCTGGAACGGCACTTAAGTGAGATATCTCCCCAAATCTGATTCGGAACGCCGCGAAATGCTGGACGCCTGCGGGCTCGAGTCCGCCGAAGCCTTGTTTCGACACTTGCCCGGCGAGGTGCGGATTAAGCGGCCGCTGGCACTCGACCCGGGCATTTCGGAATACGACATTGTGGACTACTTCCGCGCACGAGCCGCCGAGAATGCGACTGGTTATGCCTCATTCCTGGGGGCCGGCGTCTACGCGCATTACCGGCCCGTGATGGTGGACACGGTGGTCTTGCGCGGCGAATTCCTCACTTCGTACACTCCGTATCAGGCCGAAATTTCGCAAGGAACACTCACCACCATCTTCGAATTTCAAACCATGATCTGCCAATTGACCGGTATGGACGTGGCCAATGCATCCATGTATGACGGTTCCACGGCTGTTCCGGAAGCCGCCATGATGGCAGTCCGCGTCACGGGCCGGGACCGCGTGCTGGTGGCGCGCACGGTGCATCCTGAGTATCGCGAAGTCTTGCGAACATATGCCCTGCATCAGGGCATGCCTGTCGACGACTTCGAGTACCAGTCTGATTCGGGCTCGCTCGATCTCGAAGATCTCGACCGCAAGCTGGATGACCACACCGCGGCCGTGATCGTGCAGACGCCCAATTTCTTCGGTGTCGTCGAGAACATCCGATCCGTGGCGGAGATCGCGCACCGGCGCGGCGCGCTGCTCATCGTCATTTTTACAGAGGCCGTGGCTTTGGGCCTTCTGGCGCCGCCGGCTGATGCCGACATTGTCGCGGGTGAACTGCAGTCATTCGCCATCTCGCCGAGTTATGGCGGCCCCTACGCCGGCGTCATCGCCACCAAAGAAAAATTCATTCGCCAGATGCCCGGCCGCTTGGTCGGCGAAACTCGTGATTCGCGTGGGAACCGCGCTTTCTGCCTGACCCTGGCTACGCGCGAGCAGCACATTCGCCGCGAAAAGGCCACGTCGAACATCTGTACCAACCAGGCTCTCATCGCGCTGATGGCCACGGTGTTTATGAGCGTTTACGGAAAACAGGGCCTGCGGGAACTGGCCGAGCAGAACCTGGCCAAAGCACATTACCTCAGCGGTAAGCTCAAACCCCGCTTTACGGGTCCCTTCTTCAATGAGTTCGCAGCCGTAACAAACGGCCGCTCTCCCAACGACATCAACCAGGCGCTTTTGAAAAAGAAAATTGTTGGCGGATTACCGCTCGCCGGTTGGTATCCGGAGCTCGAGAACAGTGTGCTCCTTTGCGCTACCGAAATGACCAGGCGTGAGCGCATGGATGAAGTGGCGCAGGCCTTCTCGCCTGTGCGAGAGCAAGAGCAGGTTCAAGTCTGATGATTAAGAAAGTCCGTTCTCATATCACGCAGAATGAATCGCTGCTCTTCGAGAAGAGTTCTCCGGGGAAAACTGGATACCAGTTGCCGGCGCTCGACGTGCCCGCCGTGGATTCCCAGGCCGCCCTGGGCGCGCACAACGTCCGCAACGAGATTGAACATTTCCCGGAAGTGAGCGAAGTGGAAGTCATCCGCCACTTCACGCGTCTTTCAACCTGGAACTACGCCATCGACCTGGGCCTTTATCCGCTGGGCTCCTGCACCATGAAATACAACCCGCGCGTGAATGAGCTGGTGGCGCGGCTGGAAGGACTGGCTTGGGCGCACCCCTATCAACCTGAATCGCTGTCGCAGGGCTCGATGGAGATCATGGCCCGGCTCGAATCCGCGCTTCTCGAGATCACCGGCATGGATGCCATCACGCTGCAGCCGGCAGCCGGAGCCCACGGTGAGCTCACTGGCATTCTGCTGGTTCGCGCGCTGCTCGAAAAACGCGGCAATCCGCGCAAGAAAATCCTGATTCCCGATTCGGCGCATGGAACCAATCCGGCCACCGCCGCCATCGCGGGCTATGCCGTGGAGAATCTGCGTTCGAACGCACGCGGCACGGTGGACCTGGCCGAGCTCGAGCGTATGGTCGATAAAGATGTCGCAGCGCTCATGGTGACCAACCCGAATACCATCGGCGTGTTCGAAGAAAAGATTACGCGCGCGGCTGAGATCCTGCACAAGAAAGGTGCGCTGCTTTACATGGACGGCGCCAATATGAATGCTTTGGTGGGTGTTGCAAGACCGGGCGATTTCGGCGTCGATGTCATGCACCTCAACCTGCACAAGACGTTTTCCACTCCGCACGGCGGTGGAGGTCCGGGCGGCGGACCGGTTGCCGTGAAGAAAATCCTGGAGCCGTTCCTGCCTGTACCGCGCCTCAAACGCACTCGCAACAAGTGGACCTTTGATTACAAGCGCCCTCGCTCCATCGGTCGCGTCCGCGCCTTTTACGGAAACTTCGGGGTGATCGTGCGCGCCCTCGCCTACATCCTGGCCCACGGCGGAGATGGCTTACGCAACGCTACCGTTGATGCTGTGATGAACGCAAATTATCTGCGGAAAAAACTCGAGCCGTACTACGATCTTCCCTATACCGCGCCGAACATGCACGAAGTGGTGTTCAGCGACGACCGGCAGGCCAAGCTCGGCGTGCGCACCGGCGATATCGCCAAACGGCTCATCGATTACGGTTTTCATCCGTATACCGTGAGCTTCCCCCTCATCGTTCACGGGGCGCTGATGATTGAACCGACTGAAACGGAGAGCAAAGACGAGCTGGACCTCTTCGCCGATGCCATGATCTCGATCGCGCAGGAGGTCGAAACAGATCCCGAGATGGTCCGCAAGGCGCCGCACAACACGCGTACCAGCCGGGTTGACGAAGTGACGGCTGCGCGCCGCCCCGTGCTTCGATGGACACCCGAACAGCCTCGCACCAAAACAGCGGACTGAAACCGGGTGCCAGGCTGCCAAGGCCCGGCATCCGGTGGCAATTGGCCCTCGCGGCCGCCGTGGTGCTGTTGATCCGCCTGCCGTTCCTCAATCAGGCCGTCCAAGGCGACGATGTTTATTTTCTGGCAGGCGCGGAGCACGCACAGATCGAGCCGCTGCATCCCAACCACACGAGCTACATGTTTCTAGGCGAAGTCGTGGACATGCGCGGCCATCCGCATCCGCCGTTTGATTCCTGGTTTCTTGGTCTGTTGCTGGCCGCCATCGGCGATATCCGCGAGCTTCCGTTCCATGCGGCGTACATTCTGTTTTCGCTGATCGCGGCGGTCTCCATGTTGTCCCTGGCGCAGCGCTTTTCGCCCCAGCCGCTATGGGCCACGCTGCTCTTTCTGGCCGTGCCTGCGTTTGTCATCAACGGCAATTCGTTCGAATCCGACGTACCTTTTTTGGCCTTCTGGATGGCGGCCGTGGCTTTATTCGCAGCCGGGCGTTGGGTGTGGAGCGCGATCGCCTTGATCCTTGCCTCGATGACCGCGTTCCAGGCCGTGTTCCTCACCCCGATTCTTTGGCTCCACGTCTGGCTCTATTGCCGCCGCTCGCGCCCTGCCTGGATGGTGACGCTTGTCCCGCCCCTGACGATCGCAGTCTGGCAGTTTTGTGAGCGCCTTTCGACAGGCATGCTGCCGGCGTGTGTTCTCTCGGGGTACATGGACCGGTACGGGTGGCAGGTGCTCCAAATCAAGCTGCACAACTCCGTCATGTTGGCCATTCACTCGCTCTGGATCGTGTTTCCGCTCCTTTTGCCACTCGCGATTCTGGCCTCGTGGAAACGGCGCGATCGCGACACCCTGATCCTGGTTGCGTGGATTGCCATCTTTTTCGCCGGCGCACTAGTGGTGTTCTTCGCCGGGTCGGCACGGTACCTGCTGCCGATCGCCGCGCCGGTTTGCCTGCTGGTGTCGCGTATCCGGCCGAAGTGGCTCGCGCTGGGATTTGCGTGCCAACTTGCGCTGAGCCTTTCGTTGGCGGTCGTCAACTACCAGCACTGGGATGGTTATCGCAGGTTTGCCGAATCGCTCAAAGCCAACGGGCGCGTCTGGATCAACGGCGAATGGTTTCGGTACTATCTCGAAGCCGCTGGCGGACTCCCAATCAAGCGCGGTCAGGCGGTGCGCGCTGGCGACATCGTGGTCTCTAGCGAGTTGGCCTATCCGGTGCAGTTCACTCACGGCGGAGGCGCGCTCACGCGGATCGCAGAGATGGAGATTCGGCCTTCGATCCCCCTGCGGCTGATCGCCCTGGACGCAAAATCTGCATATTCAGCGGCTACCGGTTTTCGCCCGTTTGACGTCTCGAGCGGGCCCATCGATCGCCTTCATGCCGACTTGGTGGTGGACCGGCTCCCCACGCTCTCGATTCTTCCCATGAACGCTCCTGAAGCCTCGGCGCAGATCGTGAGCGGGATCTATGAGCTGGAGGGCGTCCGCTGGCGCTGGATGGGCGAACGTGCCGCGATACTGCTGAAAACACCACCTCAACCGCAGGCGTTGGAACTGAGTTTTACCATCCCGGATGCTGCGCCCGCCCGGCGGGTCACAATGTTGCTCGAAGGCCGCGAAGTGGCGGCAAATACCTATCCGGGGCCGGGCTCGTACAAATTGAAATCGTCTCCGCAGGCCTTAAATACGCCCACTTCGACGATTACCATCACCGTCGACAAGGCGTTCTCGGCGCCAGGTGACGCACGCCGATTAGGAGTCATTCTCACCGAAGTGGGCTTTGCGAAGTAGTATCCTGTAAGCGAGGAGAGAATTACATGGGCTGTGGAAGCGGACTGCCGCTGCCGGCTGAAGTCCGGCCGGACGCGCGTAAAGTCTTGTGCGTGAAATTCCAGCGGGAAATGGAAGGCCTGGACGAAGTTCCGTTCGAAGGCCATCCGCTGGGCCAGAAAATTTACGAAAACGTTTCCAAAGAAGCCTGGAAAATGTGGCTGGAACACATGAAAATGCTCATGAACGAATACCGCCTCAATCTGGGGACGACCGAAGCTCAGGAATTTCTCCTCAAACAGATGGACGACTATTTCTTCGGCGCAGGCGCCGCCCTGCCGCCGGATTTCGTCCCGCCAAAGCAAAAAAGTTAGCCGTCGGCTACAACTGATTTCCCGTTAAGAAAAAAACCGCTGCCCGCTTCTGCGGGCCGAGTCAAAGTGTGCCTATGCGCCGAAATCCGATTGCCTACAGCCGATTGTTTCCCTTAATTGCCGCGAGCGTGGTGTGCGCGGTCTGCGCGACTCCCGTTGCTGTACGAACGCTGTCGGCTGAACTCGTGAGAACGCAGCGCGTGTACGCGGTGTCGCTGCACGCGTATTTCGGGTCCGTCGAAAAATTCGCGGAAGCCCAGGTAAGGTAAAGGTCGCCGAAATCAGGATTGACGAGATCACCGCGGAGATCAATCGGGATTTCGCACAACGGGCGAACAGCGCACTGGCCGGAGCAGCAACTCCGGCAGAACGGCAAAAGATCATCTACCAGTTAATCTGCGCTGTCGGCAATAACGTCAACACCGAGCTAGAGGCCGCATATCAGGCGATTCTCAGCTTCGGAAAAGCTGGATGAGTACATCCAGCTCAAGAAAACCAACGAGTGGTCATCGATCAATTGGTGCAGTCGGTGAGCATCAATGGCCACTGAGGGTTGCGGGCGTGGCATTGCCGGGATTCATCTCCTGATTCAGCGCTTCATAACCGGCAGCGCGGTTGCGATGTCGAATTCAAGGCAGGCATGGGCCTTTCGTAAGGCCTGTTCGACGAGATGAGCTGAGGCGCCGCGCGCGAAAATGAAGCCCAGGTAACTCGCGCCTTCCGGCAGCGGCAGAATCTTCTGGCCCTCCTTAGCGGTGATGATGACCTGTTCGATATCGGGGACTGCCGACGCGGTTTCGACGCCCTGGACGCCCTGGTAGACTCCTCCATTGGGAATCGGAATCATCATCACGCCTGTCGACGGGCCATCGAGACGCACGGCCGATACATCTTCGCCCACCGCATGCCGCAAAATCAGCTCTTCCAATGAAATTCCGTCATTAAACCGCAGCGCACGCGCGCAGAGGCCGCCGATGGGCCGCGCCGCCACTTCCAGCATCCATACGCCGTGCGAGTTGAGCCGCATCTCTGCATGAATTGGACCGCGTACCAGACCCAGAGCGCGCACCGCGGTTTGAGTGGCGGCGATCAGAGCCTGCTCCGTTTCTTTGCCCTCGCGCGAAGGTGTGACATAAGTCGTCTCTTCGAAGAACGGCCCTTCGAGCGGATCCGGCTTGTCAAAGATCGCGAAGACGTGCAGTTTTCCGCCTGTTAGCAACCCTTCCAGCGCGAACTCGCGCCCTTCGATATAGGTTTCAAACTGAATGTAACGGTTGTGTTCCTCGCCCAGCATCAATATGTCCACGCCACCGAGGATGGTCTTGATGCGCTCGAACGCGGCGACGAACTCAACTACGTTATTGGTGCGGATCACGCCGCGGCTGGCTGAAAGACCAAGAGGCTTCAGAACACAGGGATATGTGGCTTTGTCGGCGGCCGCGCGCGGACCTTCATCCAGCGACACGCGGAAAAACTCGGGGACCGGTAACCTGGCGGCTTTGAAAAGCTGGCGCGCGAGGAATTTATCATGGCAGGCGATCACGGACGCTGGCGGGTTGTGCGGCACGTGTAGAGCCTCGGCCGCCAGCGCAGCCAGCAATGTGGGCCGGTCGGCTACCGGGATGATGGCGTCGAACGGGCCGTTCGCGGCCAGCACGTCACGCGCGCCGTCGGGATCTTCGAAGCGCACCGGAATTGCGCGATCGCCCCAGGGATCTTCGAGGACGTGGCAGCGATCAGTGGCTAGGATGAGATCGTAGCCCAGCCGCCGCGCGGCATCGGCAAACACGCGGGTTTGATAACCGGTGGTAGCGGCGACCAGAAGAACACGAGGCATCCTTTCATGGTAATCCGGCGCATCGGAGCAGCGTTCTAACGGTGCTCAGCAGCCGCGCTCTTCGGTGTGAGCTTTCAGCCTGCTCATTGATTGCTACGCCCCAGAACCGAATGCGACTCCGTGCGCTGTCCGCTTATGCTCGTTGAAGCGCGTTTGCGCCTCATCTTTGTTTTGCTTCGCTATTTTAGCCGATGGGTCGTCGGGGTCGTGAATCAATCGCAGATATTCGAGAGCAGCCCTTTCCAATTGAGCCTCCAAGGTGCGGCATTCGGTGCATGTGGGCATTTTCGGTCTACCTCCGTTAGACCATCACTGACGCATGCTTCCTTAAACGTCGGACATCCCCCCTCCGCCGCCCGCAACCAACGCTTGCCCGGCTTCAGGTCGGACTTTCGACAACAGGGCCTCGGCGGTAAAGGGCTTCGAGACGAGTGCAAAATCGGCAATGGGTACGCCTTTATAGGAAACGCTTGTGAGCCCGAATAACCGGAGACAAAGACCACTCGCAGCTCGGGTTTCAATCGGACCATTTCCGCCGCAAGCTCCGTCCCTGACATTGGAGCCATCGCTATATCGGTCACGAGAATTGCACCATCTGCCGCGTGAGCGTTGAAAATCTGCAGGGCCGTCTTTCCATCCAACGCCGTCTTTACTTGATACCCGGCACTCGCCAGGGCATCGCGTAAGGATTCCAGATCGGACTCCTCATCATCCACACAAATTGCAATTCTTGGTTCTCCCGGCGACATGGCAGCACCTCCTGGAGTAGCTTCCTCTTGCCGTTTGTAGCCGTGGCGCATTGCTGGAAAATATGAGGTCCTGTCTGGCATGCTACACGATTTCCCAAATAGGGCCATTCACAGGATGTACGGTTTGTGACAAAACCGGCCCAATTTGGGTTAGCCTAATTAACTAAATCCGGCAGTTCGGCCTTCGCCGCATTCCGATACGCTTTTGCCGACTACGAGTTCCAACTGCTGCGCAGATCACCTTCTGGGTGACAACCGCTTTTTCTACAATGAGTTGCGGCAACAAGTAGATGGCGGATTCTGGCGTCCCCAACTGCCAGATTTAGGGTTAGAGAACCCGCGCTCTGCTCTGCTCTGCCACAAGGACTTCCAGGAACGCGCCTACTGGGAGCCGGGGGCTTCGTGTCGGGCAAGTTCAGTAAAGCCCGATATGCCGCTTGCCTACACAAGAGCGACCTGCTCTTCAGTGGGTTCGGCTCAACAGTACCAGGGTTCGTTCAGGTAGGGAATGGCGGCCCGGGCGGTCAGGTGGAAGTCGGGCGGTATTGAATCGGCATGCGCCATGCTCCAAATCTTCGCGAAAATTTCGGCACGCGTGGATTTCTGGCGCTCTTCGCGCTGAATCATCTTCTGCAGATCGGCGCAAAGCCGGTCAAGTGACGGGTCGCTATGAGTCCATTTATAGGAGAGCGCCGCGGGATCGAATGGCCCGATGATTTCGCGGATGTCATCCAGTTCCAAGAGTAGCGACCCGGCTGGAATCAGCAGGCGCATGGCGAGCTGAATGGGCCCCACGTTGTCCACCAGATCGAGATTTACCAGCAGCTTCAGCAATTCGCGGTAGCCTTCCCAGGTGGTCCAGGGCGTGAAGGTCACGAGGGTGGGCGCGAGCGTGAGGCCGGTTTCGCGCATGATGCGCACCACTTCGATGAAATCCGCGCGAGTGTGGCCTTTGGCGAGCTTTTCGAGCACAGCGTCATCGATCGATTCGACCGCGCTCGTGACAAACAAGCAGCCAGTGCGCTTCAATCCGGCGAGCAGGCCGCGATGCTCGAGCAGGTGTTCGATCTTGATGGTGACGTCGTACGTGTGGCCAGGGTGTTCAGCATGAAAATCTTCGACCAGCGCCATCGCGTGTCCGGGGCCATTGAAGAAATCGGGATCGCCGAAGGTGATGTGCCGGGCGCCAGCGGCCACCTGGCGGCGAATATCCTCGAGCACAACATCGCGCTGCACGATTCGGAACGTTCCGTTGTAAACCGGCACTACGGGGCAGTGCCGGCACAAATGCTTGCAGCCGCGGCTGGCCTCGGTGTATCCAGTCACTTTCTCCTCGCTCGCGACCAGCAGCCGGGCATAGCGGGAAAGCGAAGGCAGCCCGGAACGGTCCGGCACAAGAAATTGCTGGCGCTCAAGTGAAATCAGAGGCTCGTGCTGCCGGCCATTCGTACCCGCGGCGAGCAGGCGCGCCAGATCGCGTAATCCCTGCTCGAACTCTCCACCCAGAATCGTCTGCATTCCCAACTCGCGCAGGTAGGTCTCATTCATGGGCGCATACAGGCCATAGCAGCAGAGGTGTGCCTGCGGGTTGAGGCCGCGGACCCGATCCAAAGCCTGCACGGCGAGCCGGGTCGCGGTATGCATGGGAAGGTAGAACGCCACCAGATCAGCTTCCGAAACGGCCGCGCGTGGCAGCGGGCCGCAGGCCAGGTCGGCGCAAGTCACTTCGTGGCCTTCAGCGCGGAGCCAGGCGGCTGGAGACGCCAGTCCGAAGGGCTGACGGCCCAGCTCGTATGTCGAAATGAGTACGATTTTCAAAGGCTTGCACCTTTATTATGCTCCGGCGCTCTATATAAGTGGAGTTGCTACAATAGGGATGACTTCACCCATGATGCTGGCCACCAAAACCCTCGCTGAGGAGATTCTCGACCTCAGGCAGGAGCGCCGAGCCATCCTGCTGGCGCATCACTATCAGGAGCCAGAGATCCAGGAACTTGCCGATTGGGTGGGCGACAGCCTGGAGCTGGCACGGAAGGCGCGCGAATTTGACGGCGACGTCATCGCCTTCTGCGGTGTATGGTTCATGGCCGAAACGGCCAAAGTGCTCAATCCGAACCGCATTGTAGTCGTGCCGGACCGCGAGGCGAGCTGCAGCCTGGTGGAAAGCTGTCCGGTGGAGCCGATACGCGCCTACCGCAGGATGCATCCGGACCATGTGATTGTCAGCTACGTCAACACGTCGATCGAGGTGAAGGCCGAGAGTGATATTCTCTGCACCTCGCGCAACGCGGTCCAGGTGGTCAATTCCGTCCCAAAAGACAAGACGATTTTGTTCCTGCCCGATCAGAACCTGGGGAATTACGTCAAGAAGCAGACCGGCCGCGAGAACATGAAGATCTGGCAGGGCACCTGCGTGGTGCATGCGACGTTTCCCACACGGCGGCTGATTGAGAAGCTCACCGAGCATCCCAGCGCCAAAATTGTGGCGCATCCCGAGTGCCCCCAAGGCGTGCTCGACATGGCGGACTTTGTGGGATCGACTTCGGCGCTCATCGATTGGTGCGTCGCTTCGACAGCCCGGGAATTCATCGTCATGACCGAAAGCGGCGTGAACTATTCACTGCACAAGCTGGCGCCCGAGAAGAAGTTCTACTTCGTGGCCAACGAGAACTGCAATTGCAGTGAATGCCCGTACATGCGCCTGAACACGCTCGAAAAGCTGCGCGATGCGCTGCTGAATCTCGATCCGCGAGTGGAGTTGAGCGAAGACGTGATGCGCCGGGCCCGCGTGCCGCTCGAACGAATGCTAGCCGTGAAGTGAAGCTATGGACACTCGTCCGCTGTTGGATTCGTTCGGGCGAGTCCACGACAATCTTCGCATCAGCGTTACCGACCGCTGCAACATCCGCTGCTTCTACTGCATGCCGGAACAAGACGTGCACTTCATGGAACGCGGCGAGATCCTGTCGTTCGAAGAGATTGAGCGCTTCGTGCGCGTGGCGGTGCGGCTGGGAATCCGCAAACTGCGGGTGACGGGCGGCGAACCTCTGGTGCGCAAAGATCTGCCGTTGCTCATCGGGAAGCTGACTCGCATCCCCGGCATTAAGGATCTGGCACTCACTACAAATGGAGTTCTGCTGTCTGAGATGGCGGAGTCAATGTACGAGGCGGGGTTGCGCCGGATTAATGTGCATCTGGATACGCTCGACCGCGAGCGTTTTCTCAAGATCACCCGGCGGGACGATCTGAGCAAAGTTCTGGAAGGGATCGAAACCTGCCGCAGGCTGGGTTACGGTCCGATCAAGCTGAACGCCGTCGCGGTGAAAGGACTCACGGAGCCGGACATCGTACCCATTGCGCGTTTCTGCCGCGAACGAAATATCGAGCCGCGCTTTATCGAGTTCATGCCGCTCGACGGCCAGCAGCTTTGGGATCGCAACCGTGTGCTCACGGCCGCGGAGATGATCGAGGTGCTTTCGCGGGAAATCTCGCCGCTGGTTGAGATTCCGGACCGCGATCCGCGCGCGCCAGCCACTGAGTATCGTTTCGCCGATGGCGGAGGACGAGTAGGGTTCATCGCCTCCGTCAGCAAGCCGTTTTGCCTGAACTGCAACCGGATCCGGCTGACATCAGACGGCAAGCTGCGCTATTGCCTGTTCGCCATTGAAGAGGCGAACGTGAAGCAACTGCTCAGGAATGGCGGATCGGATGACGAGATTGCGAACTTGATCCGCGCGAATGTGGAAGGCAAGTGGATCGGGCACGAAATCAACAGCGTCCGGTTCGTCCCCCCGCCCAGACCGATGTATTCGATTGGTGGGTGATGGCCGCCCGGAACCCACACCCCTCGGCGTAAGTGCGGTAGCAATCGGCGGCTGAGCCTTCCCGCGGGCTAAACTGTTAAGCTATTCGATTGTGACATTGGACGAGATTCGCGAGCTGATTCAATTAGTTTCGGAAACCGGTGTTGCCGAACTGGAAGTGCAGCGCGGGGAGAATCGCGTGCGCATCCGCCGCTCCTTTGCTACCGAGGTGAATGCCATCGCAGTTCCCGATCAGCAACCCGCCGTAAAAACGCATGCGGCGCCCGCCGCTGCAACTGTTAAACCGGCTCCCGAGCCCGCCCCCACGGAAAAAGAACTCATCACAGTGAAATCGCCGATTGTGGGGACGTTTTATGAAAGCCCTTCTCCTGGATCTCCACCGTTCGTGCGTGCGGGAGAGACCGTGCAGCCCGGAAAAGTGTTGTGCATTATCGAGTCCATGAAGTTGATGAACGAGATCGAATCCGACATCGCCGGCGTTGTCGTGAGCAGGCTCGTGCCCAACGGTCAACCGGTCGAGTATGGAGAGGCGTTGTTTGCCATCCGCCCCCTTTAAGAAAATTCTGATTGCCAACCGGGGAGAGATCGCGTTACGCGTGATCTGCGCAGCAAAGGACCTGGGCATCTCGACGGTCGCGGTTTACTCCGAAGCCGACCGTTACGGCCTGCACGTGCGCTTCGCCGACGAAGCCATTTGCATCGGGCCGGCCAAAAGCGCACGCAGTTATCTGGACATTCCGTCCATTATCAGCGCGGCCGAAATCACAAACGTGGATGCCATTCATCCAGGCTACGGATTTCTGAGCGAGAACGCGCGGTTCGCCGAGGTTTGCGAGACATCCGGACTGAAATTTATTGGGCCGCAGCCGGTGGTCATCGAGCTGATGGGTGTGAAGGAAAAGGCGCGGGCACGCATGAAAGCTTCGGGCGTACCGATTCTGCCGGGCTCCGATGGAGTCATCAAGAGCCCCGACGAGGCTCTGGCCACCGCGGAGGCGATTGGATTTCCGGTGATCCTGAAGGCCTCGGCCGGCGGCGGGGGCCGCGGCATGCGCGTGGTGAACTCAGCCGGCGAGCTGCCCGCGCTGCTGACACAGGCACAGCAGGAAGCCGGAGCGACATTCGGCAGTGCGGACGTCTACATTGAAAAATTCATTCGCGGGCCGCGACATATCGAGTTTCAGGTGCTGGCGGACCAGCAGGGGAACGTGGAAATTCTGGGCGAGCGCGAGTGCAGCATCCAGCGGCGTCATCAGAAACTGCTGGAGGAATCACCCTCACCGGCGCTGAAGCCGGAAATCCGCTGCCGTGTAGCGCAAAAACTGAAGGACGCGATGGCAGAGGTGGGTTACACCAACGCGGGCACCGTGGAGTTCCTCATGGATGAATCCGGCGACCTGTATTTCATTGAGGTCAACGCGCGGATCCAGGTAGAACACCCGGTAACTGAAGCGGTGACCGGAGTGGACCTGGTCAAGAGCCAGATCCTGATCGCGGCCGGAGAGTCGCTTAGAAGCATTCTGATCAGCCCTGTGACGGCTCGCGGCCACGCCATTGAATGCCGCATCAACGCAGAGAACCCCGAGACGTTCGCGCCTTCGGCCGGCAGAATCACGGGACTGAATTTACCTGGGGGCATTGGTGTACGCGTGGATACAGCGGCGTACACGGATTGCGTCATCCCGCCGTATTACGATTCACTGGTGGCCAAGCTGATTACCCATGGCGCGGGCCGAGCCGAGGCCATCCACCGTATGAAGCGCGCGCTCGACATGTTCATCGTCGAGGGGATCCACACTTCGATTCCATTGCACAAGAAAATCCTGGCGGATGCCGATTTTCAAACCGGGAAATTCGACACCAATTTCATACAGCGCTTCCTGCCCCCGGAAAAGCATACCTAACTGGTTGCGACACGGTACGCAAGAGCGAGCGCCACAATCGTAGTTCGGCCGGCCGCGCCTTCAGCCTACCTTAAGGAGTGAACCCTCGGAAGAGCCTGCAAGTGCAACCGGCCACTTGAAAGGGTAGCACCGGTTTAGTACGTCTGCCACCCGGCAGGCCTGACAGGGCATACAGTAGAAACATGATCCTGGCACTTCTTTTTGTCCTCGCCGCACCTGTTGACTGGGTGCCAGCGCGTTGGCGGTGGCTGGAAACGAAAACGCTCGAATTGCTCTCGGGAACGCCGGTCAATTGCCTGCTGATCGACTGGAAACCGGACCAAAAGGGCCAGGCTGCTGCGTTTAGCGCGGCCGCTGCGGGGCGTGGAATTGCGGCGCTGGCGGTGATTCGTCCGGGCGGCGATGCTGTCGAGGCGACGCGGAATGCCATGTCAGCCAAGTTGGCCGGCGTGGTGCTCGAAGGCGATTTCCCCAACGGAATAGCGGATAAAATCGGCGACGGGGTTGCGGGACCGGTGCCTGTGATTGAGCTGACTTCACGCAGCCGCATGAAGCTGGGCGGCAAATCGACGATCATCGGGACCTATCAGGGCGTATGGCCGGGGATCCAGCTTCTCGAAGATGGCGCCGCGAAAGCCGGTCCATCGGGATCACCCTGGATCAACACCAATGCTGGATTTCTTCGCGCGGCCGGGGCCTTCGGGAACAATGCGATCTGGATAGCTAATCTGCCACCGCCTAAAACGGTGATCAACCCGGAAAACTATTTGCAAGCGATTGGCGATGGCGCCATGGTGGGTGCACGTTGGGTGATCGCCCTGGACGATGATTTCGCCAGGAGGCTCCTCGAGCGGGACGCGGCGGCGCTCAAGAGCTGGCAGCGTATGACGCAGTTGCTCAAGTTCTACGACGGGCATCGCGAATGGCGTGCATATCAGCCGGCGGGCAAGCTGGCTGTAATCCAAAGCGCAAAAGACGGGGCACTGCTTTCGGGCGGGATTCTGGACATGATCGCCGCGCGCCATACACCTGTGCGCGCAGTGCCGCCGGAACAATTGAAGCCCGAGGTCCTCAAAGGCGCGACCATGGCCGTGGACGTAGACGCCGCCTCGCTGACGGCGCAGGAACGCGAGGTATTGAAACAATTCACGCGTGCCGGCGGGACTTTACTCACCGCTCCACCGGGCTGGAATCAAGGCACGGCGCCGAAACAAGACCAGATCACGCTCGATGAGAAGGAACTGAAGCGGCTGGACGACATCTGGCACGACGTACAGTCGATGATCGGAAGGAGCAACCTGGGCGCACGGCTGTTCAATGTTTCATCCATGCTGTCGAACCTGCTTTCGTCGCCGGACGGCAAGCAGGTACTGATTCACCTGGTCAATTATGCGAACTATCCGGTGGAATCGGTGACGGTACATGTGCTGGGAGATTACAAGCAAGCTTGGCTGTACACGCCCGAAGGCACTGAGAAAAAGCTCGACGTTTATAAAGTGGATGAAGGCACGGGGATCGATATCGCACAAGTGAGCGTAACCGCGGTTTTGCGATTGGAATAGCCGCCGAATTAGACTAAATGCATGACCCGACGAGAATTGCTGGCCCTGTTGAGTACCGCACCCCTGATGAAGGCGGCGCCTGATGCTCCTACCGCACCGGTCGCGATCGGTAAATGCGCAGCGTATAACGACGATCTCGAGGCGAAGCTCTCGACGATGTTCGATCAGCTCGGCGGGCTGGAGAAGATCGTACGCGGCAAAACGGTCACGATCAAGCTGAACCTGACGGGCAGCCCCGCGTATCGCTACAAGGGCAGGCCGCTGGGCGTCACGCACTACACACATCCGAAGCTGGTGGGTGTGACGGCGCACCTGATGGGACACGCTGGCGCAAAGCGCATACGGTTTGTCGAAAGCTGCTGGGCCACTGGCGGGCCGCTCGAAGAGTACATGCTCGATTCCGGCTGGAACGTGCGATCTCTGGCGGGCGCGGCGCCAGGAGTGGAATTCGAAAATACCAACGCCCTGGGCAAGGGCAAGCGTTACTCGCGGTTTAAGGTGCCGGGCGGTGGTTATGTGTATCCCGCGTACGATCTGAACCACGCTTTCGAGGACACCGATGTCTTCGTGAGTATGGCGAAGCTGAAGAATCACGCGACTTGTGGTGTAACGCTGTCGCTCAAGAACTGTTTCGGAAACAGTCCGGCATCGATCTATGGCGACGACGCCGGCCGCGACGAGCCCAACGAAAGCCCCACCAAGGGCCGCAGTGAAATTTTCCACGCCGGCAACCGGCAGCCGTCACGATCGGCGCCGCAGGAAATCGATCCAAAGTCGAATCGAGCGGCGGGTTATCGGGTACCGCGCATTGTGGCCGACCTGGTGGCGGCACGCCCTGTGGATCTGGCGATCATCGACGGCGTGGAATCCGTGGCGGGCGGAGAAGGCCCGTGGGTGGGGCCACTGCGCCTGGTACAGCCTGGAGTGCTGATCGCCGGAACCAACCCGGTGACTACCGATGCCGTGGCCACCGCCGTGATGGGATACAATCCGCGCGCCGAACGGGGAACGCTGCCGTTTCGCGATTGCGACAACACGCTGGTGTTGGCCGAGCGGCACGGAGTGGGCACTACAGATCTGAATCGCACCGAGGTGGTCGGGGTTCCCATCGCACAAGCGTTATACCGGTATGAGGCGTAGCGGCCTGGCTGCCTACCGAGCCGCGACCGTAAGCGAGCGGTGCTCTCTGACTGTCTCCGCGCGCAACCGACACGCCCCCGGGTCGATCGCCGTGCTGGCTCTCATCGCCGCGGCGCTGCCGCTTGGGGCGCAGGTGCGCCACACCATGTTCCCACCAGTGCGCGGCACGCGTGAGATGGTGGGCGCGGCGAACAACTTTGAGGTGGAGGCCGGTTTCCGCATCCTCACGCAGGGGGGAAATGCCATCGATTCGGGCGTAGCGACGGTGCTGGCCGCTGCGGTAACCGAGCAGGCGCGCTTTGGCCTGGGCGGCGAAATGCCGCTATTGGTCAAGGTCGCGGGAAAACCGGTGGTGGCGATCAGCGGCATCGGTACGGCGCCCGCCAAGGCCACGGTGGAATTCTTCAAGAACCGAAAGCCGGAATCCTGGGAAGATGAGGACCGTATCGCACCCATCCCGACGATTGGAATTCTCACGGCTCCGGTACCGGGTGTTTTCGATGGTTTGATTCTGGCGCTGTCGCGCTACGGGACCATGTCGTTCGCGCAGGTGGTTGCGCCGGCCATTGAGTATGCGCATGGGTTCCCGATCGGCGAGGAATTCGCCGCCTTTATTCGAGGAGATCAGAGATTCCTCGAGCTGTGGCCCGCATCCAAGGCCTTCTTCATTCCAGGTGGAATCCCGCCGGAACGCGGTGAAATCTTCCGCGAGCCGACGCTTGGGCGCACCCTTCGCGAGTTGGTGTCCGTGGAGAAGAGGGCGTCGGGAAATCGCGGAGCGAAGCTGCGAGCGGTCCGCGATTATTTTTATAAAGGCAAGCTCGCCAGGCGCATGGCGGCGTTTTGTGACAGCAATGGCGGGCTCATCACGTATCGCGATCTGGCCGGTTTTCACGCTGACATCGACCGGCCGCGCAGCACGACTTTCCGGGGGTACGAAATCTACAAACCGGGCTTCTGGACACAGGGCCCGGTCATGCTCGAGGCGCTGAATCTGCTGGAAGGCTTCAACCTGAAAGCCATGGGGCACAACTCGCCGGAGTACTTACATACGGTGATCGAGGTGGTGAAGCTGGCTTTCGCGGATCGAGACCGGTATTACGGCGATCCGAAGTTTTCGCATATTCCCGAGGAGGTGCTGCTCTCGAAGGAATACGCCGCGAATCGGCGCAAACTGATCGATCCGGCGCACGCGTCGCTCGAGCATCGTCCCGGAACCTTCGCCATGCCGCTTGAATTGGAGAAGGCATCGAAGGGCGCGCGCGGCGGCGACCGCGACACGACGTGCGTCAACGTGGTGGACCGCAAGGGAAATGTATTCTCGGCCACGCCCAGCGGAGCCTGGCTGCCTTCGGTGATCGCCGGCGATACGGGCATTCCATTCAGCTCGCGAATGCAATCATTCATGCTGACCCAGGGTCATCCCAACCAATTGGCGCCCGGAAAGCGTCCCAGAGTGACACTGAGCCCGACGATCGTGCTGAAAGATGGAAAGCCGTTCCTGGCCCTATCGACTCCAGGCGGAGACAACCAGGACCAGGCGCTGCTGCAGGTGCTGCTGAACATCGTTGAATTCAACATGTCGCCTCAAGAAGCTGTCGAGGCGCCTCGGTTCCAAAGCGAGCATTTTTATAGCTCGTTCGGTAATCACGAGTTCTCACCAGGCAGGTTGAGCCTGGAGAGCCGCATTCCCAAGACTACGGCGGACAAACTCACGATGCTTGGCCATCGTGTGACCATTGCGGGCGACTGGAGCAACTCTTCGGCGCCGACAGTGATCGAGATTTCAGAAGGCGTTCTGCAGGGTGGGGCCGACCCGCGGCGGAGCCGGTTTATCTTCGGACGATAGGGGCTGGTCTGGGATCGGGAAGTACACGCCAACAATTCTCGATTCGAGCGGCCAGCCTGGCCATTTTTACAATTGCGGCGATGATCAGGCTCGGCTACATCGTCGTCACGCGGCGGTACCTGGACATCCAGGGAGCCGAATTGGAGCGCGTAGCGCGTTCCTTAGCGGCCTCGGGCGCATTCGCTAACCCGTTCAGCATTCCGACGGCCCCTACCGCGCTTCCGGCGCCCGGCTATACGTTTCTCTTGGGCGGAGTGTACGGGCTGCTCGGAAACACCGTGGCTGCGGAGGCGGGCAAGCAGTTGCTCTCAGCGCTAGTCTCGGCTGCCACTGACGCTCTGCTGCCGTTTGTCTCGGTGGCGTGCAGTTTCGCACAAAACATAGGCATCTGGGCAGGCCTCGTGGGCGCGCTGCTGCCATTCCGGCTGATCAATGAGACAAAAGGCAACGTAACGTGGAAGCGCCGTATACCGCGGCGTTCCTGATCCCGTTCTAATTTTCACCGAACACTCACCTGCTGGCAGAGGCCGTCGCCTCCATGCGCTGGGCATTCTGTTTCTGTTTCCCTCATGCGAGCCGCTGGGAAAGGATCGGGCACAAGGTGGTGGAGACAGAAATCCACCGGCAGGTTCCCAAGGACGGAGGCCATTTCGAGCAATCTGCCAATTATCACGTCTACGCGCTGGACATGTTTTTGTTCTATCACGTCTTGGCTGAGACCACCGATGCATATCGCGCCAGGCTGAAGGTCATGGCCAACTTTCTCGACTCTCTTCTGGGGCGTTCCAGACGTTTACCGTCCTTCGGCGATGATGACGGCGGACGTTTTTTTCATCCGCACGGTTGCCGCGATCGATTTGCTCGTGCAACACTAGCGACCTTCGCTGCCCTTTTCCGGAAACTGCGCCGCGGAAGATTTCCATGAGCAGGCCGTATGGTGGCTGGGGAGTGGCTCGAGGCCAACCTCAGGCCGCAAGCACCACGAATCGCGTCTTTTTCTCGAGTCCGGAATCGCCGCAATGCTCGTCGAGGATTTGCGCCTCGTTGTTCGCGTAGGTCCGTTCGGTGCAGGTTCAGCCGGACACAGCCACTGCGACGTCCTCAGCTTCACACTCTCTGAAGCCGCAACTGACGTACTGGTCGATCCCGGAACATATACCTACGTCGCCGACGCCGCACTTCGCGATTGGTTCCGCGGGTCAGCGGCTCATAACAGCATCCGCGTCGATCGTTCCGATCAGGTCATTGCCGCCGGCCCGTTCCGCTGGTCCCACACGCTAGTTTCTGGGCGTATTGGATTTATCCGGATGTAGGTCTTACGTTGAGCTCCGTGCAGAACCGGATGATACCTACACTTATCTAAGTGACACAAGTGACACAGGCTCTATGACAATTCGAATGGAGCGTGATGGGTTTCGATTGGTCTCTTGTGACGATCTAGCAACTAACTCATCTGTTGACGCAGCACCGATTGAATTTCATCTTCCTCATCGCGGATCCAATTGAAGATGCTGGTGAGCGTCGCCCGCGCATCTCTCTTAGGCTTCCAACCGCGAACACTCGCGAGCTTACGCGAATCGGTAACATAGATTCTCACATCCGCGGGACGGGTCTTTGTGTCGGATGTGATGTCAATACGGTTTCCCGTAATTTCTTCGCAGAGGCGAGTAGTTTCGAGCAGGGAAAGACTTCCAGCCAAACCACCGCCTACGTTGAATACCTGACCATTGTATGAGTCGAGATTCTGGATTTGTTCGAGAGCCAGGTCGCAAATATCATCAACATGAATGAAATCGCGCACCTGCTTGCCGGTGCCCCCAAATCCGATGTAACGCAGAGGTTTTCGGAAATAGTGCGCTGCCATCCACAGGGCGATGATGCCCTGGTCGATCTTGCCCATCTGGCGAGGGCCGGTGATCAGCCCGGAGCGGTCGATCACGAAACGGAATCCGTAGGCATCAGCATAGTCTTCGACCATCAACTCGGAGGCGAGTTTGGTCATTCCGTAAAGTGATCGAGCGCCTTCAAGTGGAAATCGTTCCGAGATGCCACATTCCGACGCGCCCGCCAATTCTTGAGCGGCAGTCAGAGCGAACCGCGTTTCTTGCTCCGTAAATTGAAGCCCATTCAGCATCCGGTATGGATAGACGCGGCTGGTCGAAAGAAATATGAAATCGGCCTTGGTTCGTCGTGCCAGTTCCAGACAGTTAAAGCACCCCAACAGATTCGTGGCGATCAGATATTCAGGGGAGCCGCCGTATCCGGCCTGGGCCGAGGGTTCGGCCGAGCACTCCACAATCAGATCCGGTTGCGGGGAGATGGCCACTAAGTCACCGAGCGACCGCACATCCGCGTGAACAAATACGACGCCTTCAGTCTTCAGCCGTCCGAGATTCAGCTCTGAGCCGCGGCGATGGAGATTGTCGAGAGCGGTGACCTGAGTGTTCGGGTCCTTTCGCTTGATGCTCAGGGCCAGGTACGAGCCCACGAAACCGGCTCCGCCTGTCACCAACGCGTGTCTATACATGTCGAGATTGTGCTCTCACCTCTGGCAAGGATTCGGCGGGACGCCGATAGTCGCCCCGCGACAGAATTTTCTCGAGCCAAAGGTAGAGCACAATGAAAAGGTAGCGGCTGCCCATTTCCTTGAGTTTCAACTTGGACATGCCGGTCTTGCGGTTCGTCCATGTGATGGGAATGACGGCGTAAGAAAAGCCGCGCACGATGGCCTTAAGCGGCATCTCGACTGTAAGATTGAAATGCGGCGAGATGAGCGGCTGCATGCCTTCAATGGCTTCGCGGCGATAGCACTTAAATGCGTTTGTAATATCGTTGCAGCGAATGCCAAACAAAGACTGAACAAACCAATTCGCCAGGCGGTTAATCACCAACTTGTGGATGGGGTAATCAATGACCTTGCCGCCGCGGCAAAATCGCGAGCCGAAAACGCAGTCGTACCCTTCATCCAGCTTACGGTAGTATTTCACCAGATCTTCGGGACTATCGGAGCGATCCGCCATCATGACGGCCACCGCATCCCCGGTACAGTTTTCTAATCCGGCGCGCACCGCCATTCCGAACCCATTCCTGCCGACATTCCGGACTAACTTCACACCGGCATCCCGCGAAGCGAAGTACTGGACTTCAAGGTCGGTCTTGTCGCTGCTCCCGTCGTCTACCATTACGATCTCGTATGAGATACTCTCGCGTTGCAAAGTCTCAACCAGCGTCGAGAGAGTTTCCCTGATGCTGCCTTCCTCATTGTGAGCCGGTATGACGACCGAAAGCTTCAAAGTTCGCCTCACGAAGTCACAGAAACACTCTGTCGAGCCGCTTTTGCAGTTTGTCGATCGGCAATCGAACTAATGATCTTTGGCAGATCATGCCCCAGCTTCCAGTTCGGAAAGTGCGAGCGGACCTTGCCTAGATCCGTAATGTAACAGAGGTGGTCACCTGTCCGGTTCATTTCCTTGTACTGATAGTTCAGGTGCAGCCCCATCGAAGAGAGCATGTCGATTGTCTCGCGAATGGACAAACTGTTTTCGCGCCCTCCGCCGAGATTATACGCTTCTCCGCAACGCGGATGATGGAAGAATTCCAGGAATAGTCGCCCTACATCCTGGCAATGGATCTGGTCTCTTACCTGTTTTCCTTTGTAGCCATATACCGTATATTCAGTGCCGGTAATAGCGCAATAAACGATATAAGCGAGATACCCATGCAGCTCGACGGCGGCGTGCTGCGGCCCCGTGAAACATCCGCCGCGGAAGACGCCCACCGGCATCTGGAAATACCTGCCGAACTCCTGGCACATGACATCGGCCGCTACTTTCGAGGCACCGAACACTGAATGCAGACAGGCATCAATCGACATGGTTTCGTCGATGCCAACACGCCCGTCAGCGTAGTCATACCGCGTCTCCAGCTCGGTCAACGGGATCTGGTTCGGGCGGTCTCCATAAACTTTGTTCGTCGAAGTAAAGCACAGAGGCGATTCGCGGCAAAAGTCACGCGCGGCGACGAGAATATTCATGGTGCCGCCGGCATTGACGTCAAAATCGTCGTATGGGATAGCCGCCGCCCGATCGTGCGAGGGCTGGGCCGCGGTGTGGATGATGAAATCCGGCCGTTGATCACGAAACAGATCGCGGACTGACTGTCTGTCCCGAATATCCAAGTCAAAATGACGGTAGTTCGGAAAGGTAGCGCGCAGTTCATCTACCACCGGACGGGTAGTGCCCTGCTCGCCGAAAAATTGCCGGCGCATATCGTTGTCCGCACCGGCAACTTGCCAGCCTTCCGCAGATAGCAGCCGGACACATTCCGAGCCGATCAGTCCTCCGGAACCTGTGATCAGTGCTTTCATCGAAATCCCCTATGGTGCCTGACTGACAACGCTAGTATATCGTTTTCACCTGCAGTTACGGGTTCTAGTGCATCTATCCGCGCGCCCTTCATAAGAACCGTTCAACGCGTCCTCAGTATAATTTCTCGCTACCGGACCCAAAAGTGCGGAGCGGCAGAAAAAGCACGCACAACTAACCTTAACCTAACCCGGCAAAGCCGGAACCAAACAGGATATCCGTTATGATGCCCGAATGGGCGTTGAACTTCTGACCGAGCGGTACCAGAGCCAGATGGCTGGCGTTCTCTCCTGCTACGACCGGATCATCATCCAAGGAACGGTTCCGAA
>QHXW01000191.1 GCA_003223115.1 Acidobacteriota bacterium
TTCTCTGGATCTGGCTTTGTGTCTATTCGCCTCTCAATACGTATGAGCACGACCGCAATTGCGCCGCTGTTCCTGCTAGATTCGCGAACCCACGAGGAAGTCATTTGTATTCCCTTTGCGCCTGCGGGGCTTCGGGTCAGCCGCCAGACGATCGTTCTCTTCGACCTGTACTGCGACAACCGCGAGTGCGGCGGCGTGTTCCTGGCCGCCTATCGCGTGGATGGCGAGGTGGCGGCGGTGGAACGAGCCCAGGATGGCCGGGTGCGAATCACGGCCCGCCGTCCGGTGGGGCACTTGCCCGGCCTTTATTGCCCTCTGGCGATCCGCCTGTCCGATGGCGTCGTGTCCTTTTCGAAGGATCACGCGCCCGCCGCTGGCCATCAGGAACTGCTTGATCAGGTCCAGGCCGGCCTGCTCCCCGAGCACCTGGATATGCTGCGTCGACGCCAGCGGCAGGGGGCCGACCCGGATCAAGACTGGAAGGAGCGGGACTGGTCCTGGGTGCAAAAGGGAATGTGCGTAGGGCGTGCCTCTCTTTGTCGACGATCAGTATTGCGCCACGGCGGCTTGTTCCTGCTCTGAGGCCATCCTTTCCTATTTCCGCATCGAACGACGGGGTCCAGATAACTCGGAAGGGGTGCTGCTGGGCGCTGTACGCTATGACCTGCGAACGGGCCGCCACAAACTGGAATCCACGGCGCCGGGGTCGTCAGCAAAGGCCGTGCTGCAGATGACTGATACCCTGTTCAAGGCCCTGCCCGCGATCGCCGATGAGCTACATCGCCGCTTCCGCTTCATGCGCGGCTTTGCCGACTGGCTGGCCCAACGCAGATCTGAGCAACGCCCCCCGCCCGCGGCGGCGGCGCCTGGACGCAACGAGCCGTGTCCTTGCGGCAGCGGGCGCAAGTATAAGAAGTGTTGCTTGCCCTGATGCGCCTCCGTTCATGTTCGCCATTTTTGCCAGCGTCGTATTATCCACATTGAGGCCGAGCGTTTGGTGCAATCCTGCACGCTGTCCCTACTGTCCCACCAGCCCGACGATCCCTCCCGGCGCGTGCGCAGGCTTCGTAACGCTGGATGTGTTGTGGCTTGACGCCCAAGCGCGCGCCAAATCCTTCCTGCGTCAATCCCGCAGTGATTGCGCGCCTAAATGAGTAATGCGCGAATCCACAAAATCTAGATCGGTCTGAATCTTCAGATCAGAGGGAACCGAAAAATTTCCTTGGACCTATCGCGACTGCGCCTGTGATCAAGTGAGGAGGAGTAATGTGGCCGAACGATTCGAGTCGACCGCGGTTCCCATTCACGCGCCCAAATTCGGTTCGCCCTTTATGAAATGCGAGTAAGCAGTTCGTAGGGGCTACTTCACCAAACCACTGAGCGCCCGATCCCGAACCAGATTTCGGGCGCTTTGCGGCGATTTGCAGACCTGATCCCTATAAGGTTCACGCGGCGTCGTCATAGGCCATGACCACCCGTCTGCCGAGTGCTTCAAGAGCAGCCTGAATCTTCTCCGGTCTTGTGTCATGGTTCGGATCCAGCATCCGGCGCACAACGGTTTCTCTCACGTTGAGGCGGCGCGCCAGTTCAGACTGGCTGATCTCGATTTCGCGAACCGCCCAGTAGAGGGCAAGCTTGCCAACGATCCACAAGGGAACCGGCACAAGCTTCTGTCCGCGCTTGAGGCGGGACGGCTTCCGCACGGCCGCCTTATCGGCCATGCAAAAAGCGATACTGCTGCCGAGACAGTCTATGGCTTCCTCCATAGCTTCGTTTGCGTCGGCCCCATCCGTATGGGCCGTGGGGAAGTCGGGAAAGCTGACGAGAAACCGCTTGTCTTCATCACGCTTGAAAACGGCGGGGTAGGCAAAGGTGAACATCATTTCTCCTCACAAATCACGGGGCTCGATCTTCAGATCCCGGCACATCGCCCGAAGGAGCCCCGTACCCAGTTCCTTCTTCGGGTCTTTCAATATAGTGGATGCCGTATCTAGCCAAACCCGGCCATGGCTACCTTTTCCGAGACCGGCTTCGTACTGAAAGCGAACACCGCGGCGGCGCGCAAGACGATGTAGTTTCCGCAGAAACTCGCTCCCCTTCACAGTCCCAGTGTCGCACAAATCTGTGCGAGTGACATACAATTCACAGCAGATTGTGCATCTGCTCAATGATTCGGGGATCGTCGAAGGCCGAGCGTAAGCGGGTGTGTTGGAGACCCAATCGCAACGCTGAAACATTTTTGATTGTTTTTGTTCGATTTCTCTGGACAAATCGTTCTGGCTGCTTTAAGCTGAACTGGATGAGTGGCAAGCAGACTGGAATCAACACGGTTGATCAGATTCTCCAGAAGGTCGATCTGGCCGGCATCCAGGACGAGCGTGCCCGCGAATGCATCCGCTTGCTGCTGAACCTGATCGAGTCACTGACGGCGGATCTGCGCAAAGCACACGCCGAGATCCTGTATTTGCGGGAGCAACTCAATCGTCGCAAAGGCGGAGGGGGCAAACCAGACCGGTCCAAAGACAGTTCGGCAGCGGCATCACATTCCTCGGAAAAAGAACGGGCGGAGCCTTCGGAAACGAAACCGCACACCCAGCGCAGCAAACTAGACCGGGTTCGGATAGACCGGGAAGAGGTGCTGAAAGTAGACCGGACATCGCTTCCGCCGGATGCGGAATTCAAGGGCTACGAAGATGTGGTGGCGCAGGAGTTACGCTTCGTCACGGACAATGTGAAGTTTCACAAGGAGAACTCCTTCGCAACATAAATCCGCATTTGGCCTTTTCGATAAGCCTTCTGACCAACCCGAAAAAGGACCCCCTATACGCAAGACCGCGGAAGCAATGGCGGTTAGCCCGAGGGGAGGAAGGAAGCAAAGCTGTCAACAAATGAGTGCACACATGTCAGCCATTTTGCGCACGCTCGTGGTTAAAGAACAGTTGTTACCCCATAATTTTGCTGCTCAAGAGAAGCAGCCAAACGGGCCGGGAATGGCGCCCGACCATGTGTGCATTATATACTTGACATCTTGTAGAAACGGTGTTATACGTTCTTCCATGAGCACGCCGGCCAAACGAAAGGCCCTGCTGGCTTCCGGGACCCTGAACCCACGCCCGGAAGCGGTGCGCTCGCCGTGGTTTCAAATGGAGTTCTTCGACCCTTACGACTTCGCGCAAGTCAAGTACGAGATGTTGCGCGCCCATTCGGTCGATGAAGACCCCGTGGCTGAGGTGTGCCGCCAGTTCGGTCTCAGCCGAGAAAGCTTCTATCAGATTCAGCAGGCTTTTCGAGAGCTGGGGTTTGCTTCTTTGCTGCCGCGCAAG
The DNA here is from genome assembly GCA_003223115.1 of Acidobacteriota bacterium. Lineage (GTDB taxonomy): Bacteria > Acidobacteriota > Terriglobia > Bryobacterales > Bryobacteraceae > QHXW01. Next base: position 3,324 of record QHXW01000191.1, read on the forward strand.
CGAGGCCGCAAGGGCCCAGTCAAACTGAAAGGCGAGGTCCTGGAGTTCGCTCTCGCACAGCAAAAAGAGCATCCCGATATCGATCCGGGGCGCTTGGCCGCTCTGATCCGGGAGCGCTATGACATGGCCCTTCATCGGACGACGGTGCTGCGCGGGCTGAAAAAAAAACGGCGCGCGGCGACAGAGGGGGCGGCGAGAAGCATTCGTCACGAGCAACGACCCCGTGCAGAGGATTTATGAAAATGTGCGTGGCGAGGCGCTCGAGAACTCGGAACCGTATTCTCAAAACTTGGAGCGAGTGCGCCGGTATGGAGTGGCCAGCTTGTTTCCCGGCGCGCAGGGGGATTTTCCCTTCATGGTTTACGTTCAGAGTATTCCTCGCCCCGCCTGGAGCGGGAAGGGAGACTTTCACCGGGAGAAACTCCGTGAGGTTTATAAATTCCTTACCCAGGAGGTGACGGAAAATGCGAGCTGCCCTCTACGCCCGAACGGCCTGCCTGATTCAGGGTCTGGAATCTGCAGTGGAATTACAGTTGGAAGCTTTACGGAACTATGCTACCCAGTTGGAATGGAGATCGTCGAGGAATTCACTGATGCTGGGTATAGCGGGCTGCAGCGGGATCGTCCTGGCCTGAACCGTATGTGCGATGCGGCAGGACGCCGCGGCTTTGACGTGTTGTTGACTCGGGATCCAGCGCGTCTGGCACGGAATTCTGTGTTGCAAGTTTCTCTGTTGGAGGACTTAGAACAGTTGGGAGTAGGAACCATCTTCCTGGAGGATCGGCCTTGCCGAAGATCGGCTGTTGGGGACCCGGAGGAATGCTTCGCCGTAGAAGGATGTGGTAGCGATGAACTCAGTAAGCCTGGGAAAGAGTTGGCCCGAGGAATTTCTCGGTCTCACTTGGCCCCGCCGGAGCCGGTCGGCCAAAGGGCTTCCGTCGAATCGACGAATTTCTTACCGGGAGAGGAGTGAAGATGCGAGCCGCCATTTACGCCCGTGTTTCCAGCGAGAGGCAGGAGAAGGAACATACGATCGGTTCGCAGTTGGAGGCCTTGCGGAACTATGCGGCCCAGCATGGGATGAACCTCGTCGAGGAGTTCACCGATGAGGGCTACAGCGGGGCGCGATTGGATCGCCCGGCTTTGGACCGCATGCGCGACCTGGCGGAGCGTCGAGGATTCGAAGTGCTGTTGACCTACTGTACGGATCGACTGGCACGGAAGTTCGTGCTGCAAGCCCTCATTCTCGAGGAGTTGGAACGGTTCGGCGTGAAGGCCATCTTCCTGGAGGGTGGGGCGGTGGACGACCCCCTCTCGAAGCTCATGCACCAGATCACCGGAGCGGTGGCCGAGTTCGAGCGGGCGAAGATCACCGAAAGGAATCGGCGCGGCAGACTCTATCGGGCGCGGTGCGGCGAGATTGTTTGTTGGAAAGTTCCCTTCGGTTATGTGCGCGTTCCGCGTCGTGACGGAGTGGCGGCGCACCTGGAGATCGACGAGAGCAAAGCGGCGGTGGTCCGCAGAATTTTCGGCATCTATGTGAAGCAGGGCCTAACGGTCCGCCAGATCGCCAAGCAGCTGACGCTAGGGGGAACTCCCGCGCCGAGCGGCGGCCGCCAATGGAGTTGGGCCGTGGTAGACCGTATTCTTCATGATGAAGCCTACATCGGCACCTTTTACCACAACCGCTACAACTGTGAAACGGTGGAAGAGATGCATGGTCGGAAGCGGCCTTATGTCAAATGCACTTTGCGGCCTAGGGAAGAATGGATCCCGATTTCGGTGCCCTCCATTATTGCCTTAGAGACCTTTTATCAAGCCGGATTGCGAGTCAGAGACAATCAGAAATTCTCTCCACGGAATCTGCAGGAGCCTGCTTATCTTTTACGGCGGCTCGTCCGCTGTGGGCACTGTGGGGCTACTTGCTCTGCCAATACCGTGGGTCGAACGGCCCGCAGGCCGAGTCATTACTATTTCTGCGCGCGAAAGGGCAAGACTTTCTTAAGGGAGCAGCGATGTGCGCAGCGGTACATTGGCGCGGATGTGTTAGACCAACTGGTTGGGGAGGAAGTGAGCACCCGGTTGCAAGATCCGGACTTGGTACTCGAAGCGCATCGCGAATGCAGGGCTCATGGCATGGATCGGGAAGAGGCCAGCTCGAGCGAACAAATGCAAAAGTTGGCGTCCCAGATTAAGCTGGCCCATACGGAGCAGACACGACTTTTGGACGCCTACCAAGCCGGCGCGATGGAACTGGCGGAGTTGCAGAAGCGCCGGCGACTTGTGGACGCTAA
>QHXW01000192.1 GCA_003223115.1 Acidobacteriota bacterium
TGTTCGCCTCGCTGGCAAACCGCAACCACGCGATCCGAGAAGCGTGCCGCCAGCCAGAACAGCCCCTGGCGGCGCAGATTGTGAGGATTCGCCACAACGCCATGGCGGGTGCAGATTACGCCGCGCGCTCCAGCCAGCCGGCCGACAGGGGCGCCGAATACAGAGGAGACCACGTTATGGCAGTGCACCACATCCGGGCGCACGGCGCGCAATCCACAATACAGGCTCCACGGCAGCCGCCAATACGGCAAGGAACCATACACCCGCAGGGGAATTCCTTCTTGCGCGACCGTCTCGGCCAACGGGCCTGCTTCCATAATGCAATGCACCGAAACTTCGTGGCCCTCCCGGCGATGCTGACGGCACAGCGCCAGAATCAGCATCTCGGCCCCGCCAACTTCCATGCTGTCGACAACGTGAGCGATTTTCATGCCGATCAGTAGAGTTCAGTTTTTTCCAGCATGATGATCGAGCCCGACCGTCACCCGCTGCTTGCCCGAAGCAAGGCGGGGGATCTGGGCCACGGGCTTGAGTTCGATCTTCAGCTCTGGGCCGCATACTTTCTTGATCTCCCGGTCCAGCAAGGCCGCACTCTTGTCAGACAGCGGCGCGAAGAGCACGGCCGAGACGATGATGTGGTCCAGGCTCTTTTGCTCCACCTGGTATGCGCGGACTTCGGGGATGTCTTTCAGCAGGTGCGGAAAAAACTCGCCGGGAATGATGCGTCCGTCCGCGGTTCGCAGCATGTCAAGGACGCGGCCCTCGATCGACCGGATGCGGGGCAGCCCCCTGCCACACGCACATGGGCTTGGATCGAGCGCTCCAAGGTCGCCGATACGATAACGGATGAAAGGCATGCCGTAGTTGTGCAAATCCGTGATCAGGAGTTCGGAAACCGCCTCGGGGCGGGGATCCGAGGTCTCGAGAAGAATGTTTTCAGAGTTGATGTGCAGCCCGTCGCGCAGCTCGCATTCCGCGGCGATGGACTTGAACTCACGAGCGCCGTAGGTATTGAACAAGGGGGCGTGGAGCCCGGCTTCGATCTCCTCGCGGGCTGCCGTGTACACGGGCTCAGCGGCGGCGATCACAGCTTTCACGCCCGGCAGCTCGCGGCCGGTCTGTTTCAGAAAACGCGCGAACTGCAGAAGGCTCGACACGTATCCGACAATCAGGCGCGGTTTGTAGCGCAACGTGCGTTCGTGAATGCGCACCCAGAGCTGGTCGTCCTGGGAAAAAGTGTTGAAGATAAGCTGGCGCTGGACAAATTCGTATGCCTTGGTCTTGAGCGCCTGCAGGAGCCGCAGCTCACCGATCGGCGCGCCCCAAAGGTAGACCGCGCGTTCTCCCAGAGTGCAGCCCGTCCACCCGTACGCACGTTGCGTCGCCGCCGTGCGCCAGTCATAACTCAGCTCGGTGATGTAGAAACGTGTCGGGACGCCGGACGAACCACCCGTTGCGTGCGGGCTGAGTTTATCGGCGTAACCCTCGGCGCAAAGCTCCTTCCGATTCGCGTTGATTTCTTCGCGGGTCAACGTCGGCAGGCGCCGCCAGTCAGCCCAACCGCGTATGTCTTGGGGCCGAAGGCCTGCCTGCTCGAACTTCTTGCGATAGTAGGGAACACATTTCCAGGCGTGGCGGAGAAGCGCTGTCGCCTCGCGCCATTGAAACGCTTCTAATTCGTCTGGGGACCACCACTGGCTCTCTTCCAGAAATCGGCGCCGGCCTACATAATGGCGTCCCCTCACCAGATTGTGGCAGGGGAGAAAGATATTTTGCAGCACAAAGCTATAAGCGCTCATAGTTTTACAATTGGTGATAGTTGATTTTTTGCACCGGGCACAGCAGTTCGTCCGACCAGGCGGACGCCAGCAGGTCGGTTTCCTGCTCATAGGCAGATGGGCCTGGATGAACCATCAACTCGACCGTTCGGAGCGCGAGCGGTTGCGTTTTCAGAAGCCTGTAAAAAGTCCGCAGATCGGTGAATCCGTCCGTGGTCCTTGTCCTGTAAAGGTTGCGCAGGGCCCAGTTGTAAGCCTTCTTCTGAAGATACCGGCGTACTCCGATTCTGTGGCCTGGCGCGTAAAGATTCTGCGTGATTCTGACCTTTCGGATGTTGTAGCGGCGCTGCACTGCTTTAAGCACCGGGAACAGGGCCGGCAGATTGTGCACGTGATGGTGAGAGTCGAGATGGCTGATGAGGATGCCCGCTTCGAGGATACGATCGACTTGCGCACAAAACTCCGCGAGCAACGCGCGCCGCGTGGTGGGATTCAACCGCGCCGGCAAACGCTTGCGGGAAAACTGGCCGTTCCCGTCCATCAGGGGAGCCAAGGCGGGATCGCTTCGCAGCGGCTGGAACGCGGTGGCGTTCAAATGCACCCCGAACGAACAATGCGGGAATCGCTGCACCCTACTGAGCGCGTCGCTGCTGGCGGCACAGTTGGCCATGATGGTGGCGGAGGTGATCAGGCCTCGATCCATCAGATCGAAAATTGCGTCATTCGAAGCCGTACTGGAGCCTAGGTCATCGGCATTAATGATCACTTGCATGAACCTTACGAGACTCCAGATTCCGTGCTCTCGATCAACGGCACCGCAGCTCTACCGAAAGTCTGCCGCATTCCCTCCTCAACGCCGACCCGCGGCATCCATCCTAGCTTTTCCCGGGCAGCGGCGGCATCGAACACCAGACTCTTTATCGACCTGAGACGGTAAATGGTGAGCGGAACTCTGCGCCCAAACAGCCTGCCGAGCATCTGTAAACCCGCCGCGCAACAGTACAGCACCGGCAGTGGAGCGTAAGTCACCTTGAGGCCCGGCTGGGCCTGACGGCAGATGTCGATGTAATCCCGCTGATCGATCGTCTCCGCATCCACGAGTTGCAGGATGTGGCCCACGGCATCGTTGTGTAGAGCGGCCTCCACCATCGCATCCACGACATCATCCACGAATACCAGCGGCAGAGCGGTTTTTCCATTCCCCATTACCACCCAGCGGCTACCCACCGTGACCACGCCGTAAGGCGGAACGTGTTCCGCACCAGGACCAAAGATTTGTCCCGGCCTCAGAATCACCGCCTGAAGGCCGTTGCGCACGCCTTCGAGCACGATCTTCTCCGCTTCCAATTTGCCATGGGCATAAAAGCCCCGGTTTTCTGGAAAGGGCTCAAGCGCGGCGGATTCATCCACGTGAGCGCCATTCGACAGATTGACATAGTCCAAGACGCTCAATGAGCTCACATAAACGAACTTCTTGACGTCGTGTCGCAAAGTCGCCTGCACGATATTCCTGGTCCCGCAAATAGTGCCTGCCTGAAAATCCTCCCAGCAGCCGCTCATCGCCGCGCCCGCGTGGTAGATTACGTCGACCCCCTGGATCGCGCGTTCCACAGTTGCAGGATCGCCCAGGTCCCCGTACACCACATCGACGCGCGAGTGGTCTCGGAAGGCAGCAGGTGGCTCGCGCCGGACTATCAGGCGAACTGATTCGCCTGAAGCCAGCAGGCGTTTCACCAGACCGCGCCCAAGAAACCCGGTTCCGCCCGTCACCAGAATCCGCGCTGATTTTGGCGCGGGCCGGGCAGCTTCGCGCAGGCGACTTTCTGCGAGCGCCTGTTGCGCGACCTGTTCCACCCAGGCCACCACACGCCGGCCCTCTTCGGCGCGAACCGGTGGTGGATTTCCGGACGCCAAGGCTAGATAGAACTCCCGCACCGAGCGCTGGATGTCCGGCGATGGAGCCAGACGGCCCGTGGCGTACAAGGCTGCATTCCAAAACGCCTTAACGGCGTGAGCGACTGAGCCGAAGATCGCGTTCCAGAGCAAAGAAGCAGTTTTCGGCCCCGGCAGCGTCCGGCGGAGCGTACAGATTTCCAGGAACGAATCGATGGCCAGCGCACCACGCGTACCTTGCACGAGGATCGTGTTCTGCATCGGCCTCGAGTTCCACGACAGGTGCACCTGCCCCAAGCCTTTCTCACACGCGACCTGAGCGCGCCATTCATCAAACAACAAGTGAGGGTGCCGGCCGGTGGACTGATGCCACACTTGCAAGTTCTCGATTTTCCCCAGGAACGCTTCCAGCAAGTACAGGGCATGGACACCAAGATCACGGAACGGGTAGGCCGGATCACGATAGTGGGCCGGCAAGGCTCCACCGGGGTACGGCGGGTATTCCGAGCTGCGCACGTAATCCATGGTGAGAACCTCACCGATAGCTCCTTGGCGAATCAGCTCGAACGCGCGAAGCACAGGCGGGTCGAAGCGGGCGGAGTGGTTGACGGAGAGGATACGTTGTTGTGCAGCGGCCTTCGCCATCATACGCGCGCACTCTTCTGCGGTGATGGCCATTGGCTTTTCCACCAACACGTGGCAGCCCATGTCGAGAGCCTGTAGAGTCAAATCACAGTGCGAAGCGGGTGGAGTCAGGATATGGATTACGTCCGGACTCGTCTCGGCCAGCTCCTCGAGACTTTGGAATATACGCGGAACGCCAAAGGCGGCTGCCATCTGGCGTGCGTGAGTCTGGTCAGGATCAGCAATCCCTACTACGTCCACGTTGGGGAGTGTCCGCAACGCGCGAAGATGATAGGAGCTGACGTACCCGGCTCCAACCAGGGCTACGCGATAAGTTTGCCGTTTTTCGGTGGTGCTCATCACCGGCATGCCTGCGTCGTCGCCACTCCGGGAAACGCCGCCGTGCGGGAGTCTCGCATGCGGTTCTCGGCGATCTTCCAAGCTTCCGCCGCTCGCGCTTCCCAGCTCATATTCGCCACAACTTCCATGCGGGCTCTCCGTTTGTCGTCGTTGTCGGTGGCCAAAGCCTCTTCAATCCGCCGCAGAAATTCTTCATCATTGTGCGCCATGCCGACGTACGCTGAAAAGCGTTTTACTTCGGGAATCTCGATGGAAACCACCGGCTTGCCGGACGCCAGGTATTCACGCAACTTCAGGGGGTTGGCATGGATGGTTTGGGCGTTCAGTCGGTAAGGTTGCAGTCCTACGTCAAAAGCCTTCAACCACGCAGGCAGCGACAGATACGGTTGAGGACCGGCGAATACCACGTTCGGAAGATGCGGTAATTCGCCCAGATCCACCGAAACCAGGCCGATCATGAGGAATGTCCATTCCGGCCGGGCTTTCGCCAAGAACGTGATGAGCTCGGTATCGATCCATGCGCTGATCAAGCCGTAAAATCCGATGACCGGATGGCGCAAACGGGCCGCGGCTTCCGCGACGGGGAGGGCTGGATCGTCCGTGCGCCCGAACAGCTCGACATCAACACCGTGCGGGCTGTACTGCGCAGTCGGATTGATGGGTCGCTTTCTCTCCAGTAATGGCATAGAGGAAACGAAAAGCTGCCCGGCGGAGCGCGTCAGCGCTTCGTCCAGCCGGCTGACTTCACGTACGTCCATGTGCGGGTGAGCTGCGTAATCGTCGATGCAATAATAGACGACGAACTGCTCTCCGAGCCGACCCACCATCGACGCCAGTGGTGGAGCCGCAAACCACAGAACGGGATGGCGAAATCCCAAGTAATTCATGCAGCGCCGCAATAGATAAACTCCAAGGCGCTGATTCAGCCAGTTTATCAGCGGAAAGCGGCGGAACGGCAGCTGGGGCACACTCGTGTGCCACATCCCCTCTCCGATGGACCGCGGAGATTGAAACATCTTTTGCAGCAGGCGGCCGATTTTCCTTAGGTCACGGCCCGTGGCTCGCGGAGCGCGTGTGGACGAGTCGACGTAAAGCAGCGGGAGGTGTTGCGCCAAGCAGCGGGCAAGATGATGGCTGCTGGTGCGGTTTTCCGCCAACCAGTCGTTGCCGAAATAGACAATTGGCGGGTCTGCCGACGTGACGCCGGCGGGAACGAGCCGGCCGGCCTGGTGACGCGACACCTGTTCGCACGCTGAATAGGTCTCTTCCGCGACTTGCTCCCATCCGCGCCGCTGGAGCCGGGCGATGTCCTGGCGGTCCCAAACCGAATCACACGCGCGCTCGAGTGCTTCTGCCAGCACAGCGGGATTGTTTTCTTTTAACAGAATGCCGCTGTGCTCATCCACCATTTCCGGGACGCCGCCGACGCCAGTGCCTACAACGGGGCATCCGCAGCTCAGCGACTCCCGGATCACATTCGGACAGCCTTCGCTCTCGCTCGGCAGGCAGAAGACATCGGAAGCGTTCAGCCATGCGGCGACGTCAGCGGCGGGCTGCGCTCCAGTGAACCGCACGTGCTCAATGATCCCCAGGGCCGATACCCGCTGCGCAAGACTGCCGCTGAGAGGCCCTTCGCCTACAATCACCAGCTTCCATCCGCCGGGCCGGCTTCGATGCAACTGCGCCATGGCTTCGACTAGCGGTAAGATTCCCTTGCCAGCAACTAGCCGGCCCACAAAAGAAACCAATCGGACATCTGAACCGACGTTCAATTCACTCCGTACTTCAGTTGGGGGCCGCCAGAAGAACACGGACGAGTCGATTCCATTCGGGATAGTGATAATTTTTTCGCTGCGCGCACCCAACCGCTCCGCAGTACGCGCCAAATCATCGCTTACTGTCACGACCGCAGCTGCGTGGGCGAGCGTGTAGCGGATGGACTTCCGGACGGCGCGGCTGCGCTCTACGATTTTCAAATCCGAGCCGCGCGAGCAGACGACTGCCGGAATCCCGAACTGTTCCGCGGCGCGCACTGCAGCATACGAGTCTGGATAGATCCAGTAGCTCAGGACCAGGTCGGGACGTTCGCTCTGTAAAACGCTCTTAAGCTTGCGCTCGATACTGCGGCCATTGCGGGAATGGGTGACTGCGGGGACGGCAAAATAAGGGAGCGCGTGAAGCTGCAGCCCTCCGGAAACCTGCTCTGGAGCCGCTGGATAGTGGCCGAAGATGCGGCCGGCGGTCAATGGCTTCAGCAGTGCAGGACACTCCGGAACGGGGCAATACACGGAAAGTTGTGCATGTTCGCGCAGCCTGGTCAAGGTTCGCCAGATCGGAGCTCCGCGATAGGGCTGCTCATGCGTAGGAAAGTCGTGCGTAACCACGCAGATCTTTAGTTTTCGGTTCACAAAAAAATTAGTTAGGCAGGTTGCAGAACGGCGATGGCAGGAACAGCAGTGAAGGGCGGCGGCATCCCCGCCTTCACATAATCGCAGACGAATATGCGCCAGGCTGCGTGATTGGTGAACTCGGTAAGAGAAAGCCGATTGACCAGAAACACACAGAACAGCGCGCGCAACTGCGCGAGATCGATTTTCCAGCGCTCCAGCCTTCTCTTTGTCGCCAGCGCGCCGTTTCGGCTCACGGCACAGTCGGCGAAGAAAGCATCCCACATGGTGCGCCCGGATTCGGCCGGAGTACGTCGCTTTCGATAACAGGCGGCGGCGACAAAGTTGTGCAGATCTTCGGTGGGCGCTCCGTAGTGGAAATGGCCCCAATCCAAAACCGAGAGCCTGGTCGAGGCTTCTAGAACGTTGCCGGCCCAGAAGTCTCCATGAACGGGTACCGCGCGCACATGCTCGAGTTGGGGTAGCATCGCTGTCAGGCCGTCCAGAAGAGCCTTCTCCTCGTCCGACAGATCCAGCACCCGCCGACATGCCGCCAGGCTCTGCCGCGTGCAGGTTGCCACAGTTTCTCCCGATGGCAACCGGTCTTGAAAAGTCGCCAGCCAGCCCTCAATGCGCCGGAACTGTTCAGATATTGCGCGTTCATTCCCGCTACAGATTTCATCACTCAGAGGCTGGCCAGGAACTCCGGATTGCATCAGCAGGAAGCCTTCGCGGCCCGTCTCGCTCTGCAGGAGGAGTCTGGGAATGCCCAACTCCTGACCGACTTTCTGGAGAGCGGCCAGAGCCGCGCCTTCGCCTCGCAGCAATCGAGCACCGTTTTCGGCGCGCGCGATCTTGCCTACAGCCCACGGTTCCGCGTCTCCTTTCCTGAAAATCCACAGTACCAATGAATGCGGGCGCTCCAGTTGCAGCACGCTGCACTCCCGCTCGCCATGATTGCGCAGATAGTCCGCCAGCAGACGATTCATCTACGATCTCTTGAGCAGGAAAATGTACTCGGAGGCCCCACGGGCCCAAACACCAGTGCGGGCGGCCATCTGCAGGATTTTTTCGCGGACGTATCCCCGCCATCCGATCCGCCCGAGCTCGAGGCGCTTCACGAAGTGGAGCAGAGCGCGCTGGTTTTCGAGAGGCAGCAATACGCTGGGCTTGTTGTATCCATCATAGGCGTGAAATGCCTGGAAGCCCTCGAAGCCAGCCTCGTGGAACAGCCGGCGGTAGCCACCCAGTGAATAGGTATAAGTTCGGTAGCTCGCGTTCTTATCCGAACGATAGTTACCCTGATTGCGGCGGCACCAATACCGTGCCAGGGCACGAGGCATCAGGCTGGTGTAGGGCAGCCCGCTGTGGTCTGGCGCTCCGCGGAACATAGACCACCCCACACGATTTTCGATCCCCACACATACCAGCCCCGATGGCTTCAGCAGTTCGCGCATCCGGCGCAAGAAGCGCAACTGCAGTTCTCTGGGATCGCCTTCTGGACTAGCCAACCCGATCCACTCCACCACGCCGTTCAGGACGATGGCATCGAACTGGCCGGGAGCGAACGGAAGTCTCAGGAAATCGGCGCAAACTGCTTGCAGCGATGTCAACCCGCTTTGCCGCGCGCGCTTCTCAATAAAACGCGTCCGCTCATAAACTCCTTCTGCTGCCACCACCCGGCTGAAATTGACGGCCAGCGCGGCTGCAATGGCGCCCCAACCTGCGCCCACGTCCAGGATAGTGGCGTCTGCCGGCAAATCCCAGAGGTATTGAAAATCAGCGCGCCTGGCATCGCAGATGTATTGACGCAGTTCGGCTCGCGGAACGGTTTTTTCGACCGCTGCTTGCCAACCCTCAGCGTCAGCCAGTTCGTTGGCCAAACGCATCGTCTGTTCGGGCACCTCGCCCCAATAGTATTTGGCGTCGGTAAAGCAGGGCACTCCGTCAAGGTAGCGTCCGACGGCGCCACATGCGCCGCAGATCAGCTCATCCCCCTCGACGCGCAGTTCACCCTGGCAATCCGGGCAAACCAGACGGACCACCGGTCCTTCAGTATCCCAGGGTTGTTTGCGTTCCGGCCCCGCGGACTTCATTCCTATGCTATCGATCATATTATTCTTGGTATCGACCATAACATTCCCTTTCGCAACAGGACATCCCACGTGAAATGAACAGAACCCCGCGGCACGGCTCCGCTGTTTTGAACGATCCTTAGATGCGAGAGCGTCGAAAGAGCCTGCGGCTGCCCTTGAGCCTGCGACGAATTCAAATCAGGAAGATTAACGTAACAGGTGAATCTGCGGAGTCCACACCAGCGCAGCCCGCACCCCGCCTTCTGATAATTGAAAGGGCACGCCCTGATACACTTGGCTTTTGCTGCCTAACCTGCCAACACTGTACTGAGTGGTAAATGCCAGCTCGGACGTCAACCTCCGTCCGAAGCCAGCGCCCCACATCCAGCTGTCAACGTGTCTGAATGGGAAGCTGATGAGTCGGTCCTGAGAGAAGTTGCTTTGCACCCACCACGTCGCGCCCGGCCGGTTCCACATCCAGGAGACATTTCTGTCGATAAAGGTGGAAGGGATGCCGTAGGGATCCATGATCGACCGGTTGTATGAAGCCATGAGCATATGAGACCTGGTCCGGTAGCCCGAACTGAGACTATACAAATACGTCGCGCGTTTGCTACCAATATGAGGCCCGACGGGCGTGACCACCCCACTGCCGCCGGACGCCTGGAAAAACAACCGCTTTATCCTGTGGCCTACGAAAAGGTTCCAGGAATTGACATAGGCGCTTTGTATGAATGAAAACGTGCGGCCGGCGTTGACGCTGGCGCCAATTTGAGTTCGCGGGTTAAGAGAATAGCCGGCATCGAGTCCCACGTTGGTGGAAGTGCTCTTCGTGAGCGTAGGCTGGATGGTTTCAGGCCGCAGCTTTGTCAGCAGAGTCTGAGCACGGGACCCTCCCAGGCTCACGTGCGCTGACCAGCGCGCCGAAGGTGAATAGCTGAGTCCAGTCTGTAGAGAGGAACTGAACATCCGATTCCCAAACAGGAGCTGGCTCGCAGGGGAGGCCACCAGGGGCGCACCCGTAAGCAGAGAGGCCACTTGGTCGTTGGTGAGCTTTCCGCTGAGTGCCGCAGCGGCTAAATCGTCGAAGTTCACCGGTACCAACGGAATCGTTCCAAACCTGGTGGGACTGAACAGGGACTGGTCAAAGCTGCTGACCATGGCGCTCCCAGAGAAATTGAGCGCCCACTTGGTGCTTAATCTGCGATTTCCAGATAAGACCAGCGATTGATTCAGCGTGCTCAGGTCGGAATAGTGCACCCGGGCCGCGTACGAGGGTGCGTAAATGACCGACCAATTTGATCGCGCTGTTCTCTTCGACCAGCCAAGAGTTACTGACGCGTCTACGCTGATATCCGAGTTAATGCCCTGGATAGATTTAATGCCAACTGGCTGGATAGGGTCCATATACGTCGCACCCAAGGTGGTGCTGTATATCTGCAGGCCCTGTTGCACAGATTCTCCGGGCGGCGCTGGGGATACCAGTGATTGTGCCCAGAGCGAACCACCCATTCCCGAAATGAGCAGGACCTGCTGAACCAAGTGGCAGCGCTGGCTTTTCATGGCTTGGAACATATCCTCCAAAATAAGGTGTTCGTATTAACTGGCAATTTACAGTCCAAAATGCGGGAGTTTGGATTCATGGGTCGTTTCAGGACGACCGTCCCTTTCGAGTGCAATTTGTTTGTACGGATTCCCAAAGATTTTCCGCGGAATCGCAGTTTGCCGCCGGCTAGCTGAACCCGACGTCGCGGAACGCTCCTCTGGGTTCATCCGACGGACTCGCCTCCAGCGTCAGTAACCGTTCCAGGCTTTTGACTACCTTATCTCGATGAATGCCGGCAAGCGCCAGAGCAAACTGCGCCTCCACCAGGCCAATAGGAACGCCCGTGTCGTATCGCTCGCCTAAGATTTCGTAGCAGTAGTACCTTGCCAGATCTGCCCGCATCTGTTCCTGGGCGGTGGTGAGCTGAAATTCGCCGTTCTCGCGTACGTTGTCGCGGATGTTCTTCTCCAGATAATCGAATATCCGCGGCGGAAAGACATGTATGCCGAAGTGGCAGAGGAAATAGCCTGCAGGTAACCCCGATGTTTGCAAATGCTGACGGGCGTATTCCATCGATGGTTTCTCCTTGATGGCAGTGACACGAAACAGCCGCCCGTCTTCGTCCAGTGGTACCCCTTGCATGGTGCCAAACCGGCTAAGTAGGTTTTCCGGAGTGCGGTTGACCCCGGACAGCGCATCCGCTCCGCTGCGATGATACGCGTCTACCACCTGAACCGCGCAGCCATTTTCATCCCGGCTGAGGTAGATATGGTCCCCGAGCAGCAACAGAAACGGCTCGTCTCCCACGAAACGGCGGGCCTGGAGGACCGCATGGCCATAGCCTTCAGGTTTGTCTTGAACGGCGAAGGTCAGCAACTTTTCCAGACGAGAGAGTTTTTCCGATTCTCGCAACGCCCATTCCTTGCCCGCCATGGCCGGAAGCAGGTCTTGCCTCATGGAAGTAAAATACGCGCGGAACTGGCGTTCATCACCCGGTGCCACAACGATGCAAATCTCTTCGATGTTTGCTTTCAAGGCTTCTTCGGCGATGATCTGGATCACGGGCTTGGTCACGCCGTCACGGTCGACCAGCGCCAGCATCGCCTTCTGCACCAGTGAGGTGGCCGGATACTGCCGGGTGCCTAGGCCAGCCGCCGTGATGACGGCCTTGCGAACTTTGCGGTGGTTCTCGGTCGTACCAGTCGCCGAGTTTTCACCTCTTCTAGTGGTCATGGTTTTAGATCGGCGAAGTCACTAACGCGAACTGAATGGTGGCCGGCCATCGGCTGCCCCACACTCAGCGCAACTAGCGCTTCGGCTAAGTCTTGGAATCCTCAGGGGTTCCGTTTGTGGTGTGTGCTGCGTTCGCGCGCTCGAAGAGCCACTCCTCGTCGGTTTTCAACAGATTCGCGATCCGCCCGCGCAGTTCCTGACTCGGCTCCCGAAACCCGTTTACGATCTTACTCAGGATAGTCTCGTCTATGCCAAGGCACAGTGCCAGCCGGTTTTGGCGCATTCTTTGTCTGAAAAGTTCAAGCTTGAGATTTGGGTACACAGTAAGTACCTTCTATTTATCGAGACGTGATGAGCGAAGGTCCCAACGAAAGCGCCTTGGCAGGCCGCACTCACGCCGCCCACTGGCACGGCGCCCGCCAAGTCCGCACGCGCGACCGCGATCAACAAGCCGCTGTAAATTCAATGGCCGAGACAACGTTGTACCTCCGGGATTATCTTCGATGCGAAATTTACTGCGCTTGCCAGTGACTCCGGACGGTCGAGTACCGTAAGTTTTACGAGCGAGCCAGCCGTGTTTCCGGACACCAGCGAGTCGCGCATGAGCAGAACCTTACCGAGGTATTCGCTCGCCAGGATGCGCTGTCTGGACTGGTACCAGTAGAGTACGACTAACCGGTTGCCGTTATTCTGGATCGAGTACTTGTTGATCGTTACCTTCCCGCGCTCGACGGGCACCTGGGCCGTCCCGTAGTCCCAGATTTCCCAGCCCGAACCCGGCAGGCAATTCTTTGGAGAATGCATGCTTTCTCCAGCGCGCTGCTGCGCATAGTAAGAGATAAATACGGAGATCTTTTCGGAATCCCGACGGTAATCTCTGTCCACATAACTAGTCGGCAGCAAGACCCGGAGCACACCTTCATCAAGTGCCGGCGCGTCCGCGCCCACCCACGCACCCAACTTTTTGGGGATGCTGGCCAGCGGGTACGCGAGCACGTCCGGGCGCCGCTCATCGCTCAGCCAAGAGGCCGCCAGAGTGCCACCAAGTAGCGTCAGGGTGGCGGCAAAACTCCAGAAGCTGGATCTCATGCGCGTCCCGTCCTGCTCGTTCCTATCCTTTGGCCGGCGCGAGCGACCAGCCACAGCGTCGCAAACCCAACCAGGAAAACAAGCCATCCGGAGAAGGAATGGTAAAAGCCAAACGCAATGTCCTGCCAGTAGTCTGCTAATACAGCCGTTCCTGAGATCCGCAGAACATTCAGCGCTATGGCCAGCGGAATGGATGACAGGAACAGTGCAACTCTCATCAGAATCGAAGGGCACTGTATGAACCCCAGAAGCAAAGAAGCAATCATGAGCGCGGACAGGGAATGCAGCCCGCTGCACGCCTCAGCCACTCCCAGCGAGAGTTGCGCCAGATGAATAATGTTCCCGTCCCGGTACACGGCCACACCCAACAGTTGTGCGAGGTTGGTTGCAGTATCGGAGGCGAACAGCTGCAAAGGTGTTGCCAGGGCATTCCATACCAGCGCCGGCAAAGGAACCATGGTAGCCAGCAGCAGCAGAGGGAAACTTAATCGCTGGAGCCGCCCCGGGCCCCAGAAAGTCCAGACCAGTCCGCCCAGGACAATGACCAGCGAAATGCGAGTCAGGAAGAATTCGGCGCCGAGCCGCCCAACCAGAAAAATGATGCAGCCCAGGCCCACGGCCCAAAGGCCCTTGGCCGTCGAAGAGCGTGATTCGGCCCGGATTTCATCGCGTTTCAGCCAGATTAGGTACAGCACTATTGGTGGAATCAGCAGGCCATGAGAGGCGCTCTCGTCATTCCACCAGTCGGCTGCCAGATCCATCAGGACTCGCGCGTAAAGGAGCACAAGAAGGAGGACGACTGAACCCACCTCGATGATCTGAACGTAACCGGCGGGCGCCGTCTTGACGGCGCGATCGGCATCAGTTTTCTGTTCGGACTCCAGGTTGAGATTCATCGCTTCTCTAAGTTTCGGTGCGGCAGCCGGTCTTCAGAGTGCTTCCACATCGTCAACATCAATTTCTAAAGCAATGGATCGCGCCAGCAGTTTCACCGATACCACCAGGCGCGAGTCATTCTTGAACCGCACGAGAACACCTTCCAGGTCCGTCAAAGCACCTTTTTTGACCCGCACCTGGGCCCCTTCCCGAAGAAAAGGATGGGCAACAAATGGCACTCCGGACCGCAATAACAAACGAATGGATTCAATCTCCATTTCCGGAATGGGTTCGATCGCGGCTCTAGATCCCAGAATGCGAACCGCTCCGTTCGAGCGCAACACATGCGAACGGTCCTGTTCCCTGTCGGTCATGTGCACGAATACGTAGCCGGGAAATACGGGAACGTCAACCACCTTTCGACGGTCTTTCCATTGATGCGTCTCCCGGATCATTGGCAGAAAATGATCAACCCCTCTTCTGCCGAGTTCCCAAGCCACACGTTTTTCGAAATTGGAGCGCGTAAGGACCGCGTACCAGTGGGCACTAGCTTCGGAGAGAGCATCTCCTGGGGTAAATGTTGGTTCCGGATTTATGCAACTCTGCAATCTAAACAGGCTCCGCCCCTTTCACTTACATTCCGAGTAAGTGCCAAAAATCAACTGATTATATTTCTCCGCGAGCGCCGGTCCGCTGACGCTCTCCAACAAAATCGCTACGGCCGCCGGCCGATGGAAACTCGAAACGAATTCCGGTTAGTTCTCGGTGTAGGAGTAATAATCCTGCGTTTTCCAAAGGAACCAGTCGCGCACGCAATTCAACACAACTCCCAACAAGCGGTCCTTGGGAACGATGTCGATCGCCTGCATGCAAAGCTTCCGATCCGTGTGGTCGGGCCGGACCACCAGCACTACGCCATCGCATTGGGCATCAATCAAATCGTAGTCGGCCACCGCTGCGATCGGGGGAGTATCTAGAATCACGAACTTGAACTGCTGCCGAACTGATGCGCACAGCGCCGTCCAGCGGTTCGAATCCAGCAACTCGGTTGGATGCGCCGTGGGCTTTCCGCTGGGCAACACGCATAAATTTGGAAACTGTTCCAGCCGGACAATCGCGTCTTCCAACCTACAGGTGCCCATCAGCACGTCGGCTAACCCAGGTTCGCCGGAAATTCCGAGGAGGGGTGCGATCTGCGCCTTGCGTAAATCAGCGTCAATTAGCAGAATTTCGGCTTCAGTCTTGAGCGACATCGCGCCGGCCAAATTGATGGAGGTCACCGTCTTGCCGTCGCCGGAACCCGCGCTCGAAATCACAACGAGCCGTGGCTGGCGCGGATGGTGAAGCAACTTGGTACGAGCCGTTCGGTATTGCTCGCCTGCGCGCCCATCCCGCACGTCGAACGGCAGAACCGGCGTTTCTACACTAAGATGCAGGGCCACCGTCCGGATCCCCGGCACGGCCTCCACCGTTTCTGCGGCAGCGCGCCTGGCGCTCTCCAGTCCGGCGACGTCGATTGCGGTTGCAGCAGCCGGCAGATCCTCTGCAGCCCCGTCGGATGCATCGGCTGGACGCCGCTCGCCTGTAGTCTCCCGCAGAATCTTATCGACGACTTTTACTCCGCCCAACTGAGACCCCCCATCGGTCAAGACCGGAAGAGCCTCCTGCGCTACTTCGCCTTCACTCTTTTGCAACGCCTCGAATATTTTGCTCATATGTATTGTGTGGACCGGCTCCCTCGCAGCTTGTTCGCCAGCCGTGCCAGCAGCGACGGCTTTGTCGCGTTCGTTTCGTACCTCTCCAGTGTCGGAACCGTCCCCGGCCCGGACAACGGCAGAGACAAAGGCTCCGTTCCGTGCGCGGTCCGATACCCCGATGCAGTTGGCAGGCCGTTCGCTGCGTCTGGCGCCTTCGCGCTCCGGTCAACGCGCATCGGGTCAGCCCCCGGGGATTGTCCAGCCTGCGGTGCGCGGCTGTGTGAATCCAGCAGATCCAGGTCCGACGCGACTTCTGCAATCTCAGCGGTGCCGATGTCCTTGTTGCCTTCTCCGTACGCGAGGGTCAGTGCGTTATCGCAGATCGCATTTACCAGGCGCGGAATACCGCGCGAAACCTGCGCGATCCGGTTTACCGCATCAGGATGAAACGGGTGTGGCTGGGTCGCGCCGGCCTTCTGCCAGCGGTGCTGAATATAGTGATGGACGTCAGATAAAGATAGGGGATGAATCGCCAGCCGCACGGCGATCCGCTGCTTGAGTTGTCGTAAATCAACGCGATTCAAGAGCGCGCCGAGTTCCGTCTGACCTGCCAATACAATCTGCAGTAACTTGCTTTCGGCCAGTTCGAAGTTGCTCAGTAGCCGGATTTCTTCCATGACTTCGGGTGACAGCTTGTGCGCTTCATCAACCACCAGAACCGGAACTTGTTGCTTTCGGTAGGCTTCGGTCAGAAACCGCTCAAGCAGTACCAGGCGCTGTGCTTTGCTTGCCGGAATGTCCTCAATCCCGAAATCAAGTAGTGCCAGTTCCAGAAATTCCGAAGGCGTCAGAGTCGGGTTAAGCACCACGCTGAACAACGCGCGCGTCGAGGGAATGGATTGGAAGATCCGGCTGAGCAGGGTCGTTTTTCCCGTGCCCGCATCGCCGGTAAGCACTACGAAGCCCTTCCGGCTCAATATGGAATAGCTCAACCCCGCGAGTGCCTCACGATGCGCCACCGTGAGATACAGCAACGCCGGATCTGGCGTCATGCTGAACGGTTCTTTTTGTAATCCAAAAAACTGGTGATACATGTTATCGTCCATTCAACACGTAGTACAACCCCACTGCGGCAACAACCAGCAATGAAATTACGGCAGACGACACTAAGGCGGTCCGCCACCGTCTCCGCGCAGGAGGGCCGTACCCAATGAAATCGATGACAGGCACCCGGCCGATTGTAACCACGTCCTTAGGGAGTTCCCACTCTCCCAGCAGACAATTCCGCTTGAGCTCGCCCCCAATGACGAACGCCATTCCGAGCACCAGGCTGAACAGCACCCCGGCCGTTATCAACAAGGGACGATTGGGGCTGATCGGCCGTTCTGGAATGCGCGCCCTGTCCAGCAACGTGAACCGCTCGGCTTTCTGCCGCCGTTCCATTTCAGTGGCCATCTCTGCCTGGGTCATTTTTTCCAGCAGAGACTTGTATTCCTCCTTCGAGTTCTGGTAATCGCGCGTCAACCGTTCCATTTCCTGCTCGCGAATCGGCAGGTGCTCGAGCCGTTTTTGGAAAGCGTCGATCGCGTCGAGCACGCGCTTCCGCTCGTTTGCGCGCGTTTCCAGCTCGCGATTGACGTTCTTGAGCTGCACCGAGACATTGGAAGCCTTTTCCCGCTCCTGCGCCAGCTGACGGGACAGTTCCGGTACGATACTTCTCCGCGCTGACCGCACTGTCGGGGCGCTGGTCGGAGCCGAAACCGGAACCGGCGTGACGGCGCTTCCCCCCTTGGCTTCGCTGACCTTTACACGGGCCAGCTCGTCCCGGAGCCGCCTCACGTCCGGATGTTCGTCGCCATAACGGACCCGCATCGCATCCAGATCCTGCTGGACTTTTGCCGATCCGCTGAGGCTCTGTGGAATCTCAGCTCCCACCGCGGGACGTCCGGCCTCAGATGGTTCAGGAGCATTCGCTTCGCTGATTGCCCGCGCCAGCGTGGATTGGGCAGATTCTGCCATCCCCAGTGCATTTTCCAGAATTACCTTAGTTTGCTGCGCACGATTGACGGCCTCATCAGTGCCTTGAAGCTGCAGCTGCAGCCGCTGCAGACTGGCATTCAGCGAGGCTTCCTGCTGCGGCAACTCGCCGTTGTGCTGCACCTTGTAGGTGCTGACCCTTGCCTCTAGATCGTTCAGTTTCTTCTTGGCATCATTCAGCCGGTTCTTTAGGAAGTCGGAGGTGCCCTGCGCCTGGTTCTCGCGCGCTTTCATGTCCTCGATGATGAACAGACTAGCCAGACGATTTGCCACGTCAGCAACCGTCGTGGGCACCGGACCCTCGTAGGCAATGCGAAATGCGCCGAGGTGGTCCCGTGACCAACCCTTCTCCACTTTGATCTCGCCGATGTCTTTGCGCATGTGCTCGATGATTTCTTCCTCGACGTGGTTCTTCTTCTCATCGCGGTATAGATCGAAGTCATCGATTAACTTTTTGAGCTGGTCGGTGCTGAGAATTTGCTGGCCGATTGTGGCCAGACGGTCCTGCAGATCGCTAGCCACGCTGGACGATACATACTTCTCCGGGATCTTCTGCGAATCCACCAAGACCAGCGCTTCCGCCCGATATGTGGCAGGCCACTTCATCACAACCACGATGGGGATTGCTGCCAGCAGCAGCCATATCGCCAGAAGCATTACCCAGTGTTTGGTTAGCGCCCGGACAATAGACAGAGGAGCGAACTCAGGACGAGCAGGGGTTAACTGGATCATAGCTGTAACGAATGTCAGCTCCTATTATCGTCTGACCGTCAACATCTTGTTGCCAGACCTCTAAGGAGCACGCTATGGTCCAAACGGTTATGTCGTGGATCTGATTTGGTTTAGGGGACGTCGAGATCCCGTAATCGCAGCCGACTTGGCCGCATTTTAGGATTCAATCCCAAACCTTCGTACTTGCAGCGGGCCGGAGTACCGCGAACTGATTCACAAAAAGGCAACGGGCCGGACTTGGAATCCCGGCCCCGTTGCGGCGAATGACGACTCAAACTCTAGGCCTTTGAAGCAGTAGAGGCTTAACCGCTTAACTTTTTTTCAACTTACGCCGCAGTGCTGCACCGACAAAGAGGAGCGCACCGCCCAGCAATGCCATGCTGGTCGGCTCCGGCACGTTGCTGATCGTGAAGCCAGTATCAATTTCTCCCTGGTTCGCGAAGCCGAGCACAACCTTCTCCGTCAGTGAGCCCGAAGCGCCGATCGTATTTGCGAACTTCGTGGTCTGGTTGAACGACGAGGAGGTAAAAGGGCCCAGGGAACCGATCAGCGTTCCTGCTGGAATTGCTCCACCCGGATCGCCAAAAGCCGTGAACGTGACCGCACTGCCCACAGCCGTGGCAGTTTCGGTACCTGAGGCTGCCAGGACCAGACCGCCAAGGGTCATGCCCGTGAAACCCGTATCGCTGAACGTCACTGTCAAGGTTCCCGCTCCTAACGAGGCCGCATTGATGGAGTTCAGGTTGATGAGGGCAGGACGAAGCTCAGCTGTGCCACCCCGGCCTGTCGTGATGTTCAGGTCAAACTGTCCCACTGTACCGGACCAGCTAATCGTTTTGTGCGCGCCCGAACTGAATGACGTAAACGTGCTGAAGGATCCTGCACCCGATACAGCGCCCGTTTCGTCGACACTCACTGAATTGCCCAAACCATCGTTGAGCGTCAGCAGTGTCAGTGGGACTGCACTCATCGGTTGTGCGCATCCCATTACTAAAATCGCGAATGCCAGAAATGTTGAGACTCTAAAACCCCCACTTCGTGTCGTCATTCTCGTCCTCCTGTTTTCATGTCCCTGATATAAGTTCTGAAGCTTGCGCCTGTCACAACAGCTATAGGAGCGGTCACATTAGTGCAATTCCGTCACCAAACGCTCACCTGCTCTGATCGCCTGTATTTCTCGATAGATACCAACGTCACGCGCGATAGGCCTTCCGAAATTTCGGGATTCGGGGAAACGGCTTGGGTCCGGGCTCCCAAGCATTCGGTTCCAGCCGGGATGCTTCTCGCAACACCTTCCGCATTGGGATCATTAAGTCCATTAAGCTCAATGCTCAGACCTCGGCGGCTGTTCCTGCCAGAAGCCCGAGATGACCCGGTCGCATTACCTGACTTGCGCAAACTGATCCCTCGCCATCTTGGCCTCAGGCGTGTTCGGATCCATCTTGATTGCCGCTTGCAAGGTGGCTCGGCCGCGCAGGACATCGCCGGTCTTGAGGTAAGCCATTGCCAAGTGATACTGGGAAGCCGCCGGCCCCTTCTTCTTGGATGCAGCTTGCTCCAGGTGAGTCAGAGCCGCACTATAAAGGCCTTTGTGGTAGAGAACCCAGCCTAATGTATCTTCTACGCCAGGTTCGTCAGGGTTCAATTCCAGCGCCTTCTGAGCATATCGCAGGGCTTCATCGGGCTGCTGGGCATACTCCGCCAGCAGGTAAGCCAGATTGTTCAGAGCCTGTACATTAGTCGGATCGAAATCTACCGCTTCGCGATAATATTTCAACGCCACCTGGTGATTCCCAAGATTCTCCTCGATATTCCCCAGCCAGAGCCGAGCCGTGACGTTCTTGTTATCCATCCCTAAGACAACTTTCAACCTGTTGCGCGCATCATCCAACTTGTGATCCACGACGTCCGATTGGGCTAGCGACAGATGGGCGGAAACGAACTTTGGATCGGCGGCCTTCGCTGCTTCAAAGGCAGCCCGCGCCGGGGCGCGCTCTCCGGCGCGCAGCAGCAAGTTACCCAGGTATTGCTGCAGGCGAGCCGACTTCGGTTGCTGTGAAGCGCATTCCTTCACTTTCTGGATCGCCGTGGCGGTCTGTTTTTGCGAGGTGTAGGTCAGTACCAGCATTTGCAGACTCTGCAGGTTCCCGGGGTTCATTTTGAGGCTGTCTTCGAATGATGCACGCGCCTCCGGCAGCTTTCCCTGGGTCATCTGACACAGTCCATCCTGAAACAGGAGTTCGGATGTTTTTTTCTGTGCCAGGCCAAGGTCTACCCCCTTTCGAAGCGCGGCTGTGTCGCCCAAACTCAAGAGCGCCCAGTTGCGCTCGACGATAAACTGAAGGAGGCCCTTCTCCGAATCCGTTGCTGCATCCAATAGATTGAGCGCCGTCTTGGCGGCATTCGTTGTCATCAGAAGTCGTGCGAGTTCCAGGCGAACCGGCAACTGACGCTCATCCAGACGTAAAGCCTCGGAGAGTTCCTGCCGGTAGCTCAGCATCTCTCCCTTGCCCTGGTGGATTCTGGCCATTACGTAATGAGCGGGAGCGGAATCAGGCTGAGAGCGAAGCACCTGCGTTACATCTTGCCGCGCTTCGGCGTAATTGCCTGTAGCCAGGTAAATCCGGCTCCGCTGCAACAGAGCGTCGCGGTCCTTGGAGTTCTTCTTCAACGCCTCCGTCACTAGATTTTCCGCTTCAGAAAGTCTGTTCGTAGCAAAGTACGCCTCGAACAAGCGGGTTCGCGCGGCGCGGTCCGATGGGTCATCGTGAGCCAGCTTCTTGAATTCGGCCAAGGCTTGATCGCGTTTGCCCCATCCAAATAAGAACACGGCGTGGAGTGATTTAAACCTCCGGTCAGGAAGAGCGGAAATCCGTCTATAGACCGGTTCGGCCTGGTCTAGCCGCTTGGTGCGTACGAACAGATCGGCCAAGCCGAGCAACGCCAGGTCGTTATTGGTGTCAATCTGCAGCGCGCGTCGATATGCCTGCTCGGCCGCATCAAGTTTCCCCATGGCTACATAAAGCTCACCTAAAGCCACGACCGGCTCGGCGGATTTCGGGCTGGCCGCCACGGCCTTCTTGATAATCTCTTCCGCTCCCGCCGCGTCCTTCTGAATAAACTTCAGTTTGGCCAGGTTCGACGCCACTTGGAGATTTTGCGGCGCCTGGTTGAGGGCGCGGATAAAATCCATTTCCGCGTTGCGGCCTTCACCAAGCCTCCATTCGGCAATCGCCAGGGCGTTGAGAGCGTCGGCACTCCCAGCGGCGACGGCTAGCACACCCTGAACAATTGTTTTAGCTTCCACCATGTCCGTCCGATCGCCTACCGAAGCTAACAACTCGGCCATCTTTACTCGCGCTGGCAAGTGCTTGGGATCCACGTCGAGGGCCTTACTCAACGCAGCATGAGCTGTCCCATAATCTCCCATGTCGATGTACGCCAGTGCGAGCTGATAATACGGTTCGGCATCATCCTTCTTTGCCCTGGCGGCGTTCTGGAACTGGATAACGGCGCGAGCGTAGTTCTTCTTCTCCAGATCCTTCTTACCTGCGGCGAGGAATCTCGCCTCTTTTGCTGCCGGTGTCAACGCGCAGCCAGACAACACAAGCCCGCCGAGCAGAAGTGCTGCGCACAGCCACAATACTTTTGATTCGATTCTCTTCACCATACGTTTCTTTAGTCTCCGGCGCCGCAACAGTCCGGCCGTCAAACGTGTTAAGTGCTAAGCGCTAAGTGCAGTTTTTCTCCAGATGCCGGTCATGGTTCGCATTCATCTGCCGCCCCGGCCGGTCAGCACGGTTCGGATGGTTTTCAGAATAATCACACAATCGAATAAAATCGACATATTTTTCAGATAAAACAGGTCGTACTCGAGCTTGCGGTACGCATCCTCAACAGTTGCAGCGTAAGGATAGAGTACCTGAGCCCACCCAGTGAGCCCTGGCCTCACAGAATGGCGCTCGTCGTAATACGAGATGTCCTTGCGGAGTTGTTCGACAAACACGGGCCTCTCCGGACGGGGTCCCACGAAACTCATATCACCTCGGATCACGTTGACAAACTGCGGCAGTTCGTCCAAACGGAACTTCCGGATAAATTTCCCGACGCGCGTGGCCCGCGGATCATCCGGAATGGCCCATTGCGCGCCGTTTGTCCGCTCGGCGTCGAGCCGCATTGAACGGAACTTCAGCACTTCGAAGGTGCCTCCACCTAGCCCCACGCGCTTCTGGCGGAAAATCACCGGGCCTTTGGAATCCAGCTTGACGGCTAGCGCCACTAGCGCCATTGCCGGTAGCGAAATCACCAGGCCGAACAATGCAAAAGCGAGATCCAACGCGCGTTTGACCGCAAGGGTCAGCCGCGAGCGGTGGAAACCTTCAGAGAACACGAACCAGCTCGGGTGGATACTCTCAAGCCAAATGCGGCCGCTCAACGAGGACATCGTCGAATGAGCATCCTCCACTTGCACGCCTTGCACGCGCAGCCGAACCAGTTCCCGAACCGGCATCCGGCCCCGCCTGTCCTCCATGGCGACTACGATCCTTGCCACGCGATGTTCTAGCGCCAGTCGCTCAAGGTCTTCCGCTGCACCGAGTACGGGATGTCCGAAGATAGTCTTGGCCGGACCGGACTCGCCCGGCTGGGCTTCGATAAAACCCAGAAGCTGGACATTGAGATCGTCCCGCTTTTTCAGCTCGCGGGCCACATTGAGCGCCATCTCGCGCGTCCCCAGAATCAGCATGTTCTGTTTGGGCGCAGCAAACTGCCAGGCTCGATCGAGCACGATGCGGTTGACCATGATAAAAGCCGCAACCAGAAAGACGCTGATCAGGAACGTGCCGCGGCCGATCAGCAGCCCGGGGAAGACGTAATAGAGCGCGCCGAGCAGCAGACAGGCGCTGCCCAGCGATTGCCCCAGGCAGATGACCTGTTCGGTGCGCCCACGAAGTACATTCAAGTTATATAGATCGCTGTAATAGAAGCAGAGCTGGAAAGTAATGATAATGACCAGTCCCTGCACGGCGATGTCAGGGAAATGGATCAGCGCGTCCAGTTCGTCCGGACTGTTCCAGAATCGCAGTCGTAAACCGCAGGCGATCGCGAGAGCAATCAGCGTGCCCTCGGTAAGCATCAGGAGCAGACTCTTCGGCGATACGTACTGGTTAAAAATCCGAATCATCTCTAATTCCCACGCCCCGACGCTTTCTCTCCCATGCGTTCACTTTTCCTCCGGGGTGGTCTGGAGCTCGGTCCGGAGATCGCAATTTTTCATCTTGTAGAGCAGGGCGCGATAGCTGATCTGAAGACTCTGGGCAGCGCGGCGCCGGTTCCAGTGGTGGCGCTCCAGTGTGCGAAGAATAATCTCAGATTCGAGCTTTTGCGAAGCGCGCTTTACCTGTTCCTTGAGGGAACGCTGGTCCTGCTGTCCCTGCGACGTCCTGGGAGTCTGGCGGGAACGTTCGCTCAGTTCGGCGATGATCTCGTCGGCATCAGCGGTAACGACGTAGGTGCGGGCTACGTTCTGTAATTCGTGAAGATTCCCCGGCCAATCGTATGCCATCATCACGTCCAACAGCGCTGACGGCGGCCGCTGCGGTGCACTGCCGCCGTTGACGGCGCGGCGCACCATGTGGGCGAACAGTTCAGGAATATCTTCCCGCCGCTCACGTAATGGGGGCAAATAGATCCGGTAAACTGACAATCTGTGGTACAAAGCCGGATTCAACTCGCGTCTGCTGATTAGCGGCTCGAGAGGTTCCGTCGTGCTAGATATGATTCTTGGAGTTGCCCCCTGGTTGTTCCCATTATGGCGGGCCCCCATTTCATCGAGAATCGTCAGGATCTGGTCCTGCTCGGCGGGCGAGAGCAGGTAAACGTTCTTCAGGAACACGGTGCCCTGCATACTGGAATCGAGGGCGCTCAGGTCCCTTGGCCTACTTGTGGTTGAGGCCAGCTCCGGATACACCCCGGAGCCCGACTTTCGACATATAATCCTTGTAAACGCCGCGGCCGTGCCGCTGTTAAAATGCAGCAGTTCCGCTAACGCTTCTTTTCCGGTGCCGGACGCTCCCTCAATCAATACAGGCAGCCCGGAGCGCGCGATGAACCCAATTCGACGCTCCAGGTCCTTCATGCGATCGTGACTGCCGAACACAAAGGGCGTTGCCATGTTGATTTACCACTAATGGCAATTTGCTCGCCAAAGGAGCCTCAATGCGCTCAATCGTTTGCGATGCGTATGGGTTGCGAAGCTGAACCATTTTTTTGCACATTATGCGAATGTTTTTCGCACACAGGTCCATACGACCCCTACAAGCGACTGGAAAACCGGAAATCGAAACGGGCGAATCTGAAACAACTATGGCGTTCAAGAAAGAAAATCGTCAGGTCGTAGCGGCATGGGAACAGGCCGCTTTTTTCTTGGAAAAAGCAACATTTATTTTTATCCCTTCGCAATGTGGGCCGTCTGTTCTGGGTCCGGACGCTGGTGCTCCTCGGGTTCATTGCGGTGCTCTATGGCAGTGTCCTGGCAGACTTGGCCCATGCTAATGGACCGAACCCAGTCTTTCGCTGGGTCTCCCGATCCCTCCGCTGGCACTCAATATCGGCTGAACAACGCGCCGTAACTTGACTCTTACGCTGCCTGAGGGGTGAGAACCGCGGACTGTGACTCGTCGCCTTCGCCTGCCTGCTGTATCTACTGGGAAAGCTGGGAGCTGAATTTTATCTGCCCAGCATGTCATTTGTCATCCTCCCTCTGCAGCAGAGCGTCGATATCGCGGCGGCGGTAGCGAAGAATTCAAACAACAGTTCAGACCTCGTCGCTGACGGATGCTCGCGTCGCCCACGCGGATTTCGCATTGCCAAAAAGTTGAACGAAGTCCCAACTTACGGCCTCCCGGCAATCCACTCCGAAGGCGCAGAGCGCCGGTATCGGTTTGATTCTATAGCGACAGCTTCTTCGGGTAGTTGGCACTCCGTTTGCTTGATCCGTTGAGCCCTACAAAATGTTGACAGTATTTCGAGACACTTGTATCGCGCATTTGGTGTTCGTGAGGCAACGCAACTATGTATCCCAATCTGAAGCTCCAAATCTGGAAAACAGGCATCCGGCAGAACCGGCTGGCGAAGATGCTGGGGACTGATGAGACCATGCTCAGCAAGATCGTCAACGGTCTCCGCGAGCCGACTCCACAAATCCGCGAGAAAATTGCCGGCGTACTCAAGAGCGAGGCCGATTGGCTGTTCGAGTGGATGGAGCCTTCGTCAGCGATAAAGCGTGGGCAGAACTCGCGGCCCTGACGAGACCAATTGCCAGCCTGCGTTCTGTCGAGTTCGCACCACACGGCGAGCCCCGGATTACGGTAATGACCTCCATGAGGTTAACGGAAATCGCGTCATGCCTGCTCTCTCTCGTTTGAACCTGCTCTTCAACTCGGTCTTGGTTCTCGTAGCGAGTCTGCTCCTGGTTGGCTGCTCGCCCGAATTCCGGGAGGCGCGATATTTGAAAAGTGGCAAAAGTTATCTCGACAGAAAGGATTACGCGCGGGCCTTGCTGGAGTTCCGAAACGCCGAACGAACAATGCCTGCGGGACGGCGAACCGTACTAACCGTACTACCAAGAGGGGCTGGCCTGGCTG
The DNA here is from genome assembly GCA_003223115.1 of Acidobacteriota bacterium. Taxonomy (GTDB): domain Bacteria; phylum Acidobacteriota; class Terriglobia; order Bryobacterales; family Bryobacteraceae; genus QHXW01. The sequence goes on from QHXW01000192.1 coordinate 25,971, forward strand.
GCGCTGGGGCAGAAGCGTGGGCCTTTCTATTACTTCACCAAAGCCACTGAGCGCGATCCCAAACACATTAACGCACAAATCAGGCTGGTGGAAGTGTTGTCCTCGAGCCGCACGGAACGGTATTTGCGAGAGGCCGAGCGGCGGGGCAACATTGCATTGTCCTTGGCTCCAGACGACCCCGACGCCCTGAATGCGATAGCCCTGACGGAGTTAAAATTCGGCAACGAGGTCGACGCCTCACGCTATCTTGCCCGGTCTCTCGACAAGTTCCCCAAACATCTCCGCTCAACAATGGCCTTGGCTGTGATCAAGTTGTCGCGCAAAGATGCTGCCGGCGCGGAGGAGGTCCTTCGGACCGCGGTAACCGAGGCGCCCCATGCGGCTCGGCCGCTGGTTGCCCTCGGTGAGCTGTACTTGATGACCCACAAGAATCCTGAGGCGACGCATACGCTGCAACGCGCGCTCGAAATCGATCCCAAGAACGAGCAGGCGCTGCTCCACATGACGGAATTGCTGTCCCGCAAGGGCCAGGGGCCCGAAGCCGAAGAAGCCTACAGGCGGCTGTCCGCACTACCAAACAAGGAGTACCGGTCCCTGCACGCCTTGTATCCACATCGCAGCTTCGTCGACCGATTCGTCCAGATTGGCGGAGGAGGAGGGAATTCAACCCTCGGTGGCCCTTACGGACTCACGCCAGTTTTCGGGACTGGTGACTTTAGCAACTCGTCCACTCCTCCACATACAAAACTTGGAGCGCCGCTGCGGAATCGAACCGCGCACACCGAGGTTGCACCTCGGCCGCTCGCCACTTGCTGTTGCGGTGCGTGGCACCTCGGGGGTGATTCGAACACTCAATCGCGGGTTTGGAGCTCGCCTCACCATCGGCAACCGAGCGAATGGTGCGCCCGGCTGGATTTCGAACCAGCACTCGACCGCTTTTGAGGCGGTTGTCTACCGGTTGGACTACGGGCGCATGGTAGGCTCGGTCGGATTCGAACCGACACTGGACACGGTCTGAGCGTGTTGCCTCTGCCGAGTTGGGCTACGAGCCTGTGGTGTTCGGGGCGAGATTCGAACTCGCAACAATGCGGTTCTCGACCACACGCGTCTACCAGTTGCGCCACTCGAACATTGCTGGGCAGTCAAGGATTCGAACCTCGGAGATCCCAAAGGGATACCGCGTCTACAGCGCGGCGCTTTCGGCCTCTCAGCCAACTGCCCAAACGCGAATTGTTAAAGATCTGGCGGAAGGCAGGCGACTCGAACGCCTATGTCCCGAGGGACCTTGGTTTTAGCAAACCAGTGGGACACCAATTACCCGAGCCTTCCGGGTGCAAACTTCAAATTGATTTAGTTTAGAGGAAATTACAGACTTGGTGAGAGACACCAAGAGTGCCCGACTAAGAGTCGGTACGATAGGAGGTCGCGACTGAAGAAATGCCGCATCTACATTATTTACTGTACAGCGAAACGCCGA
>QHXW01000190.1 GCA_003223115.1 Acidobacteriota bacterium
GCCACCGCAACACGGGCATTGGGTGATAGTCACCGGCACTGGCTGCGACGGCCCCTTGGTCACTGCGCTCGCCGGGGCGCCGCGAAAAGTAAACCGGCCCTTGCCGGCCTTGCGCCCGGACCGCTTTCGCTTCGCTTTCCGCTTGGACTGGCCCCGAGCCCTCCCTCGCCCCGACGCCCTCAGTTCCTGGCGCAGTTGCTCGTTCTCCCGGCGCAGCCGATCAATCTCCTCCTGCGCTTGGCTTAGTCGATTGCGCAGGACACCAACCTCTGCCTCCCGTTCTTTTAACTGCTCTTGTAGGTCACTAGGACCAGGGGAGCCTTCCATGGCTCCCTATCGTGACATGATCTCGTCGAAATGTCCAGCAGTCTTTTTTTTCTAGGCTGGCCGGATGCCGCAGATTTGTCCAGCCATGCCGCTTATCAATTACCGCAAAAGGAATTGATCTTCGGACTGCCGCCCGGATGTCGATAAGCTGACGCAACACCTCGGGGTTACCAGCCATGGCGCCGTCGGCGTACACGACGGCAATACGGACCAAAGTGTGAACGTCGGGGAGAGGCACCTCAGTGGTCCCATTCGTCTCAATTCGCCTCGTTCCTTCGATCAGGACGTTATACACGAAACATTGCGATTGCTGGGGTGCGAGCGTATCCCTGAGATCGATGGCATATGCCTGAACGGGTACGCGGTAGACATTCCGGAATACGAACTTGGAATGGCCAGCTTCTTGTGTGATTTCAATGGCAAGATCCGGTGCGGTTTGAGCGAACACCACGCTCCAGCCCATACTCAGCAGCAGCAGTGATGAATGTGACACGGAGTTCTCCTATCCCTTTCAGGGACGCATCTCAAGGTAAGTATACCGCCCGCATGTTGACGTGAATGGCTTCACCGGACGAGTTACGACGGATCAGCGATTGGCATGAGCCCAGCGATGCGGCAGAAGGTCGTCGAGCTTGGTGACAGGATAATCGGCGATGCGTTAGAGCACATCGCGGAACCAGGCGAACGGATAAATGCTGAGAAACTCGCAGGAAGTGATAAAGCTGCGGAGCACGGCTGCGGTCTTACCTCCGTTATCGCTACCGAAGAAGGTCCAGTTGTTGCGGCCGACGGCAACGCCGCGCAAAGCCCTCTCGGCGGCGTTGTTGTCGATGGACAGATCGCCGTCGTCGCAATAGCGCGTCAACGCCGTCCAGTTCTTGAGCGTGTAAGCCAGCGCCTGGCCAGCCTCGCTTTTGGGCAATAACTGGTCCTGGATCTCCAGTAAGTATTTATGCAGCCGACCGAGTACGGGCTGTGCGCCTTGCTCCCGCACCATACGCAACGCTTCCGCGCGCAGTTCGCGGCGCCGGGCAATCTTCTCGACCGCATAGAGTTGCGCGATCATCAGCAGCACCGCGCTCATGTGCGTGCGGTCGCTTTCCAGTGCGTCGTGGAAATGGCGCCTGGCATGCGCCCAACAGCCGACCTCCACCATACCCCGTTACGGATCGCTGAAGAAGCTGCCTTATCCACACCGGGCCCAATCCGCAATCGTTCTCCCGTGCCCAACTCCAGTTCCAGCGCGGTGCTCTGCTTAAGGATCGATCCGTTGGTCGCCACCACCGTCGACGCCACTACCGATTCGTGTCGTAAGATTGCAATAGGCAATTTGCGACCAACGTCGCCGGATTGCTCAAATCCCACTTCAGTTGCCATAGAAAGGAATTTGAGTGAATAACGTCGAGAATGTCATTTCTCAACTTGAGACGCAACGATCTGCCATCGATCGTGCCATATCGGCTCTTCGGGAGGTAGCGGGGAAGAGTCCCTTGGCAAAAGTAACAACGCGAAGCAGTAATGGCCAGCCTCGCAAGAGACACCTGAGCCCGGAGGGCCGCAGAAGAATCATCGCAGCCACCAAAAAACGCTGGGCGGCAAAACGGACCAACGGAGCGGGTACTGCATCGAAGCGTACTGCGACGTCGCGCCGCGGGGCGATGAGCCCTGCCGGGCGGAGGCGGCTGGCATTAGCGATGAAGAAGAGATGGGCCGCCGCCAAGAAGGCTGGCAAGAAGCAACTGGCGTAACCAAGAAGCCAAGTTGTCGGATGCTGGGAGTCGAGTGAATCATGGCTCTTGAAGCGCGGACTCGACTCGGTCCCTACGAACTGCAGGCGCCGCTCGGCGCCGATGGAAAGGGGAAGGTGTAACGCGCCACGGACACGCGTCGGAATCGCACGGTCGCGATCAAGATGCTGCCCAGAAACTTTCAAGCAATCTGGCCTGGCGCAAAGAGAAGCGGTAGAAGCGGTAAACGTAGCTTCGCCGATCACACATGACAGACGACGAGCGAGCGCGCGAACTGTGGGAACAGGGAACCAAGCGCCTGAGCGAAGGGCAGGTGGAAGACGCCGTCGAGTTTGTTCGAGCAGAGCATCGCGGTCAAGCCCACGGCCGAAGGCCACACTTTTCGAGGATGGGCGCTCTCATACCTGGGCCGCCTGGACGAAGCGACCGAAGAGTGCAAGCAGGCCATCGAGCACGATCCGGACTTCGGGAATCCATACAATGACATCGGCGTCTCTACCTGATGCAGAAGGGCGAGCTTGATCAGGCCATGCCCTGGCTTGAGCGAGCGAAGCTAGCGAAGCGCTACGAACCCCGGCACTTTCCCTATTCCAATTTAGGTAGCATTTACGAGCGCAAAGGCCTGTGGCGGGAGGCGATGCGGGAATACAAAGGGGCCTTGCACTACGAGCCCCACCACCAGCCCGCGCTCAAAGGTGTGGCCCGCCTGCAGGCGCAGATGAATTGAACAACCTAAGGTCGAGCAGCTCTTGCACGGCGTCGTCAAGTCGAGTTCGCATCCATGCGCAGCTCGATGTCATGGACGTGGATGGTACCATCATCGCCGGTTCGCCACGCCGGTGTTGGGAGACGAACCCACGCCGAACCGCCAAATTGATCCGGGGCAGGGATTCTTCCGCTTCCTAACTGCGGAGCCAATGCCAAGTTACCCATGTCATCTGGAAGAGAGTTTACCCAGAAGCGCTACCAGGGTCGGGCACGCAACACAGACCGAGACTGATACACTGGCCGCTTCATGTTCCGAGTCGATGGTTTCCAGTTCCAGTTGCTGGAGGAGAGCTTGAGCGGTCCTGACACGACGCAGGCCACGGAATTCACGTTTTTTCGAAACGAGCGGGTCGATGCCTTTCCTTGTCAATGCCACTTCAAAACGCTTCAACGCGTAAGGAGGCTTGAATGCTTGTAATTTCAAGAAGGGAATTTTTCAAGAGTGCTGCGACCGATGCCGCGGTGGCCGGCTTCATCTCTGCGGGCGCACTGGAGCTTCGCGCCAATCCGCTTGGCATGCCAATTGGATGCCAGACGTATCCCGTCAGAACTATGGTCGCCCAGGATTTTCCCGGCACCATCAAGCAGCTTGCCGAGGCCGGATTTCAGGCGATCGAGCTGTGTTCGCCAGTGGGTTACGCCGATTCCGGCTTCAGCGGCATCGCCAAATACAAGGGCGCCGAGCTCCGAAGAATCCTGGGCGATCTGGGTGTCAAGTGTGAGAGCTCTCACTTCGACATGAAAGAACTCAGGGAGAATCTCGCGGGCAGAATTGCCTGGGCAAAAGACGTCGGCCTGACGCAAATGATGGTGCCAAGCCTTGACGGGCCGCGGAACCCAACCATGGATGACGTGAAACGGGCCGCCGACGAATATAACAAAATAGGCGAACAGTCGGCCAAGGCCGGTATTCAGCAGGGCCTTCACAATGAAGGCTTTGAGCTCTCGATGGTCGACGGCAAGCGGACCTATGATTTGCTGCTGGATCTTCTCGATCCGAAGCTGGTCAAGTTCCAGTTCCAGATCTCCACGATCAGCCGCGGCTACGACGCTGCCGAGTACTTCACGAAGTACCCTGGCCACTTCGTTTCGATGCACGTACAAGGGTGGTCAGCCAGAACCAAAAAGATAGCGGTGGTGGGACGGGACACCCTGGACTGGAAGAAAATCTTCATGGCTGCGAAAACGGGTGGTATAAGGAATTACTTCGTCGAAATGAACCTGGATCTGATGAAGGCCAGTGTTCCCTACCTCCGCGATCTGCAGGTCTGACAAACCGCAACCGCCGATGACTTCTCTTAGCTATCCGCCCTCTGCCCCGCTGATATCAATTTCCCGCAAAACGTGACAGATGCAATTGTCGCCGTTGCCCGGCCTCGGAGGGGGTCATCAGCGGTTCGAACTTGGTTCAATCTCCTGAGGTCTTAAGAACTGTGCTGTGAACCGCGGTGCTCCCGTTACTGCACTACGGCATGAGACCTCCAGCCCGAGCGGGCGCTGTTCCATCATTCACCTCGGTAATTTCGTCGGGTTGTGGTGCCGTAGTAAGACCGACTATCACACGTGCGGGATGTTTTCTCCCAACGACTCTTAATTTTTTAGTTGACACGACTCCGCGTTTGGAGTACAAAATGAGCGAGAACTCTTAATTCCTTAGTTGCAGGAGCGTGCCGGTTGGCTCGAAAGAAATCACCGAATCTGACCGAAGCCGAATTGCGCCTTATGGACGTCGTCTGGGAGAGGGGATCGGCCACAGTGTCGGAAGTCACAGCGGCGCTGCCCACGGAACTCGGGCTCGCATATAACACCGTCCTGACGACCATGCGGATCTTGGAGGACAAGGGTTATCTTCGACACGCCAAATCCAAGGAAGGGCGCGCCTTTGTTTACCGTGCCGTCATCGGCCGTCAGCAGGCCAGCCGCAACGCCGTCCGATACCTGGTCAGCCGGTTCTACCGGAACTCGACCGAGGCGCTGGTGCTCCATCTCTTGCAGGACGAGGAGCTTAGCGATAAGGAACTCGGGCGAATTAGAAGCTTGATTGCGGAGTAGCGGCAATGAAAGTCATCTTCGAAAGTCTGAATGGTGCCTCCGGTAGCGTACTCGTGGGGGTGCTGAATAGCCTTTGGCAGGCGGTCGCTGTGGCGTTGGTGGCTTGGCTAGCGTTGAAACTGACACCCCGAATCAATGCGGCGACGCGATTCGTAGTGTGGTGGGCAGTGCTGGCGGTCATCACAGTGCTGCCGATTGCAGGCAGGCTGACGACTGTGTGGCAACCGAGACCGGAAGCCGTCGTCTCAGCGCCGATGGTTTCAGCGCAGTCGTCGGATCTGTCGGTCGCGGCGCGTCCAATCGCAGCTACTCCAACAACGATCTCGCGCGCAGCGCTGCTGCCCATTGAACTGCACGTCGCGACTTGGCCATTGTGGATCTTCACAGCCTGGCTCGTCACATTTCTGTACCAGATCGCGCGCATCGTCTGCAGCTACAGGTATCTGCAAGGAGTGAAACGGCGGTCTCGGCCACCGACACGGGAATTGCAGCTGAATTTTGACGAGTGGGTGCTAGCCTGTCATGTCCGCCGGCCGGTAAGACTTCTGCTGTCAAACGAAATAGCTTCGCCAATGGCTGTCGGGTTTCTGCAACCCGCAGTGATCCTGCCCGAGCCGCTGCTGGACCAGTTTACCGCGCCGGAACTGGATCACATATTGCTGCACGAACTGGCTCACATGGCGCGCCGCGATGACTGGACGAACTTGATGGCGCGCTTCATCACCGCTGTGGTAGGGCTGCATCCTGTAGCAGCGTGGGTCCTGCGGAGGATTGAGGCCGAGAGAGAGATTGCCAGTGACGATTGGGTTGTCGCCATGACGGGAGCTGCTCGACCTTATGCGACAATGCTGGCTCGCCTGTTTGAAATTTGCCGGGCGCGGCGGCAGGAGTTGCTAGCGTCGGGCATGGCAAATGGCGCCTCTCATTTGGGCGCGCGAATTGAGATGCTGCTCCGCAGCGGGCGCGAATTTGCTCCGAAGGCGTCGTTAATGCGTGTCGCGCTGAGTGCCATCATCCTGCTGGCTTTCGCAATGGCGAGCTCCCACATTCCCCGCTGGATTGCATTCGCGCAGGAGCCGTTGCCTCCCGCTCCACCAGAGCCTTCGGCCCTGCAAGCGGAGCCGCAACCCCCGAAAGCACCGGCTGGGCCCAAGAAGGCCAAGCGCCAGCCTCGCAATCCTCAACCCGCTGCATTGACGGAGCCGCCTGAAACAGCCCAACCACCGTTGCCTAGCGAACCTCTAATTGCGGAGCCGCCAACGGCCGTAGAGCCCGCAGTCGCACCGCCCGCCCTCGTGCAACCGGCAACATCCTATCCGGCGATCGTACAACCTGCGGCACCCGTAGAACCTGTGGCCCTGGTAGCCGCCCCCCAGTCCCCAGCCCCTCCTCAGCCCTATGGGAGGGGTTCACTTTTGGCCGCCCTGGTTGCCTTCGGGTACGGCAACCTCTCAGTGGACGAGATTATTGATTTGAAGAACAGCGGCGTTTCTGCAGAGTTCATTGCGGGCATGAGCCATGCCGGTTGGGGCAAGCTGACTCCCAAGCAACTCATCGATCTCCACATCCAGGGTGTTTCGCCGGAATACGCGGAGAAAGTGCGCGAAGCCGGCTTGAAGAACCTGGGACTCAAGGAAGTCATTGAGATGCGCATACATGGGGTTCGGCCCGAGCATATGCGGGAGATTCATTCCCTGGGTTTCGGGCCATATACACCCAAGCAGGCGATTGACTTTGCGATCAACGGCGTGCAACCCGATCTGTTTCGCGCGCTCAAGGAGGCTGGCTTTGCGCACCTCGATCCCGGCGAAATCATCGAGGCAAAAATAAATGGAGTTCGCGCCGAGAGCTTGCGCGAAGCGAAGACTTACGGCCCAAACTTGACGCTCAAACAGATTATCAGGTTGAAAAAAGCGGGCGTCATCTGAGGCGAGAAGCGATATGAAAGACTCTTCCCTCCTGTTGGTACTGGGTAGTCTGCTGGCGGCAGCGCTGTTCCTGCCTGGTTCGGACTGGCACCAGGAATGGAAGTTGAAACCAAGCGACTCCGTAAACAGTCTGCACTTCACGGTCAAACGCTCGAAGTGGGGTAACAACTGGTCGACCAGCAATGATGTGCCGCTGTCTAGCTTCCACGGATTGTCACCAGACCTGTTGGCGCACGGCGGTCGGGCCAAATTTGAATATGTGCACGACGCGGGCCGGCTGATTTGCGAAGGCAGTTTCTTCTGGGGCAGGGGCTCGGGGTCCTTCACGTTTGCGCCCAATGCCCAGTTCGTGTCGGAACTAGAGCGGCTGGGCTATGAAGCCCCGAATGATGATCAGCTTTTCTCGATGCTCATGACGGACGTGAGCCTGGAGTTCGCACGCGGTGTACGGGATGTGGTCCCGTACGCATCAACCAAACAGCTCATCGAATTGCGCATCCATGGTGTCACACTCGCCTACATCCGTGAGGCGCGACAGGCCGGATACAAGGATCTGACGGCCCAGGATTACGTCGAGATGCGCATCCATGGAGTTGAAACTGACTTTCTGCGGGATCTGAAATCCTTTGGGTACAACTTACAAGCCCGAGATATCGTCGAACTCCGCATCCACGGTGTTTCGTCGGAATTCGTCGGGGGCCTGAAGCAAGCCGGCTACGACCTTTCCGCGAAACAGATCACTGAACTTCGCATTCATGGTGTCGACTCCGAGTACCTGCGCGAGCTAAAGAGCTATGGATTGCAACCTGGGGCGACAGACCTGGTGCAGCTGCGAATCCACGGAGTGAGCCCAGACTACCTGAAGGGCCTGAAGGACGCGGGTTACGGCCAACTGCCAGCAAATGAGATTACGGAGCTGCGAATCCACGGCGTGCAAACCGATTTCATTCAAGAGGCGAAGAATCTGGGGTACAACTTTACTCCGCGGGAACTTGTCGAACTCGGGATACATGGAGTGGACGGATCTTATCTCAAAAAGCTGAATGACACGGGGATGAAGAACCTCACCGCGTCGCAAATCGCGAAGCTCCGGATACATGGCGTAGAGTGATCACCAGGAAATTCGAGCCGGCCCAAGGAGTGAGCGATCACGGGTTCGTGAGGATTTGTCAGCAACGCAGCGATCGAGGAAATCGGGCAGGGGGACTACTCGCGAAAAACTGCCGTACGGTTTAAGAATCGATCATTCTGGTAACGTGGCAGCCGGATCGCGTGCCCTGATCTGAATGGTTGCTCGCCGCCAGTTGACGAGAATCCCGTTTCGGGCCAGTGCACGAGTCGGACAACCCGTCAAAGTGGACTACTTCCGAATTTCCCTACATCGCCGGTCGAAAATTCCCCCACCCGGAAACTCTCCTACAGACCGCTCCGCTCCTTCTTCCGGTCGCGGGAATAATCTAGCTTTCCACCGTTCT
>QHXW01000007.1 GCA_003223115.1 Acidobacteriota bacterium
ATCTCATCGCGCGGAATTGAAATGCTCTGGCCACCTTGGTCAATCCGCATTTCGTAGCTTTCTTTCACGGGTTGGATTTCGACAAGGTCGGCCGTTTGGTAGTAGCCGTCATCCCCGGCCGGCTCGAGACCGGCACGGCGAAACTGTGACGCTATATATTCGGCGGCCAAGTCGAGGCCTCGCGAGGGGGAAGCACGGCCTTCCAGCAGATCGGATGCAATGAAAGAAAGATGACCGCGCAGCGAGTCCGCGGAAATTTGACCGAGCACCGCCCGCGCTTGGGGAGAAATGGGCGCGGGTGCAGGTACACCCGGCGCGCGCGCGGCTGGGGCACGGGGCGGTGACGATGCAACCTGCTGCGCCACAAGCGCGCAGACACAGAACAGGAGAACGGGCAGACGCGCCCGCGCGGGATTCAGGAAAAATTTAATGCGGGAGGTCTCCGTGTGGTTTTTTCTGGGTGATCTCGTCGTAGGTGTCTCTCACGTGCGCTGCAAAGAATGGTCCCACCCAGTTCTTCACATTCTCCGGCAACTTGATAGACGTGGTGGCCGGAACCTGGTTACCGTACACCATTTTGGTTGTGCCAGTGTCTACGATATCGGTGAGCTTTTTCTCCTGTTTGACGGCGTCCTCGACCGCCTTGTGCAGTAACGCCATGTATTGATACTGGCCCTCGAGCACTTCCTTTCCGCTCGTACCGCCGTGGCCGGGCAGCAAGTGTTGCACGTCGAACTTCTGTGCTGTACGGACCACCGTCGGCCAGTTGCCGATGTTTGCGTCCGCCGTGAAATTATAGGGCCCGTTGACCACGGCATCGCCGGTGCAGAGCACTTTCTCTTTCGGCAAATAGACAAAGCCGTCGCCGCGAGTGTGGGCCCAGCCAAGGTAATAAAAGCGGACTTCGCGGGTGTCGTCTTTAAGAATAAATGGACTTTTATCGAAGGTCTGCTTGGGCGGCTCGGGAGCGTCGAGATGCAGCTCACCGACGTCCTCGCGGCCTTTCGCCGTGGCTTGCCAGCGCGCCGGCTCGTAGCGTTTCATCTCTTCAGCCACGCCCTTGTATGCCAGCGTGGTTGCGCCCGCTTGAGTCCAGATAGGGTTTCCGTACGCGTGATCGCCATGGTGGTGCGTATCGAAAACGTACTTTATAGGCTTATTCGAAACCTGCTTGGCGGCCGCGAGAGCCAGGCGCGCGCCACTCGGAAAATTTGCATCCACCACGATCAAGTAATCCTTCATCTCGATGATGATGTTATTGCAGTGACCCATGCCTTCGAGATCGCCTTCTCGGAACCACACACCGGGAACAATCTGTTTCACCGTGCCCGGCTGTGCATCGGTGCGCGTGATCCATAACGCGAGCGAGCCCAGAACAGCGAATATGCCGAGAATCCAAATGCGCTTGGTCATGAATCTCACTCCCCTTGCCATGATTTTTTACCGATCTGCCGCCCCGCTCCGTCCTGATCCGCGGCGGCGCCGGATGCAGTTTGCCTATGCTATCGCCAGGCCAATGCTAAAATCAAGGTTCTTCGGAGTTCTTCGGAGGTTCTTCATGGCAGTGATCGACCGCCGGCGGGCTGTCGGCGTGGACGTGGCGGGAGTAATCGTGGGCGGCGGCCACCCAATTGTCGTCCAGTCCATGACCAATACCGATACGGCTGACGCCACCTCGACGGTCAACCAGGTGATGGCGCTGGCACGCGCGGGCTCGGAATTGGTGCGCGTGACCGTCAACACCGAAGAGGCGGCTGCGGCCGTGCCGAACATCGTCGACTGTCTGGAAAAGTTCGGCGTGCGCGTGCCCATCATCGGCGATTTCCACTACAACGGTCACATCCTGCTAAAGAAATATCCGGCGTGCGCGAAGGCGCTGGCGAAATACCGCATTAATCCGGGCAACGTGAATATCGGCAAAAAGCACGATGACAACTTTCGCACCATGATCGAAGTGGCCATCGAGAACGACAGGCCAGTGCGCATCGGGGTCAACTGGGGCTCGCTCGATCAGGCTTTGCTTACCCGGATGATGGACGAGAATGCCGCGCTGGCTGAGCCGAAAGATGCCCGGGACGTTACGCTCGAAGCCATCGTGGTGAGCGCCATCGAATCGGCGTGCGCGGCCGAGCGTTACGGGCTGGCTCACGACAAGATCATTCTCAGCGCGAAGGTCAGCGGCGTACAGGACCTGATCGATGTGTACCGGTCGCTGGCCTCGCGATGCGATTATCCGCTGCACTTGGGTTTGACCGAGGCCGGGATGGGAGCCAAGGGCATTGTGGCCAGTACCGCGGCTCTTGGCGTACTTCTGCAGGAAGGCATCGGCGACACCATACGCACGTCACTGACGCCCTTGCCGAACGGCGACCGCACGGAAGAAGTGATGGTTTCGCAACAGATTCTTCAATCGCTGGGCATTCGCAGTTTCACGCCGCAGGTGACGGCCTGTCCCGGTTGCGGGCGCACCACCAGCACTTTCTTTCAGGAAATGGCGGCCCAGATTCAAAACTACCTGCGCAAGAAAATGCCCGAATGGAAAGGTAAGCACGCGGGTATTGAAGAAATGCGCGTGGCGGTGATGGGGTGCGTGGTGAACGGTCCGGGTGAATCCAAGCACGCCAATATCGGGATTTCCCTGCCGGGAACGTTTGAGGAGCCCAAAGCGCCAGTGTTCGTGGATGGGCGGCTGCTGAAAACGCTGAAGGGCGAGCACATCGTTCACGAGTTCATCGAAATTCTAGACAATTACGTGGCCACGCGGTACTGAACTTTAGCTTTCTAAAGATTCTGCTGACTGCAATTTCCAGACGTCTTCCAGATTGATCGAGACGTCCGGAAAACGGAGGGTGCTGATGGCTGCAGTTGCGCTTGTCTGCCGGAGAGTGAACGCTCCTGCCTCAAGCACATGGCTGCTCAATGTGCGCTCCTGCGGATAAAGCAACCAGCCTTCAGGCACACTGATGCGCGCATAGTCAGCCAGCAGCTTCTCGATGGAGCCCTTGCGGTTCGCGGGCGACAAGCATTCGACCAGCAGTTGAGGTGCCGACCAAATGTAATGATCACGCTCGCGATCCAGAATCAATCGCGCGATACAAAGCCAGATCGGGCACGCGATAGCTGAGATAGGAATTCCGTTGTATTCCCGGGCCGAAGGGCGAGGTAATGACGCGAATTGTACTGCCATCCAGTTGCTCCCTGAGCATCTCGGCCATGCGTTCAATCAGTAACGGATGCACCCTGCTGGGAGGCGGCATGTGGCGGATTTCGCCGTCAACAATCTCTTCAAGCTTATTCTCAGGCATGGCGAGCGACTGCTCGTAAGTAATCAGCCTGGTCGAGATTGCCACAAACGAAACTCCTCCCCCTATTCTAGACGCGTGGAGCTCAGCCTGCATTTGCCTGCGTTACCATCTTTCTCGTGTCCAGACAGACGGTTATTGCCCGGCGCTATTTCGTTCGAGGGCGCGTGCAGGGAGTTGGCTTTCGCTATTTTGTGGAGCGTGCGGCGGCGCAACTGCGCATCACCGGTTATGCGCGCAATCTGGTTGATGGCCGCGTCGAAGTCTACGCCGTAGGTCCCATCGAAAAACTGTCTGAACTGAACTCACTATTATGGAAAGGCCCGCGCTTCTCCGACGTCCGAGGCGTTGAAGAGCAGGAAGCGGACGTGCAACAATACGGTACTTTAAACATCGAACACTAAATAACTAAATGACTGACACCGATTACCTGAAGAGTCGGATTCGCGAGGTGCCGGACTTTCCGAAACCCGGCATTCTTTTTTACGACATTACGACGCTGTTGAAGGATAAAGACGGGTTCAAGGGCGTCATCGACGGCTTGAAGAACCACTACAGAAACGCGGGCGTGGATCTGGTGATCGGAATTGAAGCACGCGGCTTCATTTTTGCTCCGGCGCTGGCCTATGCGCTGGGCGCGGGCTTCGTCCCCATCCGCAAACCGAAAAAGCTGCCATGGGAACGCGTCAGCGTCAGCTACGATTTGGAATACGGCACTGACAGTCTCGAGATCCACAAAGACGCCGTGGACCATGGCCAACGCGTGCTCATCGTGGACGATCTGCTGGCCACCGGCGGAACAGCGGCGGCGGCGACGAGGCTGATCGAGCAATGCGGCGGCAAAGTGGCCGGTGTGGGCGTCATGGTGGAACTGACCTTTCTGAATGGGCGCAAAAAGCTCGACGGTTACGACGTCTTTTCGCTGCTGCAGTACGACAAATGAGCGGCGCATCAGCCGCGAAACGGCCTGGACCTCGGGGCCGGCGCCAGGCCCAGGTACTGGCCTTCGCCAAAATCAATCTGGACCTTCGGGTACTCCATCGACGCCCTGACGGCTTCCACGAGCTGCGCACGATTTTTCAAACCCTCTCGCTGGCGGATCGCATCCAGATTGCTTATACGCCCTCGCTGAAGACCAGCATTCGCGTCAGCGGAAATGTAGAAATTCCAGATAACCTGCTGGGGCGGGCTGCCAAGCTGTGCCTGGAAGCGATGCGCTCTACCGGCGCCGTGGAGCTGGAACTGGACAAAAGAATTCCAATGGGAGCAGGTTTGGGCGGCGGCTCTTCCGATGCCGCGGCGGTGCTGCTGACGCTGCCGGTGGTCGTGGGAAAACGGCTGGAATTACCGGAACTGATCGGGCTGGCGGCCGAGTTGGGGAGCGATGTACCGTTTTTCCTTTTGGGTGGCCGGGCGGTGGGGGTGGGTCGGGGCACCGAACTTTATCCGCTTCCCGACGGACCGGCGCAGCGTGGCGTATTGATTGCGCCTGAGTTGCAAGTTGCAACGGCGGAAGCGTACGCGCGGCTGAGCCCGCAATTGACATCGGAATCCCAAGAAAATAAAATGGTTAGTTTCCAGTCGCAGACTTGGCAGGCCAGCGGGGGGCCGGCCGGGCGGGCGGATTCGGAAGCCGGCCAGAATGACTTTGAAGAGGTGGTTTTTGAGCGTCATCCCCAGTTGGACGCGCTCAAACGGCGGCTGCAAAAATTGGGTGCCGCTCCGGCATTGATGAGTGGCAGTGGCTCCGCAATTTTCGGGCTATTCTCTGATCGTGAGCAAGTTCGTCGCGCAGTTCAATCGTTGAGAGAGGAACGGGTTTTTCCGATTACGCTGGTGAGCCGTTCCAGATACCGTTCGGAATGGAGCAAACGGCTTCAATCGCATACACGAGGAAACCTATGGCCGCCCCAGAGCCGGTACGCGCGATGAACCCCGACCGCATCAAGATTTTTTCCGGAAACGCCAACGTGGCGCTGGCGGAAGAGATCTGCAAGTGTCTCGGGCTGGATCTTGGGCAGGCTCAAGTGCAGTCTTTCGAGGACGAGGAAAATAACATCCAAATCCAGGAAAACGTGCGCGGCGCGGACGTGTTCGTGGTGCAATCGACCAGCACG
The DNA here is from genome assembly GCA_003223115.1 of Acidobacteriota bacterium. Taxonomy (GTDB): domain Bacteria; phylum Acidobacteriota; class Terriglobia; order Bryobacterales; family Bryobacteraceae; genus QHXW01. The sequence goes on from QHXW01000007.1 coordinate 5,420, forward strand.
CCGGTGGATCACCACATTATGGAGCTGCTGTTCATGATCGACGCACTCAAGCTCTCGTCGGCGGAGCGCATCACAGCAGTGTTACCCTATTATGGATACGCCAGGCAGGACCGCAAGGATAAACCCCGCGTTCCGATTTCCGCAAAACTAGTTGCGAAATTACTGGAGGCTTCGGGCTCGGACCGCGTCCTGACGTTGGATCTTCACGCGGCGCAGATCCAGGGTTTTTTCGACATTCCGGTGGACCATTTGTTTTCGACGCCGGTGATGATCGACTACTTCAAGCCCCTCGAGATCCCAAACCTTACGGTCCAAACGCTTGAACGCACCGCTGGCGATCATCGATAAGCGGCGCGAAGAAGCCAACGTGGCCGAAGTGATGAACGTGATTGGAAAAGTAAAAGATCGCAATTGCCTGATGGTGGACGATCTCATTGACACCGCGGGCACGCTGGTGAAGGGGGCCGACGCGTTGCTCGAGCACGGGGCGAAGAGCGTAATAGCCTGCGCCACGCACGCGGTGCTGTCGGGCCCGTCGGTCGAGAGAATGGAGAAGTCGAATTTACGCGAGGTGGTGGTGACCAATTCGATTCCACTGTCGAAGAAAGCGCGGCAGTGTTCGAAAATCAAACCGCTGTCGATCGCGCCGCTTCTGGCGCGCGCGGTGCAGTCGATTCACGAGGAGACTTCGGTCAGTATTTTGTTTGTTTAGGAATTTTGCGGGCAACGCAACCCACGGGAAAAGCAGGTGCCAGGTTTCAGGTGCTGTCAGGCC
>QHXW01000193.1 GCA_003223115.1 Acidobacteriota bacterium
GTTGCTGCAATGCCGCTTGATAAGAGCGGATTGCTTCGTCAAATTTGCCCTGAGACGCGTACTCGGCCGCCTTTCGAAATAACTCTTCATATGTCTCCGCGAAACACGGTATCCAGAGACTTGAGATGATCAGCACAATGTGCGACCACCCCACGAGATTCCCGGATACGACTTGAGCGGGGCCTAAATGTCCGCGCACGCCTTACTTCTAGCAGATTATCGAAACGAAAACCGTAAGTATCCTCGCGTGACGCCGGCGTGACGCGTGACGCCGTATTTGTTGACTGCCTTCGAGCCCGCGCATATAATCTTCCCAATCATGCTTTAGCCTCGCAAGCAAAATCACCTCAAAGGAGGGAATTTCGTGCGCGCTCAAGTTCTGCCCATACTGTTGACGCTCATTGTGCTCTCTTCGGTGCCCCTCTGGCCACAAGGCGGCGAAGCTGTGAACGCTCGTTTGAGTGGTACCGTGCTCGATCCTAACGGAGCCGGTATTCCGGGTGCGAAGGTCACTCTCTCGAATCCCGAAACTGGTTTCACACGCCAATTCATCACGAATGAAGCCGGGCAGTACTCAATCACTCTTATTCCGCCCGGCCGCTATGAGCTCCGTGTCGAAAAAGAAGGGTTCAACACGTACCAGCTTTCGAATATTGTTCTCACTGTGGGACAGGCGTCCACTCTCGACCCGAAGCTTGAGATCGGCACCGTCAGTCAAGCCGTCGAGGTGACGGCGAGCGCGCCGGTTCTGAACACGGGCAGCGCGGATATGGGCTCAGATGTGAGCAGTAAACAGGCGGTCGAGCTGCCCCTGAACATTCGCAACGTGTTCGGATTGGTGTCCCTCGATTCGAGCGTCAACAACAGCCAGCAGAATCAGGCGCTCAATCCTCCGGGGTCGCAGGGCAATGTGGATCAGGACATCGCGTTCTTCAATTTTGGAGGAGGGCGCTTTGGAACTACAGCCTTCCTGCTGGACGGACATTGGGGCGGCGCCGGCGATTGGGACGGAATTATCTTCGTGCCCACCGTCGACGAGTTGCAGGAGTTCAAGATTCAGACCAACACGTTTTCGCCGCAATATGGCTGGGCATGGGAAATGTCGTGAACGCGATTACGAAGTCCGGCACTCGAAGCGTGCACGGGAGCGTGTTTGAATTCCTGCGGAACAACAACCTGGACGCAAACAACTTTTTTAACAATGCCAGCGGCCTGCCGCGTCCCCAATTCAAGCGGAACCAGTTTGGTTTCACCTTTGGAGCGCCGATTTATATTCCGGGCGTTTATCAGCAGCGCGACAGAACCTTCGTCTTTGGCACGTATGAAGGGCTGCGGCAGCAGACCCCGACTACGCTGATTGCCAGCGTGCCGACGGACCTGGAACGCCAGGGTGATTTTTCCCAAACCTTCAATCCGAGCGGGACGCTGGCGGTCATCTACAATCCCTTCACTACGCGACAGGTGAACGGCGCGTTTGTCCGCGATGCGTTCCAGGGGAATCGAATTCCGCTAAACCTGCTTGATCCGGTCGCCCTCAAAACCCTGAAATACTGGCCTGTTTCGAACCATCCGGGCGATCCGTTAACCGGCCTGAACAACTTCGTGGGCACTGCCGGCCTGCCGACCAACAGCGATCAATACACCATCCGCGTCGATCATAATATCAACGACAGTCAACGCCTGTTTGCGCGGTATTCGCACAAAGATCAGTTCAAACAGCTTGCGGGTGAGTTCTTCGGTCACGACAATCCCGGCGGGAACGGCACCATCGCGCCGAATCCCAGGTGGGATACCGGCGTCGGGTATACAAACGCAATCCGTCCCACTCTGATTCTGGCCGTGAACGTTGGCTGGGGACGGTGGATTGAGGGCCGCAAACCGCAGGGAGTACCTTTCCAGGTTTCCTCGCTCGGACTGCCGGCTTACCTCGATTCGTTCGGCGGTCCCGGAGCATTTCCCGGCATCAACATTACCGGAGTGCAAGGACTGGGCTCGGGTGTGCTGAATGCCACGCCTCGCGAAGCGCGCACTTTTTCCGTGGATGTCACCAAGAACCGCGGTTCGCATACGTTCTCGGCCGGCTTCATGGGAATTGTGTTCATCTTGAATACGTTCAACTCAGCCCAGGCGACCTTTAATTTTGATCCTTCGTTTACGCAGGGTCCCAACCCGACCGCTGCTAATCCGGAAACGGGCGTCGGATTTGCATCGTTCCTATTAGGTACTGGCTCGAGCGGCGGGATCACCGAGGTTGCCGAAGCTGCCTATAGCAAGAAATTCCTCGGCTGGTATTTCAATGACGAGTGGAAGGTCACGCGCAGGCTCACCTTGAATCTGGGATTCCGCTACGATTTCCAGACCGCTCCTACCGACCGCTTCGACCGGCTTTCGTACTTTACGTATGATCCGAACCCGATTGGCAAGCTTGTCGGTCTGGATCTGAAGGGCGGCATCAAGTACACCGGCAACGGCAATCCGCGCCAGGTTTACGATCCTCAATACACTAACATCGCGCCGAGAATCGGTATCACCTACTCGCCCGTCAGCAAGCTGGTGATGCGAGCGGGCTTCGGACTGTTCTACACGCCGGCCATTGAGTTCGGCGACTACGAGGGACTCAGTTTGAACGGCTTCTCACAGACCACGCCGTACGTCGGATCGCTGGATGGTCTTACTCCCAAAGACCTGCTGGGCAATCCGTTTCCGAACGGGCTTCTGCTGCCGCCTGGAAAATCGGCCGGCGCCACCACCAACGTCGGACAGGATGTCAGCGCCGTGATTCGCGGCCGCCCCACTCCGTATGTCGAACAGTGGACCTTCGGATTGCAGTATGAAGTGATGCCCAACACGGTCCTTGAAGCGGCGTATGTCGGCAATCATGGTTTGAAGCTTCCGTTCTTCGCCAATTACGAATTGAACCAGCTCCGGCCCGAGCTGCTGAGTATGGGCAACGCTTTGCTCGATCCAGTGGCCAATCCGTTTTACGGGACCATCCAGGTGGGCGCGCTCTCCGGACCCACAGTTTCGCGGGGCCAATTGCTTCGCCCGTTTCCGCAATTCACCTCAGTAGCCGATGTGCAACCGCCCGCCGCGTTCAGTCATTACGACGCCATGACCGTCGCCATGAATCGCCGCTTCAGTAAGGGACTGCAATTTCTGATTTCCTACACCTGGTCCAAGTATCTGACGAACAGCGAAGGAAACGAGGGATGGACGAACTGGTCGGCCCAGACGGTTCGTAACTGGTACGACACTTCCATGGAGAAGTCGCTCATGATTGATGACATTCCCCATAGCCTGGTCACCAGCTACATCTACGAGCTTCCGGTGGGCAAGGGGAAGGCGCTGGCGCCGCAAAGCAGGATCGCCGATGCGATCATCGGCGGCTGGCAGATTTCCGGCATCTCCACTTTCAAGGACGGATTCCCACTCACCATCAGCTCCGCTACCAATAACACGAACTCGTTCGGCGGGAATCAGCGCCCCAATATCGTAGGTAGTCCCAGCGTGTCGCACCGCACTCTGAATGCGTGGTTCAACGGGAACGCGTTCGCACAGCCCGCGCCTTTCACGTTCGGCAACGCGCCGCGCACCACGCCGTACATTCGGGCCCAAGGCACGCTCAATTTCGACGCAACCGTGCAAAAATACTGGCAGCTCTGGAATGAAAACTCCAAGTTACAGTTCCGTGTGGAGTTCTTCAACTTGTTCAATCGCACCCAGTTTTTCGCGCCCAATACGACGTTTGGCGATCCGAATTTCGGAGTAACAACAGGAGCTTTGCCCGCGCGATCCATCCAGCTTGGGATGAAGCTGTACTTCTGAGGCTCTACCGGTTCTCCACATCGCAATGCGATAGACGCTTTCTTCTGTCCGTCCGGCGTTGGCACTCTAGCGGGAGTTTACTTGGAACGGCATCACCCGTGAAATGCAGAAACCGCAAAGTGGTTGTGGCTGAGTGCAATAGCCTGTGGATTCACAGGCCAGAATTGTATTACCCCACAGAGCTCGGGTAAGACGGCATAAATGTAGGCAACTGATTAAAAAACATAACCTTAGCTTTTTGTTTCCAAGCTCTCGCAGTAAACTCCCGCTAGAGCCATCCACGGTAGCGTATAAAGGTAATGGTCAGGATCACCATCTACATCGACGCCGAGGTTGCTCTCACCCTCCGGCAACTTACCGCCGTAGAGGGGCGATCACAGGACGAGATCATTGGCGAAGCCATTCTGGCTTATGCGGCTCGCTCGAGGCAGGCCACGGCCGAAAGGTGTCTAGCTACAGCCGCTGGTTCCGCCGCAGTTCACGCACTTAAAGCAGCTTCCGTTCGGAACCATCAGAGAACCGCATTCGGCGCACAGCGGTGCATCCGATACCTGCGCGGGGAAGGGAAGAGCCTGCTGCGGATCGGGTTCGGTGGGGCGCATGGCGAAACTGTCGCCGACTTCCACGGGCGGCGCGCCTTCCGGTCCGATGAACCGCAACGCCAGCCACCGGAAGATGTAATCCGGAATCGACTTGGCGTACGGGATCTTCGGGTTGCCGGTCCAGCCGCTTGGCTCGAAGCGCACGTGCGCGAACTTGTCCACCAAGAACTTCAGGGGAACGCCGTACTGCAGGCAGTAGCTGACTGAAGTGGAAAAACTGTCCATTAGGCCGGAGATGGTGGAGCCTTCTTTGGCCATGGTGACGAAGATCTCGCCCGGCGCTCCGTCTTCATACATGCCGACGGTGATGTAACCTTCGTGGCCGCCGATTGAGAACTTGTGCGTGAGCGAGGCGCGCTCGTCGGGCAGCTTGCGGCGCACGGGCCGGTACACCACTTTTTCGACGACCTTTTCGACTGCGGCTAAGGCTGTCGCGGCTCCGGAGGCTGTGGCTTTCTTCTCGCCTTTACCCGTGCCCGAGCTCAGCGGCTGCACGCGCTTCGAATTGTCGCGGTAGATCGCCACCGCCTTCAGCCCGAGTTTCCAGCTCTCGAGATAGGCGTTCATGATGTCGTCGACCGTGGATTCCTCCGGCATATTGATGGTCTTCGAGATTGCGCCTGAGATGAAAGGCTGCACGGCCGCCATCATGCGTACATGGCCCATGTAGTGTATAGAGCGCACGCCGTTCTGTGGGCGGAAGCTGCAATCGAATACGGCCAGATGCTCGGGCTTGAGGCCGGGCGCGCCTTCGATGGTTCCGGTGGAATCAATGTGAGTGACGATCTGTTCCACCTGCTCCGGACTGTAACCCAGCTTGATGAGCGCCTGCGGCACGGTGTTGTTGACGATCTTGATCACGCCGCCGCCCACCAGCTTCTTGTATTTCACCAGAGCCAGATCCGGCTCAACACCTGTGGTATCGCAATCCATCATGAAGCCGATGGTGCCGGTTGGCGCGATCACGGTTACCTGGCCGTTGCGGTATCCGGTGGTGCGCCCGAGCTCATACGCATGGTCCCAGCAGGTCTTGGCGCCCTCGTAAAGATCGGCCGGAATGTTGTGCCGGTTGATGTGATGCACCGAATCGCGATGCATCCGGATCACGCCCAGGAATGGCTCTTCGTTCTTTGCATATCCCGGGAACGGGCCGATGGCTTCGGCTACGCGCGCGCTGGTCAGGTAACCTTGCCCGCACATGACGGCCGTGATGGCGCCGGCGTAATCGCGCCCCTGATCGCTGTTATAAGGAATGCCGAACGACATCAGCAGCGCGCCGAGATTGGCAAAACCCAGTCCCAGCGGCCGGTAGTTGTGCGAATTCTCCGCGATTCTCTCGGTGGGATAGCTGGCGTTATCGACGATGATCTCCTGGGCCACGATCATGGTGTCGCAGGCGTGCCGGAAAGCTTCCACATCAAACTGGCCGCCTGGCGTGACGAACTTCATCAGGTTCAAAGAAGACAGGTTGCAGGCGGAGTCATCGAGGAACATGTACTCCGAGCAGGGATTGGAGGCGTTGATCCGGCTGGTGTTCTTGCACGGATGCCAACGGTTCACCGTGGTATCGAACTGCATGCCCGGATCACCGCACTGATGCGTGGCGTCGGCGATCTGATGCATCAGGTCACGCGCTTTATAGCGATTCACAGGCTGGCCATTGGCGACGGATTTGGTCCACCACTCGCCGTCTTCGGCCACGGCCTGCATGAAATCGTCGGTGGCGCGCACCGAGTTATTGGCGTTCTGGAAAAACACGGAGCTATAGGCTTCGCCGTCGAGCGAGGAATCGTAGCCAGCCTCCACCAGCGTGTGGGCCTTCTTCTCTTCTTTGGCCTTGCACCAGATGAATCCCTCGATGTCGGGATGGTCGGCATTGAGGATGACCATCTTGGCTGCGCGCCGCGTCTTGCCGCCGCTCTTGATCACGCCGGCGAAGGCATCGAAACCTTTCATGAACGAAAGGGGCCCGGAAGCCCGTCCGCCGCCGGACAGCACCGCGTCTTCTTCGCGCAGAGTAGAAAGATTGGAGCCGGTTCCTGATCCCCACTTGAAAAGCATGCCTTCGGTCTTGGCTAGATCGAGAATGGATTCAAGCGAATCTTTCACCGAAACGATAAAGCAGGCGGAGCACTGCGGCCGTTGAGCGCCGTTGAGTTTCGCGATGCGATCGGCGGTCTGATCGTAGACCCATCCGTAACCGCGCGCCTCACGCACACCGACGTTGAACCACACAGGTGAATTGAAGCAGGCCTTCTGGGTGAGCATCAGGTGAGCCAGCTCAATGCGAAAATTCTCGCCATCTTCGACCGTAAGAAAATAGCCGCCCTGCTTGCCCCAGTCGGCAATGGTGTCGGTGACGCGATGTACCAATTGGGCCACGCTGGTTTCACGCTCGGGCGCGCCGAGTTTGCCGTGGAAGTATTTGCTGGCGACGATATTGGTGGCGGTCTGCGACCAGTCCGCCGGAACCTCGATGTCGCGCTGCTCGAATATGACGGACCCTTTATCATTGCCGATAGACGCCGTACGGGTCTCCCAGGCGATCTCATCGTACGGCGTCTTTCCGGCCTCGAGACGCGCCGTAAAATGGCGCGGAAACTGAATGCCCGTGCGTACGCTTTTCTGATCTTGAGCCTTCACAGCTACTTCCATTTTCGCAATTCCCACACCCACTCCCAATTGGCCCATGTCGTCTCGTTCCTCCGTTTGTATGCTTTCCCCGAGGTCGCGCCAGGACGGCGCATTTGAATACTGCCCCAACATATAGTGGTTCGTCAAGAATTATTTCTATATACGGTGCTATGAGTTACGAAAGGGTTACCGGCATCCCTTCTTAGGCCAGTCGGGTGCTGGAGCACAACGAACGATTGTGCACTCGAAGAAACGCTTGCACTTAGGAGTGGGACGGCGTATGTTGAGTGGACCCGCAAGGAGGGATCCAACTGTGGCAACTACTCAAGCATTTCCGTCTGACATCGCGAGTATCATCCTGGCGATGGACCAGGAATTTGTGCGCAACCTCGAAGCAAAGAACGCCGAACAACTGGTGAACGCATTCTATGCCGAAGATGCGCAGGTGTTTCCACCCGGCCAACCGCTGGTCAGCGGGCGAGACGCCATCAAGCAGCTCTGGGGCGCGCTCATTCCCCGGCTGCAACGGGTTTCGCTGACCACCACCAGAATCGAAGCCTCGGGCGAGTTAGCCTACGGAACCGGTATCTACGAAATGACGCTCGCACAACCCGACGGTAGCAGGGCGGAAGATCGCGGCAAGTACGTGGTCGTATACCGGCGTCAGGCGGATGGGTCTTACCGAGCGGTTGCAGACATCTTCAATACCAGCCGGCTAGCGGCTTAAAAAAACGGACGGCGACGATTCAGATTTTTTGCTGTTTCCATTTGCCCCGGCGGAAGACCAGCATTGAGACCACGGCAAGCGTGGACTCTGAAATCGCGATGGCGGTAAAGACTCCTTTCGGGCCGAGTTGCAGGGTTCGGGCCAGCGTGTAGGCCATAGGGATCTGCCAGAGCCAATAGCAGAAGAGGTTGATCAACGTAGGCGTCACGGTATCGCCCGCGCCATTGAAAGCCTGCACCATTACCATGCCATAGGCATAAAACACGTAGCCGTAGCTGACAATGCGCAGGCAGTTGGTGCCATGGCGCAAAACCTCTGGATCGGTGGCAAAAATTCCGATCAACTTCTCGGCAAAAACGATGAATACGATGGTGACGGCGAGAAGGAACCACATGTTGTAGAAGCCCGTGAGCCAGACCGACCGCTCCGCGCGCTCCGGCTTGCGAGCGCCCAGATTTTGTCCCACCAGCGTGGCCGCGGCATTGGCCATTCCCCACGAAGGCAGGATGGCGAAGATGATGATGCGAATGGCGATGGTGTAACCCGCCAGCGCCGCACTGCCGAATTCGGCGATGATGCGCACCAGACCAAGCCAACTCGCGGTGGCGACCAAGAACTGCAGCATGCCGCTGACGCTGACGCGCACCAGGCGTACGAGCACGTCCAGATGGATCTGGATATCCTGGCGTAGCACGGCAATGCGGCCGCGGCTGCCGAACAGAACCCAGAGCTGAAACAACACTCCCGTGCCCCGGCCAATGGCTGTGCCCACGGCAGCGCCGACTACGCCCATTTTGGGAAACGGACCCCATCCGTTGATGAGGCAGGGATCGAGCACGATGTTGATGAGATTCGCGAGCCAGAGCGTGCGCATAGCCATGGTGGCGTCGCCGGCGCCGCGAAAGATGCCGTTGATCAGGAACAGCATGAAGATGATGGACACGCAACTCAGCACGATAGTGGTGTAACCCGAGCCGGTATGGATGACACCAGGCGACGCACCCATCAGCTTCAGCAGCCGGGGAGCGTTGAACCCGCCCACCAGCGCCACCGCCACTGAAATCAAGATGCCTAGAGCGATGGAATGCACCGCCGCGACCGCCGCACCCCGCGGATCTTTCTCACCCGTCCGGCGCGCGACCATGGCCGTTGTGGCCATGCTCAGCCCCATGGCTACGCCGAAAATGATGGTGAGCATGCCTTCGGTGAGCGCAACGGTGGCGACGGAATCGGTGCCGAGACGCGCTACGAAGAACACATCCACGATTCCAAAGAGCGACTCCATGGCCATTTCGAGGATCATGGGAACGGCCAGCAGAAAGATAGCGCGGCTGATGGGGCCTTCGGTGAAATCCTGATGCGACCCGACGAGCGCGTCATGCAGATCGTGCCAGATGCGTCCGTGGGTTTTCGGCGCGGCAGAACGTGCCGCATGCTGTGGAGAAGACGACATAAGGGTTTCGCGACGTTCCGGCGCTCTATGCAGTATTCCGCTGAGTGCCATGCTCGGCCAACTCGACGGATTTGGCCATTTTGACGGCCGGATTCTCGCGCAATTGAGCCAACACTTTTTCGGGAACTGCAGCGTCGGTGGATACCAGAGCGACGGCTTCAAGCGGTTCACCGGGCCGAGCGGGTGCGTCGCGGCGGCCGAGTGAAAAGTTGGCTATGTTGATCTGGTTGCGGCCCAGCACGGTTCCTACGTGGCCGATAACGCCGGGCACGTCCTCATTCTTCATGAATACCAGGTGCCCGTCGAGCGTGGCTTCGCAATAGATTCCGTCCACCTGCAAGAGGCGCGGCCGATCGAGGAGCACGGCTCCTTCGACCACGGTGATGCCCGCATCGGTTTCGAGCTCGATGCGCACCGAATCGGTGTGGCCCGTGCGCGTTTCGTGCCGCTCCACGACGTGCCAACCGCGCTGCGAGGCGATTTGCATGGCATTCACCAGGTTGGCTTTCTGCCCCAGCGAGCGTTTCAGAACTCCGGCCAGTCCGGCATTCCGCAAAAGCTGTGTGTTGTAGTCCGCGATGCGGCCCAGGTAGGCGAGACGCACGGCTTTCGGGTTGCCGGTGGAGATGTGGGCCGCGAAGTTTCCCAGCTGCTCCGCCACGGTAATGTAGGGGCCGATGGTGCGATATTGCTCAGGCGAAAGCGCCGGCATGTTCACGGCATTGATGGCAACGCCGTTTTTCAGGTACTCGACCACCTGTTCGGCGATGCGGATGCCGACGATCTCCTGGGCCTCTTCGGTGGATCCGCCGATGTGCGGAGTGGCGATGACCGAGTCGAACTTAAACAGCGGAGAGCCCGCGGCCGGCGGTTCGGGAGCGAAGACATCGAGAGCCGCCGAGGCTACTTTGCCGGATTCGAGCGCTTGGCGCAGCGCTTCCTCATCCATCAACTCGCCGCGCGCACAATTCACGACACGCACGCCCGTTTTCATCTGCGCGAAGGCCTGGCGCGAGAGCATGCGCTCGGTCTCTGGCGTGAGCGACACGTGCAAGGTGATGTAGTCGCTGTCGGCATAAAGACCTTCGAGCGAAACCAACTCGACGCCTATATCCTTTGCCAGTTGTGAAGTCACGTAAGGATCGTGCCCGATCAAGCGCATTTCGAAAGCGCGGGCGCGCTTGACCACTTCACGGCCGGTGGAACCCAGGCCCACGATACCCAGCGTTTTGCCGCGCAGCTCATTACCCAGGAACTTCTTCTTTTCCCACTTGCCGGATTTGGTGGCGGCGTTAGCCTGCGGCACATGACGGGCCATGGCCAGCATTAATGCCACGGCGTGCTCCGCAACCGAAGCGGCGTTCCCGCCGGGAGTGTTCATGACCAGCACACCGGCGGCGGTGGCGGCGTCCAGATCCACGTTGTCCACACCAACACCTGCGCGGCCGATGACACGCAGCTTGGGAGCTTTAGCCAGAACTCCGGCATTCACCTGCACCGCGCTGCGCACCAGCAGGGCATCGGCGTCCGTCAGATGGCGCTCGTATTCTTTCGCATTGGAAACGATGACGTTCCAATCCTTTTGAGACTGTAAGAGTTCAATTCCAGCCGGCGAAAGTGGCTCGGCAATGACGATGTTCATGTGTGTTTAGAGGCTGGCGTTTCGATACGCGATTTACATGACGCTGACCGGCTGCGCCACCGCGGCCTCGGCATAAACGTGCTCCACGGCGGCCACACCGGAGCCGAACTTCACGGGATGACCATGTGCATGCAGAATGATCTCGAGCTCCGCGATGATTGCGAACAGATCGGCAAAATCGAAATAGCCGAGGTGCGCGATGCGAAAAATCTGGCCCTTCATGGATCCCTGGCCGTTGGCGATGATGGCCCCGAAACGGTTGCGGAACTCCTTCACGATGACACTCGAATCTATGTCGCGCGGTGCTTTCACGGCGGTGACCGAGGCACTGGGTGAGTTCGGCGCGAACAGTTCCAGGCCTAATTGCCCGACCGCAGCGCGCGTGGCCCGTGCCAGCAGTTGCGCATTCTCCACCAGGTTCGACATGCCGAGTTCCTTGACATAGCAGAGAGCTTCGCCCAACGCCAGGATGACGGCGGTTGACGGGGTCCAGCTCGATTCGCCCTTGTCGCCGCTCTTTTTCTCTTTCTTCAAATCGAAATAGAAATGTGGCAGGGTGGCCGTCTCGGCGCGTTTCCAGGCCTTGGGGCTCACCGAGAGGAACGCAACTCCTGGAGGAACCATGAAGGCTTTTTGGGAACCGCCAATGACGACGTCCAGACCCCAGTCATCGATGTCGAGCGGCATGGTTCCAAGACCGGTGATGGCGTCGACGACGAAGATTGCCTCGGTGCCTGTAACCGAGCGTCCTATGGCGCGTACGTCATGAGCGGCGCCGGTTGAGGTTTCAGACGCCTGCACGAATACGCCTTTGACCCCTGGCGTAGCGGCCAATGCCTGCCGGATGCGCTCCGGCGTCACCACATCGCCATACTCAGACTGGAGCACGGTGACATCGAGGCTATATGCCTTGGTGATTTCAGCCCAGCGCTCGCCGAATTTCCCGGCCGAGCAGACGATGACTTTATCGCCCGGCGAAAAAAGATTCGTGACCGAGGCCTCCATGGCGCCCGTACCGGAGGCGGCAAACAGGATCACGTCATTCGAGGTTCCCATGACCTTTTTCAGATCCGCAAGCACGGATTTGTAGACGCCGCGGAAATCGTCGGTGCGGTGGTGGATGTCCGACGCCATCATCGCCCGCAGAGCCGGCGGATAGAGAGGGGTGGGGCCCGGAGTCAGTAAACGCTGTTTCTTAATATGCATGATGGAGACTGTTTTTCAGGATAGCAGACGTCACGCGAGGCCGAAAAATACTGAAACCGGAAGGGGTGAACGAAGTCATTTAAAAAAAAGATAATATCGTCCGAGGCTAGCGCAGGGCTTCGCCCCTTTTGCGAGACCTGCGGGTTTGTGAGAACCCACAATCGCGAGTCACCCGCCGCTTGTGATCACAAGCGCTTGAGAAAACTAACACCTTCCCGCGCTAGCGTGTTACCAGATAGTCGAATAGAGACCAGGCGCTTGCCGTGCTATTCATCGAAGGGTGCCCTGTTTGCCAAAACCATGGAACGCGCCGTGCCGCGAAGCTATTTTGCGGAACGAACCAGAACGAACCCAAATCCCGGTTCCGGACACCTCCGACGGCTACAAGAAGCCGAGATTGTTCTCGCAAACCCGCAGGCCTCGCAAAAGCGGCGAAGCCCTGCGCTACAAACGGGAAGCTGGAACCGGTATTTTCCGCAAATCGGGTAACTTTTTTCCGGACCGAAAGTATAAGGAACATGGGCATGTTCCTGCAGGACCTGCGCTATGCCTTTCGGATACTGGCGAGATCTCGGCTATTCGCCTCGGTGGCCGTGCTGTCGCTCGCGCTCGGGATTGGCGCGAACGCCGCCATCTTTACGCTGATCGATCAACTGATCCTGCAGCTTCTGGCGGTCAAGAATCCGGAGCAACTGATTTTATTGACGGCCCACGGGCACCATTACGGCAGCAACAGCGGCTCGAACGCGCTCTCTTATCCGATGTACCAGGATTTCCGCGACAAGAACCAGGTCTTCAGCGGGATGTTCTGCCGCAACGGCATCACGCTGAGCCTCAATTTCGAAGGAAGGACGGAACTGGTGGCGGGCGAGATGGTTTCCGGAAACTACTTTCCGGTGTTGGGAGTGGGTGCCGCGGTGGGACGCATGTTCACGGCCTCGGACGATTTGATTCAGGGCGGCCATCCGCTGGCGGTGCTCAGCTACCGGTATTGGAAAACGCGTTTTGCCGGCGACCGGAATGTCATCGGCAAGAAGATGGTGGTGAACGGCTACCCGATGACGGTTATCGGGGTGAGTCAAGCAGGTTTTGACGGCGTGGAGCCAGGATATGCGCCGCAGGTTCGCATCCCCATTACGATGCAGGACGAATTGCCGCGGGGTCCGTATCCGCAGTTGAACAACCGGCGCCGCCGGTTCATTCAGGTGTTCGGAAGGCTGAAGTCCGGTATGACAGCGGAGCGGGCGAAGGCTGGATTGCAGCCGCTTTTCCATCAGATGCTGCAGATGGAGGTGCAGCAGCCGGCCTTTGCGAAGGCTCCTGAATACAACAAACAAGAGTTCTTAAAGATGTGGATGGATGTGCTGCCGGCATCCAAGGGCCGTTCCCAGTTGCGGAATCAGTTCGAAAAGCCGTTGCTGGCCCTGATGGCGATTGTGGCGCTGGTTCTTTTGATCGCGTGTTCGAACCTGGCGAACCTTCTGCTTGCGCGCGCGTCGTCGCGGCAAAAAGAAATCGCGGTGCGGCTGGCTTTGGGGGCGAGCAGACGAGGGCTGGTGGGCCAACTGCTGGTGGAGAGTGTTCTGATCTCCGCGATAGGCGGCGCCGCTGGTCTAGGGCTCGCGACATTGATGGACCAGGCGCTGATCGGATTTCTGCCCGCGGGCACTACGCCATTCACGCTCTCGGGCACGCCGGACTGGCGAGTGCTGGGTTTCACGGTGGTGATTTCGCTTGCGACCGGCGTGATCTTCGGACTGGTGCCGGCCCTGCAGGCGACGCGGCCTCAACTGGCCTCTACATTGAAGGACGAAGCGGGAGCTGTGGTAGGCGGCACGTCGGTGGGTCTCCGAAAAGGTCTGGTGGTGGCGCAGGTGGCGCTCTCGCTACTGTTGCTGATTGGTGCGGGGCTTTTCATTCAGAGCCTGAAGAACCTGAAAGATCTCAATCCAGGCTTCGAAACGAAAAATCTGTTGACGTTCAACGTCGAGCCGACGCTCAGCGGGCAGAAACAGGAGCGGTCATCGCAATATTACCGGCAATTGATGGAGCGGTTGAAAGGGCTGCCGGGCGTGACTTCCGCCGCCCTTGCCGTGATTCCGCTGCTGTCTGACAACGAGTGGGACAACTGGGTGACGATCGAAGGCTATACCGCGAAACGAGGGGAAATCCCGGACCTTTACATGCAGTTCGCATCACCCGGCTTTTTCGAAACGCTGAAAATTCCTATTCTGTTGGGGCGCGATTTCACGATCCAAGACGCAAAAGGAGCTGCCAAGGTCGGGATCGTGAACCAGAAAATGGCGCAGCGCTATTTCGGCAACGCGAATCCGATTGGACGACACGTGGGCATGGGAATCGATCCGGGGACGAAGCTGGACATTGAAATCGTGGGTGTGGCGGCAGACACGAAATACGAGAGCATGCGGGCGGAAGTCCCGTACGAACTCTACGTCCCCTACGTGCAGCAGGACTTCGTCCTGGGAATGTCTGTCTATGTGCGGACACGCGGCAACCCGGCGAATCTGTTTTCCACGGTGCGACAGACGGTCCGGAAAGTGGATGCGAGCGTGCCGATGTATGAAATGCGCACGCTGGAGCAACAGACGGAGGTTTCGCTGGTGACAGAACGGCTGATGGCCACGCTGTCGACGGTATTCGGCGCTCTGGCCACGCTGCTCGCTTCCATGGGGCTATACGGCGTGATGGCCTACATGGTGGCGCGGCGCACGCGGGAGATCGGGATTCGCATGGCGCTCGGAGCCGCCAGGAATTCGGTGCTGTGGCTGGTGATGCGCGAGGTGCTGCTTCTGGCGGCGATTGGTCTCACCATCGGGCTCGGATCAGCGTGGGGGCTCACGCGACTGGTGGAGGCGCAGTTGTTCGGCATCAAACCATTTGATGCGCTGACGATGGCCTTGGCCACCGTCGGGATTGCGTCGGTGGCAATGTTGGCAGGTTACCTTCCGGCGCGACGAGCTTCGGGAGTGGACCCCATGCACGCGCTGCGCTTCGAATAAGGCTGCACGCGGACTGTGTCCGGCATGAACTGGAGTGGCCGCGTTGCGCTCATCGCTGGCCGCAAGGACGAGCGGGTCCTATTGTTCCTGAAGGCCTGGCCACATTCTTCGGTGCTCAGCTTTTCATCGTAGTTAGTGTCGAGTTTTCTGAGCGAGGAGCATCAGCGATTTCGGAGCAGTACTCATCGCGGCGATGCCTTCGCGGATTGCGGTGGTGAGCCCGTCGACTGCGCAATTGGCGCCCAAGCGGAGCAAACCACCGAGACCTCGCGTTTGTGCAACCTCGCGGCAGCGGTCCGTGAAAATCTGTGCCATCTCGCGGCCGAAGCGCCGCCGAAAATCCGGCGGATAAGTGTAGAGCAGGACGCGATAAGCGCGGGAGAACCAGCGCACCAAAGACGAGTGTGGCATCACGCTTTTCCTTCGGCCATGCCGGCTTTTCCACGACCGACGAGCCGCCTGGCTCTCGCCGCTGCGACGGCACTCGCCAGACGTTGCGCTTCAGCACGAGCCGCGCGTTGACCCAGCTCTGTCATGCGGTAATATCGGCGCCGCTGGTCATCCAGGGCGGGGTCAGGACGCTCATCAGATTCTTCGATCAGGGCCGCGGCCAACATGCGTTTCAGGCAACCGTAAAGGGTGCCGGGGCCGAGCTGAAGAGCACCGTTGGTCTGCTCTCGGACGTCCTGCATGATGCCGTAGCCGTGCCGTTCCTCGCCGGCCAACGCGAGCAGCATATGAAACACCGGCTGGGTAAGCGGTAACACATCCTGGAGACTTTGAGTTCGGCTCATATATATCCGTTACGGATATATTAGGCCGGTTGGTCCGCCGCGTCAACCCGCATCGCGAAGAACATACGGGGGCGGCATCTAGCACGAGCAGGCGCTTGTCCACTGTTTTCTCTGCAAGATAGCGGGGGAGTTGACTAGAATAGCAATCATCTATGGCGTTAATGGAACAGGTTCAGACCGATATGGTGGCTGCCATGAAGGCCCGGGAAGAGGCGCGGCTGAGCGCGCTGCGCATGATCAAGGCGGCGCTGCAAAAACATCAGGTGGACTCGATGAAGCCGCTGGATGAAGCGGGTGAACAGCAGATTTTGCAACAACTGGTCAAGCAGCGGACTGATGCCGCGGAGATGTTCCGCAAAGGCGGGCGCCCGGAGCAAGCCGAAAAAGAAGAGGCCGAGCGGGTGCTGATCGAAAGCTACATGCCTGTGGAGGCAACTGAGGACGAGATTGGACAAGCGATCGACGCCGCTCTCGCGGAAACCGGCGCGACATCGCTCAAGCAGATGGGGTTGGTGATGAAGGCCGCGCAAGTCAAACTGGCGGGAAAACGCGCGGACGGAAAAGCTCTGAGTGAAAACGTGAGATCACGGCTGCAATGACACCTCCCGATACCGAGCGGCGGCACAAACCATTCGTCCCCGAAGGCATGCAGATGTCGGAGTTCACGATGCGTGCGCTGTTCATCGGGTTGGTGATGACCATTGTCCTGGGTGCGGCGAACGCATACCTGGGCCTGAGGGCGGGCCAAACGATTGCTGCTACGTACCCGGCGGCAGTTATCGGCATGGCGGTTCTGCGCGCGTTCAAAGGATCGATTCTCGAGGAAAACATTGCGCGCACGGCGGGCTCAATCGGAGAGTCCGTGGCAGCAGGCGCGATTTTCACGGTACCTGCGTTCGTCATTGCGAAGGTGTGGCCGTCATTCAGCCCGGCGGACGCGTATTGGAAGTCGACCGTTTTGATGACCACTGGCGGAGTGCTGGGAGTTCTGTTCTGCTCGTTAGTGCGGCGGGTATTGGTGGAAGATCCCGAGTTGCCGTTTCCGGAATCGGTGGCGGCGGGCGAAATTCACAAGGCCGGGCAGCGCGGCGCGCACGGCGCGAAGTATCTTTTCTGGAACATGGGTTTCGGCGGGTTGGTGTACATGCTCAGCGCGCTGGGCCTGTTTGCGACGGACCGGAATTTCTCGGTGGCGGTAGGCGAACTGGGCAAGAGCAAGCTGCGGCTTTCTACCGGTGGTGGCCAGGCTCTGGGCGTGGGCGGCATCAGTACATGGTCGGGGCCGACGATCAGCCCGGCGTATTTTGGCGTGGGATACATCATCGGACCGGAGCTGGCGTCGATCAACTTCTCGGGCAGCGTGCTGGCATGGGGGTTGTTGATTCCACTGCTGGTGTATTTCCTTGGGCCGGAGTTGCAGACCCTGCTGCCGCCGGAAGCGACGGCCGATTCGGGAGCCTGGGGGGGGCTGGCGACGGGTGTCTGGCGGTTCATCGTGCGACCGATCGCGGTGGGCGGCATGCTGTTCGGGTCGATCTACACGCTGTTTCGCATGCGCAAAGCGCTGACCGAAGGGCTGTTGCGGGCGTTTGCGGAATTTCGCGGCACAGTGAGTCCAGGTCAAGCCACGCGCACGGAACGGTACATGAGCTCGAAAGTGGTTCTATGGCTGATCTTCGTGGTGTTTCTATTCATGATCGGGCTATACACCTATTTTTCAGGACACGTAACGAGCGGAATCGTAGCGGCGGTGGTGATGCTGGTTGTCGGCTTTTTCTTTGCGACGGTGTCGGGGTACCTGGTAGGAGTGATCGGGTCCTCGAACAATCCGATTTCCGGGCTGACGCTCTCGACCATCATTGTTGCGGCGCTGCTGATGCTGGCGCTTGGAGTTTCGGGAACGGGCGGGGTGCTGGCGGTGCTGGGCGTGGCGGCGGTAGTGTGCGTCTCATCGGCGGTAGCGGGCGAGCTGTTGCAGGATTTCAAGGTCGGCTACATTCTCGGAGGAACGCCGCGATCAATTCAGATTGTGGAGCTGATCGCGGTCATCGCCGCAAGCCTGGTGATGTACTTTCCGCTGATGGTGCTGGATCGTGGCATGGGCGGTTTCGGCAGCGTGAAGCTTCCGGCGCCGCAAGCCGGTCTGATGGCGTATTTGGCGCAGGGCATTGTAGGTGGCGAAATGGCGTGGCCGCTTGTGATGGTGGGGGTGCTCATGGGATTCGCGCTGGTGCTGGTACGCGTCAAGAGCCCCATGCTGGTAGCGATCGGGATGTACCTGCCGCTGGGGACGGTGTTCGCGATTTTCGTGGGCGGCATGATGCGCTGGGTAACGGACACGCTGAGCCAGCGGCGCGGGCACAACGCGGCGCAGCGGGCGCGGGTGGATAATGTGGGCGTGCTGGCGGCCTCGGGGATGATCGCGGGGGAAGCGCTACTGGGGCTTGTCACCGCGACCTTCAACTTTTTAGAGAAGCCTTTGCCGCAGTTGTTTGCAAGTCCCTCTTATTGGGTTGGTCTCGCGGTGATGGCGCTGATCTCATCCGTGCTGGTGAAATATCCGCTGAGCAGCGCGGGCAGTCCGGACGAGCCGGCGCCGCCCACGGCGATGATGTAGAGGCTGGAGGTGCCATCCAGCAAACTCTGCAGGAAGGAGCCTCGACAGAGCGTCGAGGCGGCACGCAGGGTGCTTGCGCCAAGTGAGTCAAGTCACGAGATGAGGCGGCACGTAGGAGTATCCTCTCGCTCAAGGTCGCTGCTCGGTGCGGCATCAAGATCACCAACAGACGCGTGCGCCACAAGCGCGGCGGGCATGCGATTTGCCTTCGGCGCATGGGCCGCGATACACTCACCTTTTCCCAAAATTCAATGCGGAGGGCTTCCGGAGTCTTTAGGTGAAACTCGCGCTGGTCGATTACGTCATTCTCGCGATCTACTTCGGTTTCGTGTTGGGCATCGGCTGGCGCCTCCGCAGCTCAGTTGAAACCAGCCGGGATTTTCTCACTTCCGGCCGCTCAGTACCGGCGTGGATCACCAGCCTGGCGTTTCTGGCGGCGAACCTGGGCGCGCAGGAAGTGATCGGGATGGCCGCGTCGGGCGCCAAGTACGGCATCATGACCGCGCATTTTTATTGGATCGGCGCGGTTCCGGCGATGTTGTTCGTGGGCGTTTTCATGATGCCGTTCTACTACGGCAGCCGCGCTCGCTCGGTACCTGAATATTTGAAGCTCCGCTTCGACGAAAAAACGCGCGGCTTGAACGCCATCACTTTCGCCCTGATGACCGTCTTTTCCTCCGGCATTTCGATGTACGCGCTTGGTCTGCTGCTGCAACTGGTGCTGGGCTGGAGCTTCACCGGTTCGGTATTGCTCTCAGCGGCGATCGTTCTGGGGTATACGCTGCTCGGCGGGCTGACCAGCGCGATTTACAACGAGGTGTTGCAATTCTTCCTGATCGTGCTGGGTTTCTCGCCGCTGGCAATCATGGCGGTAGCGAAGGCGGGCGGCTGGTCAGGCATCGAGTCGCTCCTTCCTTCGGTGATGACGCATAGCTGGAAGTACATGTCGAGCGCCAGCCAGAATCCCATGGGCGTGGAAATCTTCGGCATGGTGGCCGGTCTCGGATTTGTGCTCTCGTTCGGATACTGGTGCACGGATTTTCTGGTGATCCAGCGGGCGTTGGCTGCGAATTCCATGTCCGCCGCCCGCCGCACGCCCCTGATTGCGGCATTTCCCAAGATGATGATGCCGTTTATCGTGATCGTGCCCGGTATTGCCGCGCTGGCGCTGTCCAAAATGAATCTGGGATATTCACTTCCAGCGAAGGGCGACGGCTACGATTATGACCAGACGCTGATGACACTGATGGCAAACTTTTATCCGTCAGGAATGCTGGGGGTGGGGCTGACGGCGCTGATGGCGTCGTTCATGTCTGGCATGGCCGGCAACGTAACGGCTTTCAATACTGTCTGGACCTACGATATCTATCAAAGCTACATTCGCAAAGGACAGCCCGACGCGCATTATTTGACCGTGGGACGGATCACGACCGTGGCAGGTACGGCGCTTTCGGTGATGGCGGCGTATTTAGCGCAGCACTACAACAACATCATGGACCTGCTGCAGCTTGTATTCGGCTTCGTGAACGCACCGCTTTTTGCCACGTTTCTGCTGGGGATGTTCTGGCGGCGGGCCACGGGCCATGGCGCTTTTACGGGTCTGCTGACTGGGACGGGCGTAGCGGCGATCACGCACGGTCTGACCGTTGCCGAGCACAAGGGCGGGTGGATCGCACCCCTACATCAATTTCCCTCCACCATGGCGCAAAATTTCTGGATCGCGATTTTTGCCTGGACCGCCTGCTTTCTGGTGACGATTGCAGTGAGCCTGGCCACACGGCCGCGGCCGGCGACGGAACTGGAGGGACTGGTGTATGGACTCACAAAACTACCCCGCGATGAGAACCTGGACTGGTACCGGAAACCTGCCCCAGTCGCTATTCTGGTGATCGCGATGCTGCTGCTGCTGAATATCTGGTTCCGCTAGCTAGATGATGGATCTTCGCGTACCTTCGGGCTGGTTCTTCCTGCTGCTGGGCATGATCCTGGTGGCACTTGGCGTGGTCTATCCGGGGATGCGAGCCCGGCTGACGGATGCGAACGTGAACCTGTACTGCGGAATGGTGATGGCGCTGTTTGGCGGCGTCATGCTGCTCCTGGCACGCGTGCGCTTAAGATGATTGAAACCTTTCGCGAGCGATACGGGGAGACGGCCGCCATTCGTGTGTTTCGTGCGCCGGGCCGCGTGAATCTGATTGGCGAGCACACCGATTACAACATGGGGTTCGTGCTGCCAATCGCGCTGGAGCTTGCCTGCTTCGTGGCGTCAGCCGATTCGCCGGATGGGCATTTACGCGTTTACTCCGAAGAGAAGCACGAATCGCGGGAATGGCCCGTGGCGGACATCGCGAGATTGAGGCCCTCCGGCGACTGGAGCGATTACGTTATCGGTGTGGCGCAGGAACTGATCCGGGCAAATTACCGCGTCGCAGCAAAATTGCTTCTCATCCGCAGCACGGTCCCTGAGGGCTCAGGTCTGAGTTCATCAGCGGCGCTCGAAGTATCGTCCGCATTGGCGCTGCTTGCAGGACAGAAGATCGAGGCGGTGCGGTTGGCGCAGCTCTGCCAGGGAGCTGAAGTGCGCTTTGTCGGGTTGCCGGTGGGCATCATGGACCAGTACGTTTCCGTCATGGGCCGGAAGAACGCGGCGCTGCGCATTGATTGCCGGAGTCTTGAGAGTGAGGCGGTGGAATTGCCCCAGGGGATCGAGATCGTGGCGGTGAACACGATGGTGAAGCATGCGCTGGCGCAGTCCGCATACAAAGAGCGCACGGAGGAATGCGCGGCCGCGGCAGACGCCATACGGAGACTCGAGCCCGCGGTTCAGAGCTTGCACGATGTCAGCATCTCGCTGCTCGAGGCGGCAGCGCCGTCAATGCCCAATGTGATTGCCCGCCGTGCGCGCCACGTGGTGACGGAGAACGAGCGTGTGGAACTTTTTGTGAAAGCCGCCCGGCGCACTGACGTGGAGCGTATGGGCCAACTGCTGGCGGAATCGCACACCAGCTTGCAGCATGATTACGAGGTAAGCTGCGCGGAGCTGGATTTCCTGGTAGACACGGCCGCTGGAATGGACGGCGTACTGGGCGCTCGGATGACCGGTGGTGGTTTCGGCGGCTGCACGGTGAACCTGTTGCGGGCGGGCTTAAGAGAGCGGTTCCAGCGGGTTATCAGTGAGGCGTATCAGGAGCGGTTTGGGATCACGCCACAGGTGTTCGATTGCCGGCCATCGGAAGGAGCCGGGGAAGTAAAAAATCTTGAGAGAATTCCGCCGGGCGCCGCACTCTCACAGCAAACCTAGCTAGGAATGCTCCTCCCAGGGGGACACGTACCTCCCCCGACTTCCAATTCCGGGCTGGTCACAGCACGATTTAAAAGGGGCGCGTGCCGGCGAACATGGTCGGCTCCCGCCCCTGTTACCACCGGTATTTTCCCCAAAAAACGCGCCACAAAACGCTGTTTGCTTCAAACCGGAGTTGACGACGTTCAAGTTTAGCTGGCAGCGGCGTCAGCCATCACTGAGGTGATCTTCGAAAACACGGTGCTGATGGCTTGCCACGTTGGGCGTCAATGCTCCAGCGGCAACGGCAACGAAGCCGGCCATCAGCGCGTATTCAATCAAATCCTGGCCCTGCGTGTTTCGCTTCAGGTGCTGGGCCCACATCGCCAATCTCAAAGTGACATCGTTCAGACGTTTCATGGCTCTGGTTTTCCCTTAACCTTCAGGCTCGTCGAGGTGCGGTGACTTTCAGTTTGAACCCTTAGACTCCGGAGCAGGAACCTTTGTTATTCTGAAGACTTCCGCACAATGGCTAAGGTCTTTCCGTTCCAACCGTACCGGTATAACGCAACCGCAGGTCCGCTCGAGCACTTGGTGACGCAGCCATACGACAAGATCACGCCCGAGATGCA
This sequence comes from Acidobacteriota bacterium, assembly GCA_003223115.1. Lineage (GTDB taxonomy): Bacteria > Acidobacteriota > Terriglobia > Bryobacterales > Bryobacteraceae > QHXW01. The sequence goes on from QHXW01000193.1 coordinate 22,433, forward strand.
TTCGCGATATCTGTCGCTGAATCCCCACAATTTGGTGCGCATCATTCAAGGGGAGCGCACACCGTCCGATGGCCCAGGCAACAATGTGTACACGCGCGCGGCCGCGCTGCTGAAGGATTGGATCAGTCGTCGTGTGTTGCGGCGCGACGCGGAGCCGAGTTTCTTCGCGTATTTCCAAGAATTCCGCGTTCCGGACACCGGAGAGCGGCTGGTTCGAAAGGGATTCATTGGACTAGGCGCGGTGGAAGACTATTCGGCGGGCGTGGTCTACCGGCACGAGCAGACGCTTTCAGGTCCCAAGCAGGACCGCTTGGAACTGTTGCGTCACACGCGCGCGCACTTCGGCCAGATCTTCATGTTGTATCCCGATCCGCAGGCGCAAATCGACCCCGTACTGGATGAGTGCGCACAAGCGCCCGCGGCCGCGGTGATCACCGATGAGTACGGCGCGGAGCACCGGCTCTGGAAGATTGCGGATGCCGGGCGGATCGCCCTGATCGGCTCGCTGATGGCGGACAAGAAACTACTGATCGCCGACGGACATCATCGCTACGAGACCGCGCTTGCATTCCGGAGCGAGAATACCGGACTCGCCGGAGCGGCGCGCGTCATGATGACTTTCGTCAACATGCATTCGCCAGGGCTCAAGATTCTGGCCACACACAGGCTGGTGAACGGGCTCGCTGCGTTTGACGCCGATGATTTTCAACGACGCGCCGTAAAGACTTTCGAAGTGCAGCCGCTACGGTCGCCCGAGGAATTGAAGGCGATTGGGACCAGCGCGGGCCGTGGCATGATCGGCGCCGCTATCGGCGAACGCCTGTACCTGCTCAAGCGGCGTGAGCCTGGTGAAAAGCTGGACGTCAACATTCTCCACGAAGACCTGCTGCGCGACGTGATGGGGATCAGCGAGGAAGCCGTGCGAGCCGAAAAGAACCTGCGTTATGCGCGGGAGCTGGGTAAAGCCATCGAGACTGCGCGGAGCGGCCAGGCGCAGGTCGCGTTTTTATTGCGGCCAACCTCGATTGACGATGTGGCGCGCATCTCGTTCGGCGGCGGCGTAATGCCGCAAAAGTCCACCGATTTTTATCCCAAGCTGCTTTCCGGCCTGACGATTTACAAACTGGACGAATAGGCGCGTGGCCCGTCAGGTGGTGGATGGCAATGGGATGGCCCGGCCGGGTCCGCACTGTGTAATTTGCGGGCCAGCAAGTTATCAGATAATTGGTCATCACCTTGATGCCGTGTTGGCGGGCCAGCCGGCGGACCGATGCTTGCGCGTAGGTGGCGGCCAGCGGCTGTTCGAAGATCACGTGGATTTTTTTCGGAGCGCAGGCCTGAACGATCTCCTGGTGCCTGTTGTTTTCGACGAAGGCCCACGCGAAATCCGGCTGGGTTTCCTCGAGCATCTTCTGATAGTCATCGAAGAAGGGCACGTTCGAGGCGCCGCGCGTCTTTGCTGCCTGGACCAGCTCCGGAACCGTCTCGGTGATTCCCACGAGTTGCGCGTGGTCCCCCTTGAGCATGGTTCCTAAATGGCCCCAGACGTGAGAATGAATCAACCCGATCACTGCCATCTTGTAGTCGCCCGCCTGACAAAGCCGCGGCTGTGGCGGCCACGAATTATCTTCTGGATGGCATGAACTGAATGTAACAGAACCTTCTGAAACCGGGGGTGCCGGGACGTCGTCTAAGACCCATGGCACCTGGATTGCCTCAACTCTTGGGAACGGCTGCGATGCCTGCACTGGATCTGACGACCGAAACCAGCCGACGCCAGATGAAGAACCACGTTTTCGTCATACTCGCCGTGATCGCCAACACACTGGGGAATTTTCTGCTCACGTTGGGCATGCGTGCCATCGATTTCAAGCTGTCGGCGTCGCCAATTGATTACATACGCATCTTCGCGAACCCCTGGATCGATGTCGGCGTCATTCTGTTGATCGTCTGGTTGGTCGCGCAGCTTTCGTTGCTGAGCTGGGCGGATCTGAGCTACGTGCTGCCGATCACCGCCGCGTCGTATGTGTTGACGGCGGTACTGGGCAAGCTCTTTCTTGCCGAATCGATTTCGATTCTCCGTTGGAGCGGAATCCTGTTGATCTCGGTGGGCGTGACGACGGTAATCGGCACCTCACCGAAAGCCAGGCTGAGTGCGGAGGAAATGGTTCCATGATGATCGCGTGGCTGTTCCTGTTGACGAGCGTGCTTACAGGAACGGCTGGTGACCTTCTGATGGCGAAGGGGATGAGCGATCACGGCGAAATCTACGATTTTCGCCCACGCGCCCTGCTGCGCATGATTACGAGGCTTTCCGGCAACGGGCACATTGCCATCGGCATTCTGGCCCAAGCGGTCTCGTTCTTTTCATTCGTGGCGCTGCTGACGGTTGCGGAACTGAGCTTTGCGGTGCCGGCTACAGCGCTCGGCATGGTGATCAAGACCATCTTCGCCAAATTGTTTCTCAACGAACAGATCGGCAGAAGGCGTTGGGCGGCCGCCGTTCTTGTATCGTTCGGCGTGCTTCTGGTTTCCTTATAGAACTTGGGTAAGCCGGAGCCAGGGCTACCTTCCCCAGTTGAGGGCTACTCCGACGGCGTCCCCCCCGAGCATAGGTTCAAAATGTGGCACCAGTGCCGCGATCTTCCAATGCGGCCCCGTTTTGGGCTCGGTGGCCCAGCGATTGTAAATGTGGCGGCCAATGAACCACCCCATTCCGGCGCCGGCTAGAACGTCCGAGGCAAAGTGCTTGCGCGCGCCGAATCGCGATGCTCCGACCAATGTAGCGAGCGCGTAGGAAGCGATGGGAACGATCTTGATATCGGAGTACTCCGAAGCGACGATGGTCGCGAGCGACCAGGACATGATTTCATGGCCCGAAGGAAAACTGGATCCACCGGCAAAGAAATGTCCCAGTGCATGGTCGACGTCAGGGCGCTCGCGCCGGGTGATTAACTTGATGACTTCCACCACCGCCAACGCGTTTGTCAAGGCTTCGGCGCTCAGTACGCCGGTTTCGACGGCGCGCGGATTATCCGTGATTTTTCCACCGAGGTAAAAGCCGCCGGCAATCCCGTAGGTTAGGTACGGGCCCCCGAGATTGGAAAAATAACGGCTGAACCGCTTTTGGTCCGCCGTATTCGGCAATTGCGTCGCCAGCCAGTGGTCAGCCGGAACCAGCGCGGCCGTCGCGGCTCCAATGATCAGCCACCATTTTGCGTCGGGACGGCTGGTATGGAATGGACTGGTCCAGATCTCTTTCTGATCGGTGAGCAGCCTGCCGACCATACGGCGCTCAATGGAGTGCGTCGTCTCGGCGTCAGTAGCCGTCCTCCCCATGGGAGCGGCATTCTTCCCGGTGGGAGCCGCTGTCGCCTCGGGAGTTGGAGAACCGTCCCCGGCTGCGGGGGTGCCGTCTGAAGCATTTTGCGCCGGGCAGGGCAAGCCAATCAAGCCAATAAGGAGGCAGAGCAACGAGCTCGCGATGTAAGGCACGATGTCCAACTTCACTTTCGAGCGCCCCATGACCTAGTGCCTAGCTCTCCACTAACTGGGTCTTAAGTCCTGCATTTTCAGCCGGGGCGTTCTGGCCCTGTTAGTGGTGCCAGAGACGCCCGCAACGCGGCCGTTAGACGCTTAGCTAGTGCCTAGTATCCAGCATCGAACTGACCATTGGAAGCCAAAGAACAGAATGGCCGAAGAAGGGCGCTATCGTACGGTCTTTGAACGCTTTGGCGACTCGGCTGAACGGGTTAAAGCATGTAGTTGGTGGGGTAACGGGCGCTTTCTCACCTTTAATCCGCGAGCCGTAGAAATAATTTCCCATGGCCGTATGACCGATCCATTCGCCATACGGGGCGAGGGCCGCGCCCACGAGATCATCGCCACACTGGATTTACGAACGCGCCGTTGCCGGCTACATCCCAGATGGCGAGCCGCGCCCATTTCCAGCTTGCGGCTTCGACCTTCCAGTTGAATTCGGCTTCGTTGAATGCGCGAGTTGTGTCGAGCGGCAGGATGCTCCGGTGCGTTCCGGCGCCGTCGCCCCAGACGATTTCGGCGAGTTGAAGCGGAAAGGTCCAGTGTGCCTTGGCGTGAACATCCAGAGAATCCGGGGCTCCGGAGATCTTGACCTCCGGCAACAGCACTTCGCCGGTGGTGATGAATCCATCACCGCGCGCTAGCCGGTCGACAAGCTCTCCGTAATGATCAAAGTCCGGTAGGCGCTGGGCTGGGACGTAATTGACGTTCATGTGCGCGTAGAGTTCATGCGTCGAATCGAGCTGAAACACGTCGACCTCACCGATGAGTTTTTTCTTGAGCCCCCAGTCATTCATATCATCGAGGAGCTTAAACGCGCGCTCGCTCAGGCGGGGCGATGACAGGTCCGACGGCATGGCTTTCCATCCTCCGCCAAGATAGTGCGAGTCGCGGAAATGTTCCGTGTCGCGGATTTGATCCGGGAACCCGGTGGAGCCCTTGGTGCGCGGGTGCGTCTGGTACATGTAGCCGCCTTCGCGCCGCACCATATCGAGGAGCTCTGAAGCGTTGCCGGCGTGGTAGACGGATCCGTAGCGCGGATCATTGCTCAGGAAATTTGTGGCGGCAGGCCGATCCATGAACCAGTAGACCGGTTTCGGAAAAATCAGTGCCCAGTGGCCGCCCAAATGGACATTGGCCTCTTCGGAGGGAATCAGCAGAAACTGCGAATCCGATTGCGCGCGGCAGGCCCGGAAATAGGCTTCAAGCTCCTTCAGGCGCAAATTGGTCAGATCGCGCGGATGCCCGTCACCATGAAAATCCATGATGATGGCGGCGTTGACGCCCATCTGTTTAAGCACGGGCTTGAAAGGCGGTGTCCAGTCGAAGCCTTTCTCGATCGCCTGTTCGGTGTACGCAAAGTGCCAGTGCGAGGTCACGACCTGAAATCCCGGTAGGGCGAGGAAATGGTCGCGGCGCGTGTAGCGCAAGACATCCTCCAGCGCGCCATTCGGCGGCTGATCCGAGATCAGGAAGAAAACCGGCATGCGCTGAACGGTTCCGGGCGGAGCATTCATCCAAGGATAGTAAGGGCTGTTGTCGTCGTCGAGTTGCCGCACACCGATGGAGACCGCGCCGCGAAATGCCGTGTGCCAGAGATAGCCCATGTTGCTGGTGAAATCTCGAGCGAAGAAGTATTGGTGCGGTGGCGGAAAAACCGCCAGGCTGCCGAGAGGGGTGCGTAGCGCCAGCGTTCTCGAGCGGACCGCGACCGGAATGCGTTCAGAACCATGCGAGAGTTCGGTCAGCACTTTGCCTGCGGTGTCGTAATAGGAGACCTCAGTGGTCATGTTTCCACCTGCGTGGCGATCCCGACCGGCCGCCACACGCAAGCCGGCGTCATAAAAATAGGCGACATCGGGCTCGCTGGTGCTGGCCACAGCCTCCTGTTTGATCAATCGCGTTCCGGGATAAAACGTGTAGGCCAGACCTCCGTGGAAGACGCCCATGGCGAGGCCGTCGAAATCTATTTCCACGCGAGCGCCAATGGTATGCGCTTTCGCTTCGCGCAACTGAAAACTGCCCATGAAGCGGCGCGTTCCCTGCGGATGACTGGGCGGGAAATCAAAGAACTGATCCCAGCCGCCGCGGCGGATGCCGGTATCGGTCCAGTAGAGCGGGCGCGCGCGCTCGACTACGGGCCGGCCTTCGAGGCCGATGGAAGCGATCAGCGGGCGCTCGGGATCAAGCGAGAACTCGGCACGCCACATGCGCGAAGCTTCATCCGGCCAGCCCACAATCAGCGAATCCGCGCTGGATGTGACGGTGATGGGACCGGAGCGCAGACCAGAAATATCCACAGGCACTGAGGCCGCCCAGCAGGCGAGCGGCAGGAAAAACGCGGTAAGGCGCATGGGGCGATTTTACAGGAGACCGAAGGCGGGAAGCAGATTCCAGGTGTCAGGCGCAGGGTTCCGGGTACAATCGAGACGATGTCCCTGGTTGTGGTGGGTTCTGTGGCCTATGACGGCGTGGAGACGCCGCATGGCAAGGTGGATCGCATGCTTGGCGGCTCGTGCACGTACATTGCATTGGCGGCCAGCTTTTTCGCACCGGTGAAAATAGTGGCCGTGGTGGGCGAAGATTTCGCGCCAGAGGATTATGAGCTTCTGGCCAGCCGCGAGATCGGGCTCGAGGGTCTCGAACGCGTTCCCGGCAAGACTTTTTTCTGGGCGGGAAAGTATTCAGAAGACATGAACGATCGCACCACGCTGCGCACGGACCTCAATGTGTTCGCCGATTTTAATCCAAAGCTGCCTGAGTCCTACCGCTCCTTGCCTTACCTGCTGCTGGGCAACATCCAGCCCGCTTTACAGCGCAGTGTGCGCGCGCAGATGAATGGAGTGCGCTTCGTGGGCGGCGACACCATGAACCTGTGGATCCGCGAGACTCACGACGAACTGATCGAGACCATTCGCGAGTGGGATTTTCTGCTGATCAACGACAGCGAAGCCCGAATGCTCTCGGGGGAACACAATTTGCGCCGAGCCGCTGGAAAAATTATGAGCACGGGGCCGCATACGCTGGTGATCAAGCGCGGCGAGTATGGCGCCATTCTGTTTCAGGGCGGATATTACTTCATGGTGCCGGGTTACCTGCTGGAGGACGTGTTCGATCCCACCGGTGCAGGCGACTGCTTCGCCGGTGGGTTCATGGGCTACCTCGCCGAGCGCGGCATCGATCCCGGCCACGGCGATATCGAACACCAGGAGTTGCGCCGGGCCGCCATCTATGGATCGGTGATGGGAAGCTTTTGCTGCGAAAAGTTCGGTGTGGATCGTTTTCGCAACCTGACCCGCGCGGAGATCGATGCCCGCTATCGCGAATTCAAAAGCCTCACGGATTTCTGAGCAATCCGCCGGCGCGCCACGACGGGTCTGGATCGCTGTAATCCTTGCTGCGTTTTCTGTGTCGGCCGTGACGGCCTCTGCCGTGTGGCTGAGCTCGAGCCAGGGCTGGATCCTCTATTACGGTGATGCAGAAGCCCACCTGAACATTGCGCGCAGAATTCTCGATTCGCGTACCCCCGGGTTCGAACAATTGGGCACAGCATGGCTGCCGCTGCCGCATGCGCTGATGCTTCCTTTCGTGATGCACGATTTTCTGTGGTTCAGCGGCTTGGGGGGCGCCCTTCCGTCCGGCATCTGCTTTGCCGTGGGTGCGGTGTTTTTTTTCGCAGCGATTCAGGAGGTATTTTCGAGCCGGATAGCCGCGGGCGCCGGCACGGCTCTAATTGTCCTCAACCCCAACGCGCTTTACCTGGCGGCAGCACCCATGAGCGAACCCGTATTCTTCGCGGCATTTTCAGCGCTCCTGTACTTCGCGGTGCGGTTCCGTAGGACGCAGGCGTTGGGCTCGGCGGCGGCGGCGGGCGTTGCAGCTCTCGCGGGCACTATGACGCGTTACGAAGGCTGGTTCCTGATTCCGTTTGCGACGCTCTATTTTCTAATCGTCGCCCGTCCGAGAAGGATGGTTCCGGCGCTGGTTTTCGGTGCGATCGCAACTGTTGGCCCCGTTGCGTGGCTGGTGTACAACCGGTGGTTTTGCTTGGACGCGCTGGCATTTTACCGGGGTCCTTATTCCGCGAAAGCCATTCAAGGTGGCATTCCATACCCGGGTAACAGCGACTGGCAAGCTGCGATCCTCTATTTCGGCTGGGCGGTGCGCGCTTGTGCGGGGGCACCGCTGTTTTTCATGGGGATTGCCGGAGCACTCGCGGCGCTCTGGAAGCGGGCCATCTGGCCGCTGGTGCTGCTGCTGCTGCCGGGAGCGTTTTACATCTGGAGCGTACACTCGTCGGGCAACCCGATTTTTCTTCCGAATCTTGAGACGCACTCGTACTACAACACGCGTTACGGCATGGCATTACTACCGTGGCTGGCGTTTTGTGGCGGAGCGCTGGTGGCGGCTGTGGGCGGAGCGCCCGCTTACTTACGTGCGCGGCGCCGTTGGATGGCGACGGCAGCCGTGCTCGCTATTGCGATTGCGCCATGGCTTCTCGAGCCGAGTCCTGAAAGCTGGATCACCTGGAAAGAGTCGCAAGTAAATTCCGAAGCGAGGCGCGCTTGGACACACCGGGCGGCGGCGTTCTTCAAGTCGCGATATCAGGCCGGCGAGGGTATTCTTACCTCATTTGGCGATGCCATCGGCGTGATGCGTGAGGCCGGCATTCCTCTGCGCGCTACACTGACCATCGACAACGGCCCGTTGTGGGAGGCGGCCATTCGGCGTCCAGACCTGGTTCTGTGGGAAAAATGGGCGCTTGCGCGGGGTGGCGATCCAGTGCAAACGGCGGTCGATCGGGCACGCCGCCGCGGGCCGAATTACGATCTGGCCCAGCGAATTATTGTCCAGCACTCACCCGTAATGGAAATTTACGAGCGGCGGACGGCGCCGGCTGGAGCTCTGGCTGCTCCGTACATGATGGCGCCGGCTGACGAAACTCCTGCGAATACAAATGAAGATTCCTTACCTCAAAGCACACGGCGCGAAGAATGATTTTCTTCTGACCTGGGCCCACGAAGTCCCGGCTGGACCCCTTGCCAATTTGGCGCGCGCGATTTGCGATCGCCATACCGGGATTGGCGCAGACGGCTGGTTGCTGGTGGAGCGCGACGGCGAGCGGCAAGATGCTGATAGCGCGATCCGGCTGATCAACTCCGACGGCAGCGAGGCCGAAATTTCGGGTAACGGCACACGCTGCGCCGCGGCCTTTCTCATCTACCACGGACTGGCGAGCGAGCGCGTCCGTATAAGCACTGGGGCTGGCGTCAAACAACTGCGCCTGCTCGAGCGTTCTGGTCTGCGCTTCGTTTTCGAGATGAATATGGGCCATCCCGAAATTCGAGAGGAGCATTTTGAGCTGACGCTTTCAACCGGGGCGCGCGACGTGACGCTGGTGTGGGTGGGAAACCCGCAGTGCGCGGTTCCGGTTGAGAACTTCGACTTTGACTGGCGCGGTGTTGGGGCGGAGATCGAACGGCACCCCCATTTTCCGAATCGGACGAACGTTTCATTTTTCCGGGTGGTTGACGGGCATACCATCGAAGTCCGCTTTTGGGAACGCGGCGCGGGCGAGACCATGAGTTCGGGGACGGGATCGACCGGGGCGGCTGCAGTGGCAATTCGTCGCGGCGCCGTTCAAGATCCGATAACTGTAGTTACACCGGCTGGAGAGCTCCAATTAAGGGGAAGCCCTAATGTATTTCTGGTGGGGCCGGTTGAGATCATAGCAGAAGGCGCGTTTTATCTGGGAGAATAGGCAGGAATGACCACCGCACAAGTAGAAACACAAGCGACCGCCAAGGTCTTGGAGGAAAAAATTCGTACGCGCCGGGCGCGCGTGGGGATTATCGGCCTGGGATATGTCGGTTTACCCCTGGCCGTGGAGTTCGCCAAGGCGGGTTTCACGGTCACCGGCATCGACCTGAGCGAGAGCAAGACGGCGCGAATCAACGCTGGAGATTCGTATGTCGGCGATGTGTCCAACGCAACGCTGAAGCCCCTGGTGGACGCTGGCAAGTTGCGGGCGACCAATGATTTTTCGGCCGTGCTGGAACTCGATACGGTGAACATCTGCGTGCCGACGCCACTGCGCAAGACCAAAGACCCGGACATGAGTTTTATCGTGTCCGCGTGCAGTGAAATCGCCAAATATTTCCACGCAGGTACGCTGGTGATTTTGGAATCGACCACGTATCCCGGCACGACCGATGAAGTGGTGCTGCCGATGCTTGAAAAGGACGGTTTGAAAGTCGGGCAGGATTTCTTTCTCTGCTTCTCGCCGGAGCGCGTGGATCCAGGCAATCCGAAATACAACACATCCAACATTCCCAAAGTAGTCGGCGGCGTCACGCCGGCCTGCTCGGAGATGGGACGGGTGTTCTACTCGCAGGCGCTTCAGAAAGTCGTGGCGGTGAGTTCCACCCAGGTTGCCGAAATGGTGAAGCTGCTGGAGAATACGTTCCGCATGATCAACATCGGCCTGGCGAACGAGATTGCCATGATGTGCGACCGCATGAGCATCAATGTCTGGGAAGTGATCGAGGCGGCAGCCACGCAGCCGTTCGGCTTTATGCCGTTCTTCCCCGGCCCGGGTTTGGGCGGCCATTGCATCCCCATCGATCCGTTTTATCTGTCCTGGAAGACCAAGCAAGCGGGCATTGAGGCCCGTTTCATCGAGTTGGCAGGCCATATCAACGGGCAGATGCCGCACTTTGTGATCGACAAGATTCAAAACGCGCTGAACGAGCATTCCAAACCCGTAAAAGGCTCGCATGTGCATGTGCTCGGCGTGGCCTACAAGAAAGACATCGAAGATGTTCGCGAATCGCCGGCACTGGACATCATGCTCCTGCTCAAGCGCCGAGGCGCCCGGGTGACTTTCTCAGACCCGCATGTGCCGGTGCTCGAGCTTGACGGCCTTGAGCTTGCCTCAGAAGATGTTTCGACAGTCGCAGACGCCGATTGCGCTGTGATTGTGACGGACCATTCCAAGTTCGACTATCGCGGTATTGTCGAGCGGGCCCATCTGATTGTCGATACGCGCAACGCGCTCAAAGGCATTCAATCAGAAAAAATCGTCCGGCTCTAAGAGCTGTGCCGGCGCGCGGGCGAGAAAGCGGACGCAGCCGTCGGCTGACCTTGACCGGCCTGTCAATTCGCGGGATAGTATTCACACCGGAATAATCCTGATTCTCGTTGTCAGGTGGGCCGGTAGTGTATGGCCAACAGGGAAAATAAACCAAGTTCCAAACGCAATTCAAAACTCCGCCCGGACCGAGAGCCGGCGGGGCGTCAACCGGCACAGAAAAGCGAGAGCGCGAACCGCGAGGCCCAAGATGCCGGAGCGCGCCACAAGACCGCAACAATTCCGGAACGCCACTCGCGTTTGGCTCCGGAACCTCATGCGACGCAGGCCGATGGGGCGGCAGCCGGAGGAGCTGAGCGAGACGGCCAGGCAGACGCAGATCTGGCAGCGTTTCCGGTAGTCGGCATCGGCGCGTCGGCCGGTGGTCTCGAGGCGGCCAAACAATTCCTTGAACACCTGGCGCCCGACACCGGAATGGCGTATGTTCTGGTTCAGCACCTGGATCCCAAGCACGAAAGCTTGCTGAGTGAGATTCTCGCGAGATCTACCAATATTCCGGTTCGTGAAGTCAACCGCCCCACGGCCATCGAGCCTGATCATGTTTATGTGACACCACGCGGGATGGATATTCGCGTGTCAGGCCGCGTGCTCACGCTTTCTCCGCGCGACCACGATGCATCGATGCAAATTGATTTCTTTTTCAGGTCATTGGCGCAGGACCTGAGAAATAAAGCGATCGGTATTATTTTGTCGGGCACGGGAAGTGATGGCTCATTGGGTCTCAAGGCCATCAAGGCGGAAGGCGGCATCACCTTCGCACAGGACGAGAGGACGGCCAAGCATGACGGCATGCCGCGCAGCGCCGTAGCCTCGGGTTGCGTGGACTTCGTGCTGCCGCCGAACGACATCGCTCAGGAACTGGCGCGGATCGGGCGGCATCCGTATGTTGGGCCCAGACCGGCTCCGCCGGAAGAAGTCATTCCGGTGCCCGAGGACGTGCTGACGCAGGTTCTGCATGTGGTGCGAAATACTACGGGAGTCGATCTCACGCAATACAAGCAGAACACGATCAAGCGCCGCGTCCTGCGCCGGATGATGCTGCACAAAATCGAGTCGCTCGACCAGTATCTTGCTCGCCTCACGGGGGACACTGGAGAGATCCGCGCCTTGTATGACGACATTCTGATCAACGTCACGCAGTTTTTCCGTGACCCGGAGACTTTCGAAACGATTAAAACCGAAACTTTCCCCAAGATATTGGGGGCAATGTCAAACGGCGGGCCGGTGCGCATCTGGGTGCCCGGTTGCTCCACCGGTGAGGAAGCGTACTCGCTGGCGATCTGTCTTCTCGAATTTCTGGAAGATCGTGTTCCCCAAACGCCTATACAAATTTTCGCGACCGACATCAGCGACATGGCGCTCGAGAAAGCGCGCGCGGGTGTCTACACGGAAAACATCGTGGCCGACGTCCCTCGGGAACGGTTGAAACGTTTTTTTGTCAAAGCGGAGCGCGGATATCAGATCAGCAAACGGATTCGCGATCTTTGTGTGTTTGCGAGGCAAAACATGACCAAGGATCCTCCGTTTTCCAATCTGGACCTCATCAGTTGCCGCAATGTGCTGATCTATCTCGGAACGACGCTGCAAAAGAGAGTGTTGTCAGTTTTTCACTACGCCCTGAAACCCACGGGCTACCTTGTTTTGGGCAGCACGGAAACCATCGCGACGTACGCCGATCTGTTCACTCTGGCAGACAAGAAGCACAAGATTTTTGCCAAGAAACTGACGGCCACACGCCAGCCGGTTGAATTCTCTTATGTACCGGGCCAGGGGAACGCCGGGGTTGGCGGCGAGGTCAACCCAAGAGCCGCGAGCACATGGACAGCAGCGGATTTGCAGCGCGAAGCGGACCGTGTGGTGCTCTCCCGTTTCGGGCCCCCAGGCGCCGTCGTCGACGAAGACCTCGACGTATTGCAGTTCCGCGGCCAGACCGGTATTTATCTCGAGCCCTCGCCCGGCCCGGCAAGCTATAACATTCTGAAAATGGCGCGTAGAGGACTGCTGCCGTATCTGCGGAGCGCGATTCAGCAGGCCCGGTCAGGCGACATCAGCGTGCGGCATGAAGGGCTGCGGATTGAATACGACGGCGGTTCTCGTGAGTTCGATCTCGAGGTGATTCCGATTAAGCGCTCCGGCACAGAGTCGCGTTACTTCCTGGTTCTATTCCATCCCGCGCGCGCGAGCACGCCACAGAAAGGCAGGCCAAAAGGTCAGCCTGTCTCGCGGTTGGTGGAGTCCGCAGAGTTGAAAACGTTGCGGCAGGATCTGGCCATCTCCAAGGACAACCTGCAGGCCATCATCGAGGAACTCGAGTCTTCCAACGAGGAATTGCGTTCGGCGAATGAAGAGATCCAGTCGAGCAACGAAGAGTTACAAAGTACGAATGAGGAACTCGAAACCGCAAAGGAAGAGCTGCAGTCGAGCAACGAAGAGCTGAACACAGTCAACGAGGAGTTGGAAAACCGCAACAATCAGTTGACGCAGGCCAATAACGACTTGCGGAACCTGCTCAGCAGCGTGAGCATCCCGATTGTCATGGTGGGTAACGATCTGAGCATCCGGCGCTTCACGCCCCAAGCGGAAAAAGTGCTGAGCCTGATTTCGAGCGACCTGGGGCGGCCGATTGGCAACATCCGACCGAACATCAATATTTCCAATCTGGAGCAGCTTCTGGCGGAGGTCATCGAGACTCTTCACACCTACGAGGCCGACGTTCAAGATGTGAACGGGCGTTGGTATTCACTTCGTATCCGGCCTTATCGCACGGAGGAAAACAAAATCGAAGGCGCTGTTCTTGCGCTGGTGGATATAGACCCGCTCAAGCGCAGCCTGGAGGCAACCAAAGGCGCGCGGGACTTCAACCAGAGTGTGATCGAGACCATCCGTTCGCCGCTGGTGGTGCTGGACAACGACTTGCAAGTGAAGCTGATCAACCGAGCCTTCTCCCAGATGTTTCACCTGAGTACTGCCGAAGTGGAAAACCGGCATCTTTATCAGATCGGTGGCGGTGAATGGGACATTCAGAAGCTGAGATCCATGGTCGAGGAACTGCTTCCCAAGAAAGGAAGAGTTGACGATTACGAGATAGAGAATGATTTTCCGCGCGTCGGCCTCAAGACGCTGCTCCTCAATTCCAGACGCTTCGTCCCCATGTCCGGCGAAGCCGAAATGGTCTTGCTGGCCATCGAGGATGTAACGGAAAGGAAGCGGAGCGAAAATGTCTTACTGCGCGCTCAGGAAGAACTCGAGGGAAAGGTAGCGCAAAGAACTGCGGAGCTGGAACGCGTCACCGGAACGCTGCGGGCCGAGATTTCTGAGCGCACACGCATTCAGAACGCGCTCGAGCAAAGCGAAGCGGTGCTACTGCAGAGCCAGGCGCAGTTGCGAAGCCTTGCCGCCAACCTCATTACGGCGCACGAGGAGGAACGCCGGCGTATCTCGAGAGAGCTTCACGACGCTATGAACCAGAAGCTGGCGATGCTCGAAATAGACGCCGAGAGCCTCGAGAAAAAGTTGCCGGCGGGGGCGGAGCAGGTGCGGAAGGGTTTACGGACCCTGCGCGCGCGCGTTGGCGAAGTATCGAACGAAACCCGGCGATTGGCCTACCAACTCCATCCCTCGATGCTGGACGACCTTGGCCTTGAGGTGGCATTGAGGTCCCATATCGCCGCCCTCTCAAAACGAGAAGGCACTCAGATCGATTTCGTGGCCGACACTCTTCCCGAAAAGCTTTCCCGAGACGTCAGCTTATCCTTGTACCGCATTGCGCAGGAGGCGATTCACAACGTCATCAAGCACGCCCGGACAACGCAGGCAACTGTATCGCTTCATGTGGGCAAACAGGGGATTCAATTGACTATTCTCGATCACGGAGCCGGCTTTGACCCGCAGGCCGTCCGTTCAAAACGCGGCCTGGGCCTGGTCAGCATCGAAGAGCGAGTTAGACTAATCAATGGATACTTAGGTATCCAGTCCAAACCTGGACAGGGAACCAAAATTGAAGTAACCGTGCCGCTGCCCGCGGAGTTACGGAAAGCAAATGAGTCGCCCGCGCCTGCTGATTGCTGACGATCACCGGCTTCTGGTGGAAGGCTACCGGAAGCTGCTGGAAACCGAGTTCGACGTTGTCGGTGAAGTGGAAGACGGGCGCGCGCTGCTCGAGCTTGCTCCACAGCTTCAGCCGGACGTCATTCTGCTGGACGTTTCCATGCCGCTGCTCAACGGAATTGAGGCGGCGCGCCGTCTGAAGCCCCTGCTGCCTGACACGAAGCTTCTTTTCGTCAGCATGCACGCCGATTCGCAATATGTGGCTGAGGCTTTTCGAGCCGGAGGTTCCGGATATTTACTGAAGTCGTGCGCCAGCTCCGAACTTGTCAGCGCGATCCATCAGGTCCTGCAGGGCCGCCAGTACGTGACGCCAGCGATTTCCACGGGTGAACTGGCTCAGACGGCTGAAGTTCGCCCTGGCGCTATCCTGCCCCAGCTCTCGCCTCGGCAGCGCGAGGTGTTACAGCTGGTTACCGAAGGCCAAACGGCTAAGGAAATTGCAGGCCGGCTCCGGATTTCTGTGAAAACGGTAGAATTCCACAAGACCAGGATCATGCGCGCCCTGCGCGTGCGCTCGGTGGCTGAACTCACGCGCTATGCGGTCACCCGCGGTCTGGTGAGCCCGTAGGATTTGCCCGGCGCCGACTCAGGCTCGAACGCCACCCCCCCAAAAACTAGGGTTTTCTCCAGTTCTATCGCAATCCTTCAAATGTTAGGTTAGGAACACTCCCCTGAAAATTCGCGCGCTTCTTGGAGAAGCAGCATGTTGAAGCACCCCAACCTCAGCTCGAGGTCTTTCTCTCACCCGCACAAGCTTTCAGAGTGCTTCCCCACATCTCAGCGCCGCACACGAGGAAAGTAGGGTTGATCATGGCGATTGCAAACTCGTTATTCGCGGCCACGATCCTGGTGGTTGACGACGAAGGGCCGGTTCGCAAGATGATGGCAAAAATGCTTCAACGAAGCGGCTATAGCACTCTCGAAGCGCCGGGAGGCAAAGAAGCTCTGGAGATCTGCGAGCAACACATCGGAATCCACCTGTTGATCACCGATCTCACTATGCCCGGCCTCAACGGCTTTGACCTGGCCGACCTGGTTGGCGAACGGTGGCCCGAATTGAAAATCCTCTTCATGTCAGGTGATGCAAACGGCTACGGCCTTCGCCGCAGAATAGCGGACCAGCCTTTCCTAGGAAAGCCCTTCACAGCCAACGAGCTCTGTGCGAAGGTTCGGGAGCTGGTAGGGAACGGCGCGCCGTCATCCGGATACCTATCAGCTCCCTAAGATGAAAAAAGAACTCCGACCGCACACGCAATTGTCCTCATCAGTTCCCAAACGGGCTGTAGGGACAATTATTGCCGGTTCGAAGCCTCGAACTATTCTTAACTGCGTTCGTGTCCGCATCAACTAGTGATTTCCCTAGTAATGTGATGAGCCTCACGGTCACTCGTAACGCAGTGAAATCACCGGGTCCACTTTTGTGGCACGACGAGCCGGAAGGTAGCTGGCCAGCATGGCGACAGCCGTCAACGCCAGCGCAACCAACGCAAAGGTCCATGGGTCTCGCGAGCCGACATTGAAGAGCAGGCTTGAGATCAGGCCCGCGATAATCAAGGCGCCGGCCAAACCCACCGCGATGCCTACCAGAGCCAGTGTGAGGCTTTGGCTCAGCACCAGGCGCAACACGTTCGAGCGGCTGGCCCCAAGCGCGATACGAATCCCCATCTCGTGCGAGCGCTCGGTGACCGAATACGACAGGACACCGTAAATTCCTACCGCGGCAAGCACCAGCGCGGCTGCGGAGAAGATAGCTAACAACAGCATGGCCAGGCGTCTGCGTGAGACCGAATCCGCCATGATCTCCGGCATCGTGAGGACCTTATAGACCGGCTGGTCTGGATCGACCGCCAGAATCTCGCGCTGCACGGAAGTGGCGAGCGCGTGGGGATCACCGTGGTGCGAAGCGCCAGGCTCATGGTCCCCCACGGGTTCTGCGCGTGCGGCCAGTACAACGTGACGCGAGACTGCGCTTCAAGCGTCCGGTAGCGAACGTGGCGCACCACGCCCACGACAGTCATCCATGGGCTCTTGGATTCACGCCCGCCTCGCTTGATGGGTTTGCCGACCGGGTCTTCATTCGGCCAGTAAGTCTTGGCCATGGTCTCATCGATGATGGCCACGGGCGCGGCGCTTTCATTGTCGCGTGCATCGAAGTAACGCCCCCGCATCAGCGGGATGCGCAGCGTCGCAAAGTACCCAGGGCTGGTTGGTTTCCAGTCGGCTTCAGGCGTTGTATCTTGGAGCCGGACGGCCCGGGTGTCCACTACTGTGACGGTGCCGGAGGAACCTTGGCCGGCTAGGGGCAATCCATACACGATGCCCGTGGCCACCACTCCCGGCAATTTAGAGACACGGTCCACCGCCTGCCGGAAGAACTCGCGCAGTTGCTCCGGCTTGGGATACCGCGCGTCAGGCAGCCAAATGCGCATGGTCAACACGTTTTCGGGCCGGAAGCCGGGATCGACTTGCATCAAGCGCAGGAAACTTTTCAGTAGTAGCCCAGCGCCGGCCAGCAGCACCAGCGACAAAGCGATTTCGGCCACCACCAGCGAGCGCCGCAGCGCTAATGACGATCTGCCGGCCGTGGAACCGCGGCCACCCTCTTTGAGGGATTCGTGTGAGACTCTGGATATCTGCAAACTCGGTGCCATGCCGAAAAGCACGCCCGTGCCGATGGAAATCAGCGTAGTAAAGGCGAGCACCCAGCCATCCAGATGCGCTCCGGCGAGGCGCGGAAAACTTGCCGCGGCAATGGTCGTAAGAACGCGCACGCCCCATAGGGCAATCACCAGCCCTGCGACGCCGCCTGCGAGTGCCAAGGCGACACTTTTGGTAAGAAGTTGGCGTACCAGTCGCCGGCGTTCGGCTCCCAAAGCCGTTCGAATCGCGATTTCCCGCTCACGCGCGGAGGAGCGGGCTAGCAGGAGATTGGCCACATTGGCGCAAGCGATCAAGAGCACCAGACCGACCGCCCCCATCAGAATCCATAGGGCCGTCTGGAGATCACCGACCATTTCTTCAAGCAGCGGCGTGACGATCCAGGTGAACTCGAATTGCTTGTACGGATAATCCGGGTGCAGTTCCATCATGCGCTGGGCCGCGCCTTTCATGTCGGCGCGCGCCTGTGCCAACGAAAGCTCCGGCTTGATACGTGCGAGGACTTCGAGTCCGTGGCTGCCGCGGTGGTCCGGCGCCAGATCGGCATTGGCGAAGGCCAGAGGCGCCCAAATATCGCAATCCGCGGGGAACTGAAATCCGGGCGGCAGAATCCCGACGACTTGAAAACTGCGCCCATTGATGGGCAGCTTCCGGCCGACCAAATTGGGATCCGCTCCGAAGCGGCGCCGCCACAACGCGTCGCTCAGCAGCACCACGTTATCGCGTCCGGCCTGCTCTTCTTCGGGAAGAAAAACGCGCCCGCCTGTACGCCCAGCATCGGGAACAGGCTGACTGATACTTCCGCGCCCTCCACGCGCTCCGGCAACCCGCCCGCCGTCACATTGAAACTGTCGCCCGTCAGGGCGGCGATTTGCGCGAAGCCTTTCGACAGATTGCGGATGTCCACGAACTCCGGCGCCGAGATCCAGTTCTGGTCTTTTGGTACCCCAATCCCGGTGAAGCGACCCCAGATTTTGACCAGCCGGCCGGGATCCTCATAGGGCAGAGGCCGCAGCAGTACGGCGTCGATGACGCTGAAAATGGCCGTATTGGCGCCAATGCCGAGTGCCAGGGCGAGGATGGTCACAACTGTGAAACCGGGCGTGCTCCGCAACAGTCGAAGCGTGTATCGAAGATCCAGCATGAAAGTAGACATCAGTTAGCTCCGCGTTGGGTGTCCCGTGGCTCATTGCCTGGCACCGCTTCCCTAGAATAACCGGCATCAAACAAGAAAGTTACACCCAGCCGGCACTTTGTTTTCGTTCCCGGCATGCCCCGGTGTGGGGACTGACGTCAATTCGGGAGACGGGACCGCGACGCCGGGCGACGCCCGGCGACTCCAGCGACGCCCCTCGACGCCCTCGACGCCCCCCCCGTCATTGACAGGGTTGCCCGTTAGGCGCATGATCGAAAGAGGAGAACCCCATGAAGCCCCTGCTTCGCGTGTTAGTGGGCGCCGGCGTGCTCGCGGCCGGGACGAGCTTCGTTGCCTCGGCCCAGTCTGTGATCTCGGCGAAATCAGGCCTGGTGCATTACGTGGAAGGCCAGGTGTACGTCAACGATCAGCTTGTCGAGAGCAAATTTGGCAATTTTCCGGACGTCAAAGAGAATTGGCAGTTGCGCACCGAAGAGGGACGAGCGGAAGTGCTGCTCACGCCCGGCGTATTTCTTCGGGTTTCGGAAAACAGTGCGATCCGGATGATCGCCAACCGGCTGATCGATACGCGCGTGGAGTTTCTCTCGGGCTCGGCGCTGGTGGAAGCCGGCGATCTGCTCAAGGACAACCATGTGGCTGTGGTTTATAAGGATTACATCATCAACCTTGAGAAAAAAGGCATTTACCGTTTCGATGCGGAGCCGGCGGCACTTCGCGTCTACGAGGGGGAAGCGGTTGCCGAGCGCGACGGCAAGACTGTGGAAGTCAAAGGCGGCCACATACTGGCTTTCGACGGCGACCTGACGCTGGCGAAGTTTGACGCCAAAGATCTGGACCAACTGTACCGCTGGAGCGTGCGCCGCTCGGAATATCTGGCGATGGCCAATGTTTCAGCCGCGAAGTCTGTGCGGGACTCCGGCATGTACTGGGGCTCGAACCGCTGGTATTGGAATCCGTACTTCAATATGTACACGTTCGTTCCGTCAAGCGGAATGTATTTCAGTCCTTTCGGTTTCGCGTTCTGGAGTCCTTTCACTGTGTACAATTACCTATATTCGCCAGTGATTTACGGAGGACGCGGCGGGTACGGCGGTTCGCGAGGCGGAGGCCCGGCGAACACAACCACAAGGGTTCCTGCCACCAGTACAGGGCGTTCGGGAACGGTAGCTTCCTCGTCAACTGCAGTGCGCTCTCCGTCGACGGCGGCATCGGGCTCGATGTCGGGTGCGGTCTCTCGCGGCGGCGGGCAAGGCGGCGGACGTCCACACTAGCTAGCGGCTCACTTCACGTTGGTTTCGAAGAACTCCGTCATCATTTCGTACAGGTGTCGGCGAATCGTCCCTGAGACGCCGTGCGCTTTTTGCGGGTAGAGCATCAACTGAAACTGCTTTCCAGCGCGCTCGAGCGCGTCCATCATCTGCATAGTGTTCTGGAAGTGCACGTTGTCATCCTCAAGATTGTGAATCAGCAACAGCTTGGCGCTTAAATCGGCTGCCCGGGTGATGGGAGACGTACGCTCATACGCCTCCGGGTTCTCCGCCGGCAGGCCCATATACCGCTCTGTGTAGATAGAGTCGTAATTGCGCCAGTGCGTGACCGGCGCCCCGGCAATTCCGGCGCGAAAAAGGTCCGGCGCGTTGGTCAGCGCATAGAGCGTCATGTAGCCGCCATAGCTCCAGCCGGAAATCCCCATATGCGAGGTGTCCGCGAACGCGAGCGATTTCAGATACGCGACTCCTACTTTCTGATCTTCAAGCTCGCGCGCGCCCATGTTGCGGAAAATCACGGACTCCCATTTGTGGCCGCGCCCGGAAGAGCCCCGGTTGTCCAACTGCCAGACGAGGAAACCGCGATGCGCAAGCACCTGCTCCAATCCCATTCCCGGCCATCTATCATAGACAGTCTGCGCGTGTGGCCCGCCGTAGATTTCAACGATGACCGGATATTTTTTCGCGGGCGCGAAAGCCGCGGGTTTGATCATGCGCGCGTAGAGCAGCGTGCCGTCCGGTGCTTTGACCTTGTGAATTTCCGAAGGCAGAATTTCGTACTCCTCACCTTTCGTTCCATCGGCCTCATGAAAGACATGGACTTGTGAGCCATCCCGGCGGTGCAGCGTTTGGCTGGGCGGAGCGGATAAATTCGACGCCGTGTCCAGATAGTATTCACGATCGGGACTTATGACAATGGAGTGCGTCCCGTGCCCGGACGTGATCTTGCGGCGGTGCTTGCCATCGAAGCGCACACTATAAAGCTGGCGCTCGAGCGGGCTTTCTTCGGTTGAGGTATAGAACACCTCTTCGCCCGCTTCATCGATTCCATCCACGGCCGTCACTTCCCATTCGCCGCGCGTCAGTTGATGCAGCGGCCTGCCATCGATCGAATACAGGTACAGATGATGAAATCCATCGCGCTCGCTGCCCCAGAGGAACTGCTTCCCGTTTTTCAGAAAGCGCAAATCATCGTTGACGTTGATCCAGTACGGATCTTCTTCATGCAGCACAGTGCGCGCGGCGCCCGTAGAGGCGTCAGCGAACAGGAGGTCCAGCCGGTTCTGAATCCGGTTCAGACGCTCCACAGCTACGGCTTTGCTATCCGGCAGCCATGCCACTCGCGCGGTTAAATAACCACGCGGTTCCCCGAGATCCGTCCAACGGGTCTCGCCGCCTTCGACTGGTACGATGCCTACGCGCGCCTCAGCGTTTGGGTCGCCGGGTTGCGGGTAGCGTTCCGGCTCTAACCTGGCGCGTAGCTTGAGCACGTCCGCCTGCGGATAAATCGGCTCCAGGCTGCTATCCAGCTGCAGGTAAGCAATTCGTTTGCTGTCCGGAGACCACCAGTGGGCCGTGCCAAGCTCAAGTTCTTCTGGATAGACCCAGTCGAGTTCAGCATTCAGTAGTGTAGGCGAGCCGTCGTGCGTAAGACGCGTCACTTTGGCGCCGGCGATTTCGATGCAGTAGAGATCGTGATCGCGGCGAAAGGAAACGAAGCGGTCGTCGGGTGAAAATTTCGGGTCGCGCTCGGCGTCGGGCGTGGCGGTGAGCTGATCCCACTTGCCGGAATCGATGTGCACCAGAAACAGGTCGCCGCCAGCCGAAGCGAGCATTTCCTTGCCGGAGCCGGACCATCGAAAGCTCTGCTCACTGATGCGACGGTTTTGCCAATCGAAAGCCTCCGGCGATAGCACCTTGACGGCCTTGGCTTCGAGATCCCGGAAGCTTACAAGCTGCCGCTTGGTCCCCGATGGCGCGTCGTAGATCCAGATTTCCTTGTCTTGCTCGTAAGCGAAGCGCTTGCCGTCCGGAGCCCAATGGATGGGTCCCGGCTTCGTGGCGGTGTGCGTCGCCGTTATGGCTTCGATAGTGACTGGCTTCGTCTGCGCCGAGGCGCTTAAAGAAATAAGGCAGGCGATGGCTACTGCGACGAATTTATGCACAGAGATATGGTAGCTGGCGCCGAGTGTTCAACGCCTAAACCGGGCCCTGCAGGCATTCGACAATTTGCTTCTCTTCGATGCCGCCTTGCTTAATCAGTTTCCAGACTGGCTCGGTGACATCCACTGTGGTGGCGCCGCCGCCCGAACAGGCGCCACCATCGAGAACCAGGTCGACGCGGCCATCCATCATGCCAAAGACCTCAATGCCGCTGCGGCAGGTGGGATGCCCGGAGATATTGGCACTGGTCGAAATCAGCGGCTGATTCAGCGCCGCAATCAGCCGGTTCGCCACCACTGAGCGAGACTGGCGCAGTGCCAGCCTTCCGGTGTTGCCCGTTACTTTGAGCGGAACTTTCTCGGAAGCGGGAACAATCAGGGTTAGCGGTCCGGGCCAGAAACGCCGGGCCAGAAGGAAAAAGCGATTCGACAATTCTTTCGCCAGATCCTCCGCCATGGTGATATCGCCCACGAGCAACGGCAGCGAGCGGTGAATCTCCCGACCCTTGGCGACAAAAACCTGGCTCACGGCGCGCAGATTGAACGGATCGGCGACCAGCGTGTAGAGCGCATCCGTGGGGATGGCAACAACTTTCCCCCGCCGGACCGCGGAAGCAGCGCGCTCGATGGCTTCGGCCTTGGGCTGATCTGGATCAATTTCAACAAGATCGGTGGCCACTGTAGGGTTCAGCGTATCATACGTGATTCTGGAAGTTCTGCCGTCGACCGTTGCCCGGCAAGGATATCCAGGTTCAGCGCGGGGAACGTAAAGGTTTGTCCTGCTTCAACTTTTGAAACAACGCGAACTCGGCGTCGGCCTTCACCGTTTCCTGCTTGCGCCGGTAAATCCGTCCCAACGCGTAGTGCGGCTGGGCGTATGCGGCGTCGATCTCGCTGGCCCGCTCGAGTTCACGGATGGCTTCCGCGTCTTTATTTTGCTTTTCGAGGAGCAGCCCCAGATGATAGTGCGCCTGCGGAAAATTCGGATCGATGCGCAGCGACTCGCGCAGATACTGCTCCGCGTCAGAAAAGTGCTCCCGCCGCATCAACAGCGCGCCCAGATTGTCCGGCGGCCAGGGCGAACCGGGATTGGCTTTGCGATTCAGCAGCACCGCCTGTTGATAGGTCCTCTCCGCCTCATCGAACTTGCCCACCGCTTCATAGCACAGGCCCAGATTGTCATACGCTTTCATGAAAGCAGGATCCATCTCAATCACTTTTGTGAGCTTCTCGACCGCCGCTGGAAACTGTTGCGCATCGTAATCCAGGCGCGCAAGCCAATAGGGGTAAAGTGGATTTCGCGGATTGTTGTGCGCCAGCTTTTCGAGTTCCGGCCGCGCCCAGTCGCGATGATCCAAAATGACGTAGGACATGGCCAGCGTGAAGCGATCCTGATCCGCAAGCGCGGCGATCACATCAGCCTTTTTCAGAGCAATCGCTGCGTTCAGATATTTGTGATCCATGAAAAAGAGCTCACCGGCCAGCGTGAGCAGTTCCGTGGACTTCGGATGATGGTCGATTTCACCAACCAGGATCTGTTCGGCTTTCAGATAATCGCGCGTCCGGACCGCTGCCTGTACTTGCTCGCGAACCAGCGGGTTGAGCACCGGCATGGCGCCCAGATCCGGCAGGTGCGCCGGGGGATCAGACGGACCCTGCTGCGCGCCGGCAGTCAGTGCAACGGTGGCGAGGAAGAGCATTCTCACAGCCAATTCAGCAACGGTCACGGCTGCTGCACCGGCGAGCTTTCCAGCCGCTGTTTGAAAGCCAGGGCTGCGGCGCTTTCGGGCACAATCCCGAGCTCAGTCGAGATTTCATGACGCGCATCCTCGAGCTGTCCTAGTTTGAAATAGATTTGCGCAAGCGCCATGTGCACGCCGGCCAGATTCGGATCGGCCAGCGTCGTTTTTCGATAAGCCTCAATAGCCTCTGCCGTGCGGCCCTGAATCGCCAGGTTTTCCGCCAGAATCAGATGCACTCGCGCGGAATTCGGAGCTACTCGCTCGATTTGCTGGAAGCACCAGGCCGACAGCTTCATGTAAGCTCGCCCAAGCTGGTACGAGTACTCCGGCTCTTGGGGCGCTAGCCGGCGCAGTTCGCTATATTGATCCGCGACTCCAGCACGATTCCCAGCGCGCTCGTAGGCTCGGGCCAATTCCACATGTGCCGGCAATTCGGCCGGCGCCATCTTCACCGCGTGTTCAAGCTCGTTTACGGCCTCAGCAGTGCGTCCCAGCGCAAGCAGGCTGCCGCCCATCAGGATGCGCGGCGCCGAATATTTCGGATCAAGCCGGATGGCCTCTTTGAATTGGACCAGTGCGCGCGCATGATTTCCACGCAGTTGATAGACCGTTCCGAGATTGTTGTAGACGAATGGCAGCCGGCCGCCGCTCTTCAGCACTTCGAGATAAGCTTTCTCGGCTGCTTCTAAGTGTCCCGATTTCTCCGCCTCAACCCCGTTACTGAACAAGGCTGCCAACGTTGGTGGAAGGCTCTGAGCAGCCAGGGTGGCGACGGCGGCATACAACATCAAAGCAGTTCTCACGGCCGGTGCTCCGTTGCCTGCAACAATTGGCGGGCTTTCGCAAAAGCCTGCGCTGCTTCCTGTGTCTGCCCCAGCTTTTGATACGCCCGCCCGAGCAGCGCATAAGCCTGGCTCGATTGGGCACTTTGCGACACTGCCTTCAATTCCGTGACTGCCTCTGCCGCTTTGCCTGCGCGTAGATATGCGTCGCCCAATGCCAGCCGCGCCGCGAGGGAATCAGGCTCCGCGGCCAGAGCAAGACGGAACCATGCGATGGCTTTATCGGGTTGCTGCCCGTAAAGGTATGTCGCGCCTAAGCCGTAATTTGCGTCATAATCGCCTGGATTGATTTCGGACGCTTGCCGATAATACGAGGCGGCATCCTCAAACTGATTTTGCGCGCGTTTCACATCGCCGATTGCAACTAACACCCGCACGGATCGAGGATTGGCGTGCAGCGCCTTGCCGAACTCCTCTTCCGCCTTGGGCAAATCTTCACTCGCTTGATAGGACTCGCCAAGCAACTGGTGCACGCGCGGAGAATCCGGAGCTATCGCGTATAACCTCTGGTACTCGGCCTGCGACAGCATGCCGCAGAGTTTGCCGAAGTAATAGAGTGCGTCCGCGTTCTTGGGATCACGCCGGACCACTAGCTCGAAATCCCGGTACGCCGACAGGAAATCGCCACGAGACATTTCCGTCCGTGCCAGAAGAATCCGGGCCGGCGACGAAGAGGGATGTTCCTGCAGGAATTGATGCGCCAGATCCCCGGCGTGCTGCAGGTCGCCCCGGTACAGCGCGCGGGTGGCTTCTGTAAGCTGGGGGACCTCTTCGGCCAGCAATCCGATTACCAGAACTGGAATCAACCAGCGCATGAGTTTTGTTGTGCAACAAGTTAGCAGATTCGTGGGAAACCGCATGGTGCATTACCGGTTAATAGGGCCGCACCTCGATGTTGCGCCACAGCAACTGCTCGTTCTCAGACCTTTTCTTCTTGATCTCATCAAACTTTACCTGCTGCGCGGCGGCACGCGGGTCTTTGGTCTTCTGGTAGAGGATCAGCAGATTGGCGTTCGCGCGGACATTCTCCGGCTCCAACTGAAGCGCGCGGGTCAGTTCCTTTCCGGCCGCCGCGTAATTCTGCATTCTAATGTGGACGTGCGCCAGTTCGCTGAGCCCGTCGGGAAAGTTGGCATTCGCCGCCACGGCCTGCTGCAACTCCCGTTCGGCTTCCGGCAGATGGTCTTCCTGTTTTGCGATACGGCCCAGAAAATAGTGCGCCCCCGCCGCCGTCTCGGACCTGTGCGCCACGTCCTCTAACTGCCTGCGAGCGGTTTCATAATTTCCCGTGTAGAAATAAGCCGCACCCAGAGCGAACCGCCCGCGCGGATCGGCGGGCTTGCGTTCGATGTATTTCTGAAAATAAGGCAGAGCGTCGCTGGGATTTCGGCCCTGCACAGCTACGGCGCCGAGCGCATAGTTGTAGTAAGGGTTCCCGGGACTGAGGCGCACTGCCTGTTCGAGTGACTTTCGCGCTTCGAGGGGCAGGTTCAACTCCACCGAGACCATTCCAAAAAAGAAATGGATCGACGCATTGTTTGGCTCCAGATCGCGCGCGTGCGCCAGGTAGCCGAGAGCGCCTTCCCAATCGTGCTGCTGGTAGGCGATACGCGCCAGTTCACTCAACAGCGAAACCGATGGCGCTCCGGCCTGCGCGGTCTTTTCCAGCAATTCGCGCGCCTGCGCCAGCTTACCTTCGTGCTCATCGAGCGCTCCCAGCCGTCCCAGAGTGGCAGGCGAAGCCAGGTTTTTCACGGCCAGGCCCTCAATCAATTTTGCGGCCAGCGCGGTGTCGTGAGATTCGAGCACCGGCAGGAGGGGCAGCAGGTCGGTTTCACCAAATTCGGGATCGCGCAGCAACCGTTCTGCAGTCTTGGCGGCCGTCGCCTTCTCGCCCAGCCCCGCGTAATCCGCGCATGCAACCGCCAGCGCCTGCGGTCGCGCCCGCAGATCTACGGGCATGCGGTCCAGGTGCTTGAGCGACTCCCGAAACGCGCCTTGGAGTGTCAGCAGTAAAGCAGATTGGTACAACGCCTCGACATTTCCGGGCTGATAAAGCAGGACACGATGATATGTGTCGAGAGCTTTCGGGAGAGCCTGGGTGTCCTTCGACGAATTTTCCAGATATAGCCTGCCCAGGTTTAATAGCGCCCCCTCGAAGCCGGGCGCGCGGTCGATGGCCCGCTGGAAATCGGCCTCGGCTGCGCTGTAATTGCCTTGTTGAGCATCAACTACACCAAGCAGATTGTATAGCGCCGGTTCTTGTGGCTCTTGCTGGAGTGCCACATTCAACCGTTCGCGGGCGCCAGCGAGATCGCCTTGATGGATGAGTTGCTGAATTTTCGAGAGCGATCCTTTATCAGACGGCGCCGCGGCGCCAGCCAGGGCAACGGCAAAAAGCAGGAGAATTCGCAGCGGTATAGTGAGCGGCCCTGGGATAATCACGCGCAGGAATGAGTTAACAGCTAAATTCGGCCAACAATGTTCACAAACTGGATCAGCCCGTATTATACCTTCCGAGAACTACCGGCATCCGGACACCTTAGTGAAAATCATGCGATAGGGCAGCCATCACGACGGCTGGTAGCGCTTCAACTCTTCCTGCCTTTACGGAAATGACGTTATCGAGATTTTGCAGCGTGCCGTCGATCAATAAGAAGGGCTCATGGACCAGTACGAAGCGGTAGCGGTCGTATAAATCTGGTGTGACGATCGCGTTGAGCACTCCGGTTTCATCCTCCATGCTCAAAAACACGAAGCCTTTGGCAGTGCCGGGCCGCTGCCGCACGATTACACAGCCTGCTACACGCACAGCGCTGCCATTGCGCATTGGACGCAAATGACGGGCCGGTGTAACTCCGAGCGTATTCATCTCCTCGCGGCGATAAGCCATGGGATGGCGGCCCAGAGTGAGTCCGGTGCCGCTGAAGTCCGCGTTCATGCGCTCTTGAACGCTCATGCGCACAAGCGGAGACACGCGCTCCGCCTCTGGCAAAGTATCGAGCAACGGACCCACAGGCTGCGCGGCGCGTGCGGTTTGCCATAGTGCGTCCCGGCGGTGTGCTGCCTCGAGTGAATTGAGGGCGCCCACCTCGGCAAGTTTCGTCATTTCATCCTTGCGTAACTCTGGAACGCGGCGCACCAGGTCGTCAATATCGCAGAACGGGATACGGGCGCGTTCGCGCACAATCCCGCGGCCGGTCTCTTCACGCAGACCTTTGACGTACCGTAATCCGAGACGAGCACGCAGGTGGAATTTGTTATCCCCCATGTTCGCCGCTTGATCAGACGCGCCTGCTTCGATGGTGCATAACCAGTCTGATGTTGTGACATCAATTGGCAGCACGCGCAGTCCGTGCCGGCGCGCATCATTGATCAGGATTGCGGGCGCATAAAATCCCATGGGCTGGTTGTTGAGCATGGCCGCGGTGAAGGCCGCCAGATAATGACACTTCAAATAGGCGCTGGCATATGCCAACAGCGCGAAGCTGGCCGCGTGCGATTCGGGAAATCCGTACAGCGCGAATGATGTGATCGACTGCACGATGCGGTTCTGCGTTTCACCCGTGATTCTGTTGCGTTCCATGCCCGCGCGCAGTTTCACCTCCACCTCACGCATGCGGCGTTCGGAGCGTTTGAACCCCATGGCGCGGCGCAGCTCTTCGGCCTCACCGCCGGTGAATCCGGCCACAATCATGGCCATGCGTAACAATTGCTCCTGGAACAGCGGAATTCCTAGAGTGCGTTTCAAAACTGGTTCGAGTGATGGGTGCAGGTAGTCCACAGACTCACGTCCCTGCCGCCGCTGCAGATATGGATTCACCATCTCGCCCACGATGGGGCCTGGACGAATAATGGCCACCTCCACCACGATGTCGTAGAACGTTCGGGGACAGAGGCGCGGTAGACAGGACATCTGCGCGCGGCTCTCCACCTGAAACATAGCGATGGTATCGGCCCTTTGCAGGGCGCGATAAATCGCCGGATCATCCGCCGGCAGATGCGCCAGGTCCACCTCATCGCCATAATGATCGCGGATCAAATTGATGGAATCCTTGATCACTGCCATCATTCCCAGGCCCAGCAGATCGACCTTGATGATTCCCATATCAGCGCAATCATCTTTGTCCCATTGCACGACCACACGGCCCGGCATGGTCGCCGGTTCGAGCGGAACCACGGAATCGAGCTGTCCCTGGCAGATCACCATGCCGCCCGAATGCTGGCCCAGGTGACGCGGCAGGTCCTGAACTCCGAGATACAGCTCCAAAAATTTTCGGATGCGCTGGTTCGTGAGATCCAGGCCCGCGTCCTGGAACTGGCGCTCGGGCGTGTCTTTCGGATCTTTCCATTCCCAGGTGCGTACCAGGCTTGAAAGCCGTTCGAGAGTCGAGACCTCGAATCCCAGCGCTTTGCCTACTTCCCGCGCCGCGGAACGTCCACGATAAGTAATGACATTGGCCGTCATGGCAGCGCCCAGTTTTCCGTAGCGCTCATACACATACTGGATGACATGCTCGCGATCGTCACCAGAAGGCAGGTCGATATCGATATCCGGCCATTCTCCGCGTTCTTCGGAAAGAAAACGCTCGAACAGTAGCTCCATCGAAATGGGATCGACCGCCGTGATCCCCAGCGAATAACAGACAGCGCTATTGGCCGCCGAGCCGCGTCCTTGCGCGAGAATGCCGTTGTTTTTGCAGAACTCGATGATGTCCCACACAATGAGGAAATATCCGGGAAGCTTCAGTTTCTCGATGAGCACCATCTCGCGCTCGATCTGCCGCTGTGCTTTCTCGTGGTATGGACGATAGCGGAGGCGCGCGCCTTCATCTGCCCTCTGGCGGAGAAACGACATCATGGTTTCGCCCGGAGGAACCGGATAACGCGGAAATTCGTAACCCAGATCGGCAAGAGTGAAGTCCAGCCGCGTAGAAATTTCCCGAGTGTTGGCGATGGCTTCCGGCATGTCCGCGAACAGCCGTGACATTTCCCAAGCGGATTTCATATGCCGCTCGGAATTTTGTGCGAGCAGCCGGCCTGCATCCGCGAGTGTGACGTGATTACGCACGCAGGTGAGCACGTCGAGCACCTCACGCTGTTCAGGTCTCGAATAGCGAACGCCGTTGGTCGCCACCAGTGGGACGCGCAGACGCCGGGCGGCTTCGAGCATGGCTTGATTACCAGCTTCTTCTTCACGGTTGAAATGCCGTTGGATCTCGGCGAAGACATTACCGCGGCCGAAGATATCCATGAGGCGCTGCAAGCAGGATCTGGGATCCTGGGTTTGGGATTTAGAGCAACCCTCGAACTTCGGGTTCTCCGCCGGCGCCAAACAGATCAGCCCTTTTGCGAACTCCGCCATTTCTTCCGGAGCAGCGGTGACTGCACCTTTTTTGGCGCGGAGCTTCATGCGACTGGCGAGGCGGCACAGGTTCTGATAACCGGTGCGATTCTCAATCAGAAGCGGGTATGACGATCCGTCCGTGCAGGTGATTTCCGCGCCGATATGCGCGCGGATGCCGACCTTTTTTGCCGCCATGTGGAATCGGGGCGAACCGTAGAAGCCATCGCGATCGAGCAGTGCCAGGGCAGGGTAGTCCAGATGCGCCGCCGTTGCTGCCAGTTCCTCCGGCAGCGACGCACCTTGCAAAAAGCTGAACGCAGAGCGCGCGTGCAACTCGATGTAGGTCTCAGTCATAGCAGCCCTCGACAAACCAGCGGCCGTTTTGCCATTCGCAATAGATGCGGTAGAGAGCGCCGTCGCTCAACGCAATATCCCACTCGTCACGCGACCACGCGTCTGCAGTCCACCAGCCACCCGATGTGCGCCACGGCCCGGCAAACGCCAGCACTTTTCCTTGAATGCCTGGAGCGGAGATGTAGGTGGGATGCCCGCCTGGAGCTTGCACCTTGGCACTTTTCGGCGGCCGGAAAACACGAAACGCAAGATGATGCAGGCACTCCTGACCGCGCTTTGCCGCAGAAACTTTACCAGCATGAATGGCTGGTCCACGCAGGAGAAATGCACCCGGACGATGAGTATCCAACAGTTCCGGCGTGCCGACATTCTGCGGGCCCACAAGGGCAGTGATGCGCGCCAGCGTCAACTCCAGTTTCTCCGGCTCAGGCGCCAGCGGAATGAACAATCCGTTTTGCGTCACGCGCGGCTTGGCCGGCTCGGCAGTGATCGACACCTTGAGGATGGGGGCGCTGGGCGGGTGCTCCTTCAAATCCAGCTCCAGCAGCTTCAAAAATATGCGCGGGCTGCGCATGGGCACCGGCAAACGGATGGCACGCATGTGCTCGCTTGCGCGTTCCAGTTTCATATGCAAATGTAGTTCGATGGCTGCCAGGGCCCGCTCCTCCAGCCGCGCGCAAATATCTCCCAACAGGCGCGCCAGCACGAACAGCAGCGGCTCGAGCAACTCCACTGGATATTCGAGCTCCAGTTCTTCCTCGAAACGAAGCGGCGCTTCCAACGGCACCAGCGGCCGGTCGCCTTCACCACGCGCGAGCATCTGCAGCCTGACGCCTTCCTCACCCAAGCGCGCGGCGACTCCCATCTCCGGCAGCGCAGCCAGATCGCGAAATGTGCGAATTCCCCAGCGCTCGAGCGTCTCCGCTATCTCCGGCAGAGGCGAAAGCAGATGGATTGGCAGGCTGGATAAATACTTGGCTTCATCGCCGTGCGGGATCACGTGAATGCCGGAAAATCCTCTTGCCGCGTGATACGCCGCGTCGGGATTCGACGCAATCGCAATATTGACCGGAATGCCGATGCGTCGAAGCATGGCATTCGCAATGTCATGCTCTGTGCCGAACAAGTGACCCAGGCCGCCGATGTCCAGTGTGACGGTATCCCCATCGGTCTGTTCCACCTTGGGTGAAAAAGTGTGGGCGCAGGTAAGCAGCCGTTCGCTTTCGTTCGTTGCATGCACGCAGGCAAACACGCAATCACCTCAGCGCAGGTGTTTCAAAATTCGCAGCGGCAGGACGCAGCGGCTTCCGTCGCTCAGCATGAAATTCCATGCCGCGTAATAGCAGGGAGCACCCGGGCGCGCCGGTCCACGCTATCCGGCTGTGTGTAAATTCCACTGCAAGCGCGGCCGAAGGCCGTGCGAGAGGTGAGCGCTCGACAACCACCAGCGCAGTAGGCGTGTGCTCGATAGCGCGGCGGAGGCGATACCAGGAGGCGAGCGAGATGCGGCGCGCGGTTTCAGGTGCGACATCGCCTAGGTCCATCACCACGACGCCAAACCCGCCGGCCTGCAACACCAGATCCGTGGCCTGCAGCGCGTGCTCGGTATTGCCGCGGCAACGAATCCACAGCAAGCGCTCGAGCGCTACGCCGGCTTTGGCGGCCGATTCGGGATCGAACACGTCGCTCGCATCCACTAGGACGCAGAACTCCTCGCGCGCTGTGGCCTGCGCCATAAACGCGAACGCCAAGCTTGTCCGGCCCGAGGACGCAGGCCCGTAGAGATCGGTCACAACTCCTCGAGGAATGCCGTCGAAGGCTCGATCGAATGCAGCAATTCCGGACGGCAATACTTCCGGCGCATGCAACTCAGGTAATTGAAAACGAAAGTTTTGAAGGAGAGCGGTGGCCATGGGAGGTATTTTTTATATTTCGCTTTTTGTTCGTCTTACTCTAATTTTGCCGCACGCTCCTGGATTGAGTCAATCGTATACTTTCCAAGTAGAAGTAATATATTTAAGCATTTGGTATACTTTTTAGAGATGGTTGAACTATTTGAGGCTCGTGCTACCGAGAAGGGCCAGATCGTCATCCCGGCGGAATTGCGTAAAAGGTTTGGCATTAAAAAAGGGACAAGGATCAAAGTTTCTGAAAAAGATGATCAGATCATCCTCAGTCCTCTCACCCCGGAAGTGATCCGCGCAAAATTGAGAAAGCTGCGTGGAAGCGTCAAAGGCGGACAATCTCTGACCAAAGAGCTGGAAGCGGAACGGGCGCGCGATAAAGATAAAGAGGAGCGCAGCGTTGAAAGCTGGCAGCGTCTTCGATAGCTGGGCAATTCTGGCGTATGTTCATAATGAAGCCGCGGCGGACAAAATTGAAGATCTGCTGGTGGACTCCGCAGGGCTGAAGACTGCCTGGATCAGCAGCATCAATCTGGGCGAGGTCTGGTATTCACTCGCTCGACGGAAATCTCGAGCCACGGCGGATCAGCAACTTCTCACGCTATCCGAAATCGGTCTGGAGCGACTGGATGTCGACTGGCCTATGGTGTTGCAGGCAGCCGACTACAAGTCCCGGCATAAAATTTCTTATGCCGATGCCTTCGCCGCGGCGCTGGCAAAACGGCAAAATGCCGAATTAGTAACGGGCGATCGCGAGTTTCGCGCGCTCGAAGGCGAGATCAATATTCATTGGCTGTGAGTTGCACCGAAAGTGTCGGTCAAATTCGGTGGAAGGCCTTCAAAATCTCGCGCATCGAGTATTGCAGCGCGATGGGCCGCCCGTGGGGGCAGCTCATGGGGCAGTCGGTTGCGGAGAGCGAGCGGAGCAGCCATTCCATCTTGGTTTGATCCAGGCGCATATTGATCTTGATGGCGGCGCGGCAGGCGATGGAGGCCGCGATCGCACGGCGCACGTCGTCGAGCGATGCCCGGCGCAGCTCGCTTTCTGAAATCTCCAGAACTTCGAACAGCACTTTCTCGAGATCGCCGGGCCCGATGGCGGCGGGCGCGGCCTTCACCGCAATGGTCCGCTTCCCGAAGGGCTCGGTCTCGAAACCCATGGATTGCAATTCATCAGCGATGCGCGCGTATTCGATCTGCTGCTCTGGCGTCAATTCTAGGATCAGCGGCATCAGCAACCGCTGTACCTCCACGGCGCCCGCGGCACGCTGCTTGAGCACTTTCTCGAACAGGATGCGCTCGTGCGCCACGTGCTGGTCGATGATCCAAAGCCCGTCGCGCCCGGCAGCGATGATGAAGCTGTCATGAATCTGGCCTAGGGGGCGCAAGTCTGAAAGCGCCGAAAGGGAAGTGGCGGCAACCGCGATGGCCTCAGCTGGAAATTCGCCATGCGTGTCAGGAACGCGCAGGCGTGCGCCAGCCTCGGACGGCTCCCCCAACATGTCGAGTGGGTGACCGCTGAAGTCAAACCGTGGCTGGGGTGACGGTGCCGGCCGCAGGTGAAATTCGGGCGCGGCTGTATCCATTCCGGACTCGCCGGCGTTGGATGGCACACTCCTTTCGCCGTCACTGCCCACCACCGACTGCGACGGAGCGTCGATCAACTCCTGGCTCTCGATCATCTGCGAAAACTCGGAATAGGGCATCCGTGCGGCGGGCTGCGCAGGAGAAACAGCTTGATCGCCCGGCGAGACCGTGGCTGCCGGCTGCGCTGCGGGCGTGACCGGAAAGGCGGGAGCGGGGCGTGATTCCATCAGCCGCTCGCGGATGGTCTCCCGCACAAAATCGTGCACAAATGTCTGATGGCGGAAACGCACTTCTGTTTTCGAGGGGTGCACATTGACGTCAACTTCATCGAAATCGCACTCCAGAAACAGGAGCGCGAATGGGAAGCAGGCCGGGGGAATCAGATTGTAATAGGCCGAAGAGAGTGCGTGCAGCAACACCCGGTCGCGAATGAGCCGGCCGTTGACAAACACAAAAATCGAATTGCGGTTTCCTTTCTGCACTTGCGGCCGGGATACGAAACCACTCAGCCAGAAGGTTTTCGTGGACGGATCCTCAGGCTCGCGACGAAATTCGGCAATGGCCTCGGAAGGCGCGACCGACGGCGCCGGCAAAAAGAGCTGCCGTTCTTTGGCGCCAAGCTCCACCAGTTCCTCGAGCGCGCTGCTCCCGAAAACTTGAAACACGCGCTCGCGAAGCGTGGTCACTGGAGTGGCATGCAGCAATTCGTTCGCGCCGCTGGTCAGCCAGAAGGTCTTGTCAGGATGCGCCAGGCTGTAATGAGTCACGAGCGAAGCGATGTGCGCCAGTTCAGTCTGCTCCGACCGCAGAAACTTCTTGCGCGCCGGAACGTTGAAAAACAGGTCGCGCACCGTGATGGAGGTGCCGGCCGTCAACGCCACTTCATCGCAGTGCAGCATCTTGCCGCCGGCGATCTCGATGCGCGTACCTGTGGTCTCATCCGCGGAACGCGTGTCGAGCATCAAACGTGAAACCGAAGCGATGGACGGCAGCGCTTCGCCGCGAAATCCGAGTGTCGCGATCGAGAGCAGGTCCTTCACATCGCGCAGCTTGCTGGTGGCATGACGTTCGAACGCCAGCAAGGCGTCATCCCGAAGCATGCCGCAGCCGTTGTCAGCGATGCGAATCATTCTCCGGCCGCCGGCCTCCACCTCCACGCGCAGAGAATCCGCGCCTGCATCCAGAGAATTTTCGAGGAGTTCTTTGACCACCGAGGCGGGCCGCTCCACAACTTCACCGGCCGCGATTTTGTTCGCAACCTGGTCGGGAAGAACGCGAATACGGCCCATGACGAAGGTTCCAGGTTTTAGATTACATCGGTTCTACGGCATCGGGCGGACGATGAACCTGCACATCAGAGACGTGATATCACCCAGCGCCTGGAGCATAACCTGATACCGGTTTACTGGATGGTGATGCCGCGTTCGTCCAGCAGTTCGCCTGTGCGCCGCACCAGGTTGAGAAGCGAGCGCTTGTAGGCGATGGAATTCTGCACCAACGCTGATTCGGCATTCACCAGCGATTGCTGTGCTTGGAGCACGAAGTAGATTTGGCTCGTGCCCAGTTCATATTTCTTCTGCTCGGCGTCAAGGTACTTGCGCGCGAAATCCAGGGCCACACGAGCCAGCTTCACGCTTTCTTTACTGGATTCCACTTGCGTCACCGCATTGAGCACGTCCAGCCGCACAGTCTGCTCCACGCCGCGCACCATGAGCGTGTCATGTTTTTTCGCTACAACGGCATCGGCGAGATCGGCCGCGGCGGCACGATTGCGAATGGGTAGCCGCA
Organism: Acidobacteriota bacterium; assembly: GCA_003223115.1. GTDB lineage: Bacteria > Acidobacteriota > Terriglobia > Bryobacterales > Bryobacteraceae > QHXW01. The sequence goes on from QHXW01000193.1 coordinate 58,038, forward strand.
ATTGCAGGCCGAACTGGTAGACCGGAAACCCGAAGCCGAATAACTGGCCGAGCGAATCGCCGAATCCTCCGGGTGTGATGCTGACAATCTGCGAACCGCCGCCGAACACATCTTGACGTTGGTAGAACGTACCGCCCCGGCCTTGTGCGGTGTAAAGACCCAGCAGCGACAAGTCAGGCAACAGCGAGTTTTTGGCCGATTTAATCTGCAGGTCGTCATAGTCCAACGCCTGGTTGACGGCTTTTAAATCGGGACGATGGAGCAATGCCTTCTGCACTTCGACCTCGGAATCAACCGTGCCCGTGTCGGGCACGTTGGTGGTCTCGGTGAGCACGATGGGCATGTGCTGGAAAAGGGGGTCGAGATCGGCTCCCATCTGCTTGCGCAGAGCATCCTCGCGCTGCAGCAGAAAGTAACGCGACTGTGAAACAGAAATTTCCGCACTCGCGTAAGCCTGCTGCGGCTGATAAATATCGAGCGGCGACATGGCGCCCAGCTCCAGTTCGCGCTGCGCCCGCTTCAGCGCCTCATTCGCCAGTTCCAGGGCCCGCTCCTGCACTCGCAGGTTGTCACGCGCCAGCGCTACATCCCAATAGGCGTTCTCGGCGTTGTCCACCAGTTGCATCACGAGATCGCGGAGCGCGTACTGGGTAGCGCGGAGCCGGCTGTGCGCAACCATGATCGGGAGCCGGTTCACGTACATCCCGCGGTTGCGGATCAACGGCTGGGTGAAATTAAACTGCAGGTTGGAATTGATCGCAGGGTTGAAATTCTGAAAGCCGCTGTTGGTCGAAGTTTTGGTTGCAGAAAATGAAACGCCATAATTGGTGCCACTGGAAAGCAACTGATTATAGGTGAACAGGGCAGGTTGGCTCAGCGTGACCAGCGTGTTGGCGCCCTGCAGCGCGTCACTTGCGGGAGTTTTCGAGCGAGTGCTGGTGAAGCGGCCCGTAGCGAAGGGATCGAACGGGGCAAACGCTCGCGTCACGGCATTCTGCGCCACATCCACGGTGAGCCGGGAGACGGCGATATCGGTATTGTTGGCCATCACCAGGTCGAGATAAGATTTGAGCGAAAGCTCCAACTTCTTGCCTTCTTTATCCTCGATCACGAAATCCGACAGGTGCACCGGAGGCTGCAATTCCACCTTCGTGACCGGACGCGCGAAGGTCTCACGAAAATACGAGGGCAGCGGAAACGACGAAATCTGTGCCAGTGCTGCCGTTGCCAATCAGATAGCGATGATTGACAGACGAGAAATCATGAACTGTTCTCTAAGACCTTGAATCCACATTATTCATAGCGGATGGCCTCAATCGGATCGAGTTTGGCCGCCTGAACGGCGGGATAAATTCCAAATAGCAGCCCGATAAATACCGACACGCCGAACGCAATCACAATCGAAGACGTAGTCACGACCGTGGACCATCCCGCCGCTGTCGCGATAAGCCGCGAGAGCGTGAAGCCAAACCCAATGCCGATGAGCCCGCCCACAATCGAAATCAACACAGCTTCCGTGAGGAACTGTCTGATGATGTCGCCTTGGCGAGCGCCGATCGCGCGGCGGATGCCGATTTCGCGCGTTCGCTCGAGCACCGTAGCCAGCATGATGTTCATGATGCCGATGCCGCCTACCAGAAGTGAAATTCCAGCGATGCAGATCATCACCACTTTGAAGATGAACTGCGTACGCCGCCGCTCTTCAAGCAAACCGGCCGGCACTACAACCGTGAAATCCCCGGCATCTTTGTGCGTGGCAGATAGAATCGCGCGCACCACGTTCGCGGTCTCGATGGAGTCGGTTCCGGATGTCACTCTGATGTAAATTCCATCGATCTCGTCCTTGAGCCAACTGTTGTTGTCCTCAAAGCGGCGCATCACAGTATTGAGCGGCGCAATCACCATGTTGTTCCGGTTGAGCGCCTGCACCCCTTCGACATCTGTGTCCGAGGACGATTGCGGGGTCAGTACCCCAACCACCTGTAGCCAGATATCGTTCACCTTGACGTATTTTCCGATGGCATCATCGAAACCCAACAGATTCACTTTGGCGGTTTCGCCCAGCACGCACACGGGCGCCGACCGCCTGTTGTCCTCGTCATTGAAAAAGCGGCCGGCCACCAGTTTGAGGCTGTTAATTTCGATGAAATTGGGCAACACACCGATCAGCACGGGGGGCTCCTGCGTGGTCTTGGGCAATACGCGCTGCGGCTTGAAGCGCTTGCGCGGCGTGATCGCTTCCAGGCCCTGCACATTTTCGGAGATGGCGCGGAAATCGCGAAACGTCAACCCCGGTGAGATCGCCCGCACTTGTTGCAGTTCATTGTTGTCGACAGCTTCATGCGCCTCCACGATGATGTTGTTGACGCCCAGCTCGTCGATGAAGCTCATCATCTGCTTCTCGGCGCCTGCCGTGATCGACAGCATGGCTACCACGGCGCCGACACCGAAGATCATGCCGAGCATGGTGAGCAGGCTGCGTAGCTTATGCGCCAGCAGGCTCGAGAACCCCATCGCCAGTTCGGGCAGATATCCGGAAAAAGGGTTCATGCTATTTGCCGCCCTTGGCTCCGCCGCCGGTTGGCACGCCGGGCAATGCAGCAGGACCTTTCTTTCCGGCGTTTTTCCCGTTCGGTTTCGCGAACGGATCGGCCAGGGCGACTATTTCGCCGGGCTTCAGGCCTTCTGAGATCACCATGGTCGATTCACTTCGCCGTGCCAGCTTTACGAAACGCGGTTGATAGTGGCTGCCAGTCTGGACGTAAACCACGGGCTTACCGTCCTTTTCAAAAACGGATTGCGCGGGAACGTGAATGCTGTTCGCAATCTTTTCTATGGTGATCTCGACGTCCGCCAACAAGCCTGGCCGGAGCAGAACCTTAAGTTGGGAATCTTCCTCGGGAGGCGGAGGCAGTTTGGCGTGCGCTCGCTCCTCCTCAGTCCCCTGGCCGGCAACCGCGGCCCGCGTGAAATCCATCATGCCCGGACGGCCAGGCCCTGCACCGGGGACCGGCATCGACGGCGCGCCCGAGCCGGCAGTGGCCGTCCGGCGCTCACCAGCCCCAGGCACAGCTGTTTTTCCACTGGAGGGTTTAGCCCCCTCCGTAGTGGGTGCCTGCATAACGACGCGCATCTGCTGCCCGCCACCCGCTTCGCTTCCACCACCCGCGGAGCCTCCGCCGGTCGGCGGCCCACCAGATCCGCCCGGTCCAACCGCCATCCTAGGGCCACCAGGCGGAGTAGGCGGAGCTTTCTTGGAATTCTGAGCTGCTATTTCGAGAATCCTCTGGATCTCTTCCGGCTTCGCACCCAAAGCCGCCAGCAGGTATCGCATGTCGATGGAGAACACCACATCGAATTTCTTGCCAGGATCTCCGGAGAAAATATTGGCGCTGGCGCTGCCGCTCATGCTCTTGATCTTGCCGTGAAATTTCTTGTCGGGCACGGCATCAAGCTGGATGATGACGTCCTGACCCTCGTGCAGATTGGCGCGATCCAACTCGCCTACACGCGCCACCACTTCGAATTCGGAGAGGTCCAAGACGTCCGCCACCGGCATCCCTGGTTGTAACGTGTCGCCTTCGCGGATGTCGGGTACCTGCATTCCGGGAAAGAAGAAGCCTTGACCACGATTCTGCCGGATGGCGACCAAACCGGTCATGGGCGACAGCAGCTTGGTCTGCGCGATGCGCATCTTCTCGCGCTGCACGTCGATCATGCTCTTGTTGCGCGTTTCACGCAGCACGGCGATTTGGGCCTCAGCCTGCTCCTTGCGGGATTTGACGTCGTTTTCGAGCTGTTGCAACCGGCGTTTGGCTTCATCCAGATTCAGCACGTTCTTTTTGGCGTCGATCGCGGCCAGCAGCTCGTTTCGCTGAACTTCAAGTTCTCCGCGGCGCACACTGTAGCGAGATTTCAGCAAATCCACTTGGTCCTGCTTATCGCGAATGGCCAGATCCGCCTGGGCTTTCTTGATCTGCTCGTCGATCTGCTGGACTTCGAGTTCGGTTTCTTCCAGCGCCGCGCGCCGTTCGGAATCGTCGAATTCAACAATCAAATTTTTCTCATGCGCCAGGCTGCCAAGCGGCGCCAGTTTGGTCACTTGCACGGTGCCAAACAGGTTGGGAGCAGTGAGCGTCACCGAGCGCACCGCGCGCAGCTCGCCGCGCGAATAGGCGCGGATTACGACGTCGCCCCGAAGCACCTTTGCCGTGGCCAGTTGCTGCTGGCGCTCGGGCAGTTGCTTGACGACCATGTAAGCGCCCCAGGCCGCACCCAGCACGAAGGAGAGAATGACTGTGCGAAAGAGAAACTTTTTCATGCGGACATCACATCTTCTTCCTGGCCCGCTTAGCTGCTTCCTCGGGTTTTTCGAGCGTCACGAGCTCACCTTCCTTCAGTCCCTTGAGCACCACCAGATCCTCATCGTTACGCTTGCCCACCTCGATGGTTCGCTTCAGGAACTGCTGCCCTTTTTGGATATACACCGTAGGTTTGCCGTGCTCCAGAAAGCTCGCTCGCGAAGGAATCAGCAACACACCCGGCTGCTTTTCGACGATGATTTCGCAGCTTGCGCTCATGCCGGGCCGCAGCCTGGGGTCCAGGTTCTTGAGCGTGGCGCGCGCCGGAAATAGTTTCTCTGGTGGAAATGTGCGGAACACCAGTTGCGCGATGGGGCTGATCCAATCCATTTCTGCGTTGAATTCCTTCTCCGGGATGGCATCCACGCGCACGCGCACCGGCTGGTTGAGCTTCAATTTGCCTCGATCCACTTCTTCCAGCTTCAGTTCCACGCGCATCTCGGAAAGATCCGGAATTTCGGCGATGGCCGCGCCGGTCCACACGCGGTCACCCTCTTTGAAGGGCGGCGGCGATTGGCCGAAAGATCCACCTGCGCGAAAATTCGGAAGGATGTTCACAATCCCGTCATTCGGCGCGCGGAGCACCATCTTCGACAGGTAACCTCGAGCCAGTTCTCGATCGCGCACAGCCTTCTGCTTCTTCTGATCGAGCCGCTCGACGTCAGCCTCGTGCGAGATCTCGCGCGATTTGATGCTGGTCTTGACCTGATTCAGTTCGCCCTCGGACACGCCTACGTCGATGCGGTCCTTCGCGCCCTCGATTTCAGAAAGGATTTCGGCCTTGCTGGCCTCGAGCTTCGCCCGGTCGACGTTATATTCGGACTGCATCAGGTTCATGCCGTCCATCTCGTTTTCGATTTTGTGCTGGGCCTTGGTTTGCACGATTTCGCTATCGGCGGTGCGAACTGTAGTGGTCTTCTCGATCAGATTCTGTTCCTGCTGCACGCCGTCGAATTCGATGACCACGTCACCCTTCTTGATGGGCTTGCCGGAATCCGCGAGTTTGACGATGCGCGGATCGGGAACCTGCGGGGCCGTCAGCAGCATCGAGTGCGTACTGCGAATTTCGCCCCGATTCTTCACCGCAATGATGAAATCACCGCGCCGCACACGAGCCACAGCCACATCAACCTCCGTGGTTCCGGTGTAATGGTACGCGGCGTAGGCGCCAGCAACACAGGCCGCCAAGACCACCCCCCAGGTAATCAGCTTTCTGCGGCGCGATGCGCGCGGTCTGCCTAATTTTCGTTTCGGCTTTAGATCTTTGGACATTTGGATTACTGACTTGCCTGTTTACGATCCGGGCTTGCCGGTTTCGGGATGGGCGGTAGCCACTACATCGCCGGCCGACAAGCCGGAACGGACTACGCCCGCTATATTGGTCTTCAATCCCAACTTGATTTCGTGACGTTTCCAGCCGGATGGGCTCTGAAGGTAGACGAACGGCCGCGGTCCGCTGTCGTAGAAAACCGCGCTTAGCGGCACGAGCGGGGCGTGGTTCTCGGTATCGATGGAAATGTCGGCGCTCGCCGAAAGATCCGGAATCACGCGCGGATCCGGATCATCCAACTGCAGGCGAACCGGGAGTTCACGCATATAGGTCGGGCGGCGGATGCCCGGTTTTGTCATGGCCGCGATGCCGACAACATGAGCCCTCAACTGCATTCCCGGGTACGCGTCGAGACGCACAATGGCCTTCTGGCCGAGACGGATCGATTCCGCGTCCACCTGGTTCAGATTGGCCATCAGAATCATGGCACTGGGATCCACAATCTGCATGAAGCCCCTACCGGGCCAGAGTTGGTCGCCTTGCTGCACCTGCCCGAAGTCGCCGCCGCGCCAGATGCTTTGCATCACTACGATACCGTCCATCGGCGCGCGCATCACCATGCGATCCACGTTGGCCACGGCCCGGTCATATTCGATTTTGGATTGATCGCGGTTAATTTCAGCCGCGAGGATCTGGGCTTGCTGCGACTCCTCGACGAGCTTGGACTCCTCGACAAGCTGTTTGTAATGCGCCTCGGCCTCCTCAGCCGCAAGTTGGAGTTTTTCGGCTTCGATGGCGGACCGCACCTCGGCGGTCTTGAGGTCGAGCAACGCCTTGTCCCAATCCGACTTGGCGCTGCTCACCAACTGAACGTGCGCTTCTTTAGCGGTGGACAAGTCCGCTTTCATCTTCTTTATATTGGCGTCCAGTTGGACCACCGAGTCCTTATAATCGTCCAGCCGGTTTACTTGGTACTGGCGATCGAACTCGGCCACCACTTCGCCTTTCTTTACGTGTTTGCCGGGTGTCACCAGATTCACCAGGACTAGGCTGAAATCACCGGACGGGCCGCCGCCACCACCACCTCCCCCCCCGCCACCACCAGTTCCGCTGGGAGTAATCAGGTTGCCGGCCGTTGAGCCCAGACCGGAAGCACCCAGGGTGGTGCTTGTACTCGAAGTACTGCTGCTCGATGTGCCCGACTTACTGGATGCCGTCTTTGCTGCAGCAATTCGGTCACCGAACCGGTTCTGTGTCCCGCGGAATGCACCTAGGCTCGAAGTCATGCCCGGTGCAGCCGACGAGGCCGACTGTCCGTTGAGTGCCGTGTTGGTACTGGTGGCGGTGGCCGACGAAGAGTCGGTACTCGATGAGCCGGTCGAAGAAGTAGACGCAGGCGAGGATGATGTACTGCTCGAACTCGGGGAGGTCGTTGATGACGAAGAAGTCGACGAGCCGCCCGACGCGCCGCCGCCCCCGCCCCCCTGCCCCCCAGTCAACCTCCGGTTTCCACGAAGCGCCGGAGCCAGGAGCGACGCAAATCGCTCGGCTTGAATGACACCGCTGACGCGAATGGTTTGTTCCAGATCGCCGGTGCCAATGGTAGCGGTGGGTAGCGTAGCCGTTGCCGGTGTGGGACGCTCCCCAGTCGCCCGCTGCTTCAACCACCACGCAGATGGGGCGACAACCAACAGGAGCAACGCGAGCCACCACCCACGTTTTTTGGGGGCTGGTTGGCCGGGGTGTGGGAGGATTTCAGGGCCGGGGCGTCTTGGGGAAGAATCCACAGTACCGGGCAGAGTGCTCGGCGCTGAGGCGCTGCTCATCTGGAACGGTCTATTCAATTCGACACCAGCCTCACCTGGGCTTTAGACACCGCGACCCTGTGTTTTCGATAGCCTGGAACAAGAGTGAAGACGATAAACGGAGCACAAACGTTAGCGCTAGGCGAAAAAAACCTATGGTAGTTAGAAAGACTCTGAAACTAAACAGTTTGACGGGTCAGGCGAAAGGTGTCAAGCTGGCGAGTCGTGAGCGTCGTGAGCCCGCTCATGAGTCACTCGTCCGGCTGTGATTCAGCGTGCGCAACACACCTGCGCGACGATGGAAATTCGGGCGATCCCCACGGGCAGGTCCGGCGCTCTTCCGTGTTATCGTGGTTTCAAAGTGTCAACGCCTTTGAATTTTCATCTGGGGCAGTACGAAGGTCCGCTTGACCTGCTTTTGGATCTGATCCGTAAACAACAAATCGACATCTGCAATATTCCGATCGCCACGATCACCGCCCAGTACCTGGAGTATATGGACAAGGCGCGCGAGATGGATATGGACCTGGGCGCGGAGTTTGTTTACATGGCGGCGACGCTCATCTATATCAAATCCAAAATGCTGCTGCCCCAGGACCCGGCGCTCGCGGCCGAGGGGCTGGAGGATGATCCGCGGCAGGAGCTGGTAGATCGGCTGCTCGAGCACGAAAGATTCAAGAACGCCGCCGAAATGCTGCAGCAGAAGCGGCTGATTGAGGAAAACGTCTGGTCCAATCCGCAGGTGAAAAATTTCATCGCTGAAGATTACGACCCCGGCGTTACGGCCACATTATTCGATCTGGTCAAGGCCTTCGGCGAGGTACTGGACCGCGTCAAGGACCGTCCGATTTACGAAGTCGCACAGGAAGACGTTAGCGTCGCCGACATGATTCAGTACTTAAAGTCGCTGTTTCTGGCGGTGCGGCCAGATGAGCCGGTTTTCATTTTGCGAGCCCTCGCGGAGCAGCGCACGCGGCGCCGCATGATCGCCTTGTTTCTGGCGGTGCTGGAGCTGGTGCGCATGCAGGCCATCGAAATCTGCCAGAAGGATTTATTCGGCGAGATCGCCTTGCGGCGGCACTCGAAGTTTGACGCCGCATTTGCCTCAGGAGAAGCGGTTTCGGCGATCGAAAAGGAATACACGTAACCGGGAATGAAGCCAACAGAGATCACCGAAAACGGTCCCGCGGAAACGCTTTCGAGCGACGAGCTGCTCTCCCAGGATTCCCTTGAAGATCGGGCGCCGGCCGCCGACGCGGAACTCAAGGCAGTCATCGAAGCCATCGTCTACGTGGTTGAAGAGCCGGTGCTCGTGTCGCAAATCGCGGAAGCCCTGGACGAGCCACGCGAGCGCGTGGAAAAGTTGATCGCGGAGCTGGCCGCGGAATTCGAACAACCTGGACACGGCATCGCCATACGCGAAGTGGCCGGCGGCTACAAAATCGCCACCAAGCCCGAACATCACGAGCGCGTGCGCACGTTTGTTAAAAGTCTTCGCCCGCCGTTGAAGCTTTCACTCCCGGCGCTCGAGACTTTAGCCGTCATCGCGTACAAACAGCCCGTCACGGCACCAGAGATTTTGGAGATCCGCGGCGTGCAGGGCGTGGGCGTCCTCAAAACCCTGCTCGATCGCAAACTGATCACCACGGCCGGACACAAGGAAGTGATCGGCAGGCCCATCCTCTACAAGACCACCAGAGAGTTCCTAGTACAGTTCGGCCTCAAAGATTTGAACGAATTGCCGTCACTCAAAGAATTCGAGGAGATCCGGCGACTGGCGCTTGGAGACGAGCCTGTTCAATCCGAACAGGCGGCCGGCAGCGCTACCCAGCCGCAAGCATCCGAACAAGCGGTGTCTGGCGACACGGACGCATCCATCGACGAAACCTGAAATGCCTGAGGAGCGGCTCCAGAAGATTCTTTCGCGTGCGGGAATCACGTCGCGGCGCAAAGCGGAACAGATGATTCTGGAAGGCCGTGTTTCGGTGAACGGCACTGTTATCACCGAGCTCGGCAGCAAGGGCGATCTCGAAAAAGATCACATCCGCGCCGACGGTAAACTGCTGCGCAGCCCGCCGAAATCCATTTACATCATGTTGAATAAGCCCAGGGATTACGTGACGACCCTGCATGATCCCGAGCGCCGGCCGACGGTGATGGAATTACTGCGTGGAGTGAAAGAGAGAGTTTATCCGGTGGGCCGCCTGGATTATCACAGCGAAGGCCTGCTGCTGCTCACCAACGATGGCGAGTTCGCCAATGCCCTTACCTTGGCGGCCAGCCACCTGCCAAAAACCTACCTGGTGAAAGTCACCGGCGCTATCACGTCGGACCAGGAGCAGGAGTTTCGTACCGGGGTCCCGCTCGAAGGCCGCCGCACGCTCCCCGCCGGGCTTCAGATGGCGCATCGCGCAAAGAATCCCTGGTACGAAGTGCGCCTCTATGAGGGAAGAAAAAATCAGATCCGGATGATGTTCAAACATTTCGGAAGGCTGGTGGAGAAACTCAAGCGCGTGGCGATTGGACCGCTGGAGCTGGGGCCCCTGAAGCCGGGTGAATTTCGGCACCTGGACGGTCGCGAGGTTGAAGGCCTGCGCCGTGCCGCACGCCGCCGGGAGCGCCAGGCCGGTTCGCGAACCGAGCAGCACGGTAAGATCCCGGAAGGTGTTCTCGGCGCTGCTTCGCGGCGGTCCAGCCGTTCACGGCGCTAAGTCATATGCCCGACATCGCTGCACTCCTCGGCTCTGCGCGCATCATTGCCGTGGTGGGCCTGTCGAGCAAACGGTACAGACCGAGTCACGGAGTAGCCGAGTACATGAAGCATGCCGGCTACCGCATTATTCCGGTGAATCCTCACGAGACTGAAGTTCTGGGCGAGAAAAGTTACGCGAAACTCGAGGACATTCCGGAGCATATTGATATCGTCGACATTTTCCGGCGCTCCGAGTATGTCCCAGAACTGGTCGATGCAGCTATCCGTATCGGCGCCAAAGCCATATGGATGCAGGAAGGCGTGGTGCATGAAGCCGCGGCTGAGAAGGCGCGCGCGGCAGGTCTCGAAGTAATCATGGACCGCTGCATTCTGAAAGAGCACGGGCGATTGAAATGAATTCCGGCGGAGGCGGACCGGCCGGCCGCATACCGGGGACAGGGCTGATGGTTTCAACATTAGCCGATCAATACCGGCGCTGGTTTGAATACGAAAAGGATAGCCACGCCAAGGTGCTGGAATGTCTTCTGGATTTGCCTCACTCTACACGCACAGCCGCGGCATATCAGAAGGCCATCGTACTGTTTGCGCACATCATTGAAGCCCGCCGGCTGTGGCTTTTCCGATTCGGCGCCAGATCGGACGCGCCAACCGAGTTCTTTCCCAAAGGATTGACGCCCGAGGAACTCGTTCCGCGCCTGAAGGCCATGGAAACCGCATGGGCCGGTTATCTCGCGCGGTTGGACGAAACAGAGATCGCCCGAGAGTTCGAGTATCGCAGCCTCGAAGGCGGATATTTTCGGAATCAAATTCAGGATATCCTTGCACAGTTGTTTGGCCACTCCTGGTATCACCGCGGTCAAATCGCAAGCCTGATTCGCTCGCTCGGATACGATCCGCCCGCGACTGACTTCGTATTCTGGACCCGCGAGCCGCTCCGGCAAACGTAGGCGTTTTTGTGCCGCCGCGCCGCGACCGTGAGCGAGCCGACGCTGATTTCATGCGTACCGCGCCACTCTGCGCGCCGCCTCGACACTCGTGTCGAGGCTCCCAGCGTCCGCGCCACCGCATCGCGGAATCAATCTGACGCCGGCGGTGCGCCAGCCTCTGAGACCAGCTTGGTGATTTCCAATTGATCCCCGGCTTCAGTGGTCGTGCGCGCGATAGTGCCGGCTGGAAGCTCGAGCACCGAGTATGCCGTGAGGCATCCGGAAATCCGGCCAGGGACCATCTCCGGGCGTACTTTCTTCACCTTGTGCTCGCGATCCAGATAAAGGACGTCGATGGCAAATTTCATGCCGAAGCTGTGAATCGCCTCACAAGGGATAATCCACAGGCCGTCACCCGGCTCGAGGCTTGTGTGTTTCAGCAGGCCGGTGCGACGCTTGGCGCTGCTGTCGGCGATTTCGGCGGCGTCAGCCAGCACAGAGTTCCGAGTGACGTTGCGAACATGGATTTTCAAGCCTTCCGTTATAGCACGGTCTTCGAGATCGCACGTGCTGGCCTGAGCGGTTGTAGGCTGAGGAGGAGATACCCGAGGAAAAGACGCAGTCTTAAAATCGCGATTGTAATAAAATGGCTACAGCAAGAGGATCTCGGAATACGTGAACGCGGCCTTGAAACGAGCGCATGATGAGAGGATCGAGGAACCCTGAGCCGTACTATGGGGAGATTCCGGACTGTCCGGGTGTTGGGGCCACCGGCCGAAGCCTGGAAGTGTGTCGGCAGAATTTGTTGGACGGCCTCGAGAGTTGGCTTATTCTCAGTCTGCACAGAGGTCTCCCAATTCCTGTTATTGACGGAATCGCATTGGTAGCGCCTGAACCCACCGAGGTCAGTGGCTAAACTCGGTCCGGTATCTTAGCCCGAGCTTGTTCGCAGATTGCGAAAGCTCGGCTTTGAGGGGCCGATCCAGCGGGGAAAACATCCATACATGATTCGCAGGGACAACGCGGATCGTGATTCCAAACCCTCACCGGCAGGAAGTCAGCCCGGACCTGCTAGCGCGAATCTTGCGTCAGGCCGGAATTTCGCGCGAGCAATGGGAGCAGGCTTAGCCCGCTACTTCGCCACCACTTTATCGGTCGTCTGGTTGTCGTATTCGTCGGCAATCCGGACGGCGACGGTGTGCTCGCCCGCTGGAACGTTGTTCAGCGTCAGGATGTAATCCAGTTCTTTGGAATCGGAGAGTTTGGCAGCCGGGTTCACAACCGTCCAATCGCCGCCGTCCAGCGAATACTCGGCCTTCGAGATCACGTTGAGTGCGTCCGCGGCGTGCCAGCGTACTTCGATGCTGGTGCCGTTGCGCGACGAAATAAGTGCCGTGATGCGCGGTGGCGTGTTGTCGATGGTGAACGGATCACTTTCGAGTGAGCCGGTGAGCGCGTCCTGGGGCGTATTGCCCGGCAGGTCTGAGGTGGTGACGCGCAATACGTATTCTCCGTCGGCGAAGCTGGTGGAGTCCCAGCTTAGATATTTGTCTTTCAATTTATCTTTCAGCAGCTTCCACTGCGTTTCTTTGGTGCCGCGGATTTCGACGTTAGATATCAGAGCGTCCCCGTTGTCGTCCACGGCGTTCCAGCGCGCTCCTATTGAGCCTTTCGCCGCCTGCATCGGCGGCGTGGTGGTTTCGAGCCCAAGAGATACCGGGGGACGGGCGGGCTTCCCGAGCGGCGGTAGTGAGAGCGTCTGCGGAGCGATTATACCGGCAGGCTGGACAGGAAATTTGTAATTGGGCGGCGTAATCTCGATTTCTTCCACCCGTGGAGCTACGTTGCGCGATAGATACGCAACTTTGACCTCTTCCACTTCCGGGGACCGTCCGATCTTGTCGGCCGCGTCGCTGGTGAGCGTGGCCCTCCACTGCAGAAACCGTGCAGGCGGAGAGGTCACGCGCACTCCGTCCTCTGACGTGATCTCGCTCGACCATGCGCTCCAGTTGGTCTGGGGGCGGTCGAGATTTCCGCTGCGCGTCTGAATCGCGATGCGTCCGCCATCAGCCCCGCCTTTAAAGCTCAGCCTGCCCCAAAGCGAAAACATGCCGGCGTCAAAAACATCGGATTCAATGGAACCTTCGTGCTCGAACCCGGGTCCGATGGCATAAACCTTCCCGACGTTTCCCGTCACGGCGTACAGCCTGCCAGCGGCCGGTAACAAAACGGTGACCTGAGTGGGAGGCGCATTGACGAGCGCGGTGTGCAGCGTATCGGAATCGATGCGATAGATGTAGCCTTTGTTGCCAGTCCCCAGCAGTGCATGGCCGCTCGAATCGAAGGCGATGGCGTAGACCAGATCCTGCGGGTGGCTCCAGATCTTTTCGGGATAACCGTCGGGATGGATGCGAAACACTTCTGAGCCGCCAGCGACGCTGAGAGCGCTGCCACCGCCGAGCGAGGGCATAGTAGGCGAGGATGCACCGTGCGGGTTGATTCCAGGCTGTCCCCCGGGCATCTGGGGCTGCGGTGAGGAAATGGGTTGTGGCGGCGGAGGTGCAAGTAACAGTCCCAGTTTCGAGCCCACCGCGGCGGCGTAGACCGATCCATCAGGCGCCGTCGCAACCGCTGTCACCTCGCGCTTGTTCATTTCGTACAGAACAAAGCCTTCACCCGCCGGCGAAACACGGATGACAAGGCCATCCGGCTCGGTCCCGATAATTACGTTACCTTTTCCATCGAGCGTCATCGAGCGAACGTGAGTCTCATCGGTCTTAAAGAAAGGAGTCCCTTTGCCGTCTGGTGTGACGCGATGAATGACGCCGGGGATGCCGGTGGCCACGAGCAAGTCGCCCTTATCGAAGGCTAGCGCCCAAATGTATTTGGCTTTGGGATCGAAAAAGAGATCGCTCTTGCCGTCCGGATTGACCCTATAGACCTTGCCGTCGGGAGAGGTCGCAACGAAGATGCGGTCTTTGTGATCCACCGCGATGGCGTGAATTTCGAGCGCCTGAAATTCGGCTAGGGTTTTCTTCTCGCCGCTGGGCGAGATGCGGAACAACTTGGCGTCCGGTCCACCGCCCGCGTACAGGTTGCCTTTGGAGTCCCGTGCCAGCGCCCACAGATAAGCCGAGGGCGAATCAAACAGTTCTTCAAAACGCGGCGCCAGAGTGAGGCGGCCATCGCTGCGCAGCGACAGATTCTTGATGACGCCCCTTTCGAAATCGGAATAATCGGTTTCCACCCAGGTACGGGTTTGCGCGGCCCACAGACACAGGGCAAACGTAAGTGGGGTCAGGCGGACGATGAGTTTCTTCATGTTTCGATCGAACAGCTCTACTTCACCGTGAATTTCAGCGTGTAGCTGCCGCTGATCACGTAATCGAATGGTACCGAGGTCTGCTCGATGGCGGTCTCGGCGGAGGTGACGATTGGACGATTGGATGTGCGCCCGGCCTGCATCACGTTCAGCACCGACGCGGGAAGACTGGGCATGGTCTTGTCGTCATAATAGGCCGTTGGAGTGGACTGGAGCAGCGAAATGTACAGCTGATTGTTGCTGCGCTCCTGGTTGATCAGCGAAATGGTTTCGGGCAGGTCCATGTAGCGATTCATGTAGCCGGCAAGGCTCTGCATGTGATTGATGGTCGCGGCATCGCTCAGCACGATGCGGTGCTCGCCTTTGGCCAGCCCCGAGGGAATGCGGACATTGAAATTGCGCTCGATGTGCTCGCCACGATAGGGCCGGAGAAAAACCTTGACCGGCACTTCTTCGCCCGGGAGCACTTCGCTATTCTGCATCCACGCATTCTCGATAGTGGCCACACGCCGCTCCGGCAGCAGATCCACTGTCACGCTCACGCGTTTCAGCCGTGGTGTTTTGACAGCGTTCAAATAAAGGCGATTGAACTTGTCGCCCCACCAGCCCGCCAGCAGCATAGGAGCCGGCATGGGCATTTCACCTGAAGCTTGCATGGTATTCAGCGACAGGCTGTTTCCACCGTCGAGATCCACTTTGCCGCTCAGCCGGTAGGTGGCTTCATCCTTGAATTCGTTGAGGCCGGAAACGGAATTGAACAGCGTGAGCATCATTAAATAAGGCGTCCACTTCTGCTGATCGAATACATTGAAGCGGAAATCTTTCTGGCTGAGCACGGCGTTCCCTTCATTCAGGGAGCGCACCTGGACGGTCACAGGGATCATCTTCGTTTCTTCTCCCAGGATTCCCATGATGCCGCTGTGGCGGTCTTGATGCAGCGCGCCCACGATCTCGGTGGCATTGGCAAACTTGTTGGGCTGAAATGCCGAGGAGAGCACCATCAGAACTTCGCCCTTGCTCATGGGCATGTTCATGGGTCCGAGATTAAAGAAAGGATGGCCGAAAGCCAGCACGCGCTTCCCATCGTTGTAAGTTACGGTGCCCAGGCCGGTGATGCTCATGTCGCCCGAAACCAGCACGCCGGCGACCGCTTCCCCTGGCTTCAAAGAATCCTTCCAGTCCGGTGCGGGCGTCGTCGTGTAGAGCGCGCTACCCGCTCCGCCTTGAACCACCGAAATGCCGAGCTGCTGGAACAGCGGGCCGAATTCAGTGAGAACGTTTCCGTTAAAGCCTGAAAAAATCAGCGGCGTGTCGATGGGAACCATCATCGGACTTTGCGCCGGCAGCCTGGGCGAAGCGCCCGCCGCCACGGCCTGTGCCAGTAACTGGCTGGGCACAGCCACTTCATTGCGCGCCTGTACTTTGTCCGGCGTGCGCGCGTCCATGGGGCGCGATTGATCCAGATCATTGATTTCGAGCATGAGCTCGATAGGCGTGATCCCGCAGATGGCGTCAGGCGAGAAAATGCTCAGCCGCAGAGCGATGGCGCCAATCAGCTTGCCATCTACATAAACCGGACTGCCGCTCATGCCGCCGGCCACGTTGGTCCGCTGGGCTTTGCCGCCAAGCTTCGCCAGGATAATGTCCTGCCTGGGACCCCAGGCGTTCTTCCAAAGCCCGATGATGTCCACCGGTACCGGCTCGGCCACCGTGCCTTGAAACACGGTCCAGGCCACGCCCTTCATGCCGGAACGCAGCTCGGAAGATTTCAGAATTTCGGTTTTGCCGGCTTTTGGGGGTTGAGGGGCAGGTACCTCCGCAACGGCAGGAACAGCCAAAACTGCAGCCAGAGACAGCGCCGCGGCAATTGAAATTTTCATTCGGTCCGTTAACTCCACTACTGCCATTCTACTATGCCGGACCGGATGCCTGGCCCGGATCGTCAGGGCGAAACTGTTTTAGAACGATCTCAAGTTCCCGGAGGGCATTCTTGAGACGCTCCCGAAGTTCGGCCATGCGGGCCAAGTTCCGAGCCTGCTCGCGGTGGCCTTCGGCGATATCTTAGTACCTATGGTTTCAAATCTTGCTTTTCCCTGGCAGAATATTTTCAGCAGGTGCGGTTTCGCCCTTTGTTTATACGGCTCCGGAGGCCCTTCGAAAATAATCGGACTTCCCAGTCCTGTACGCCTTAGTTAGGGGGCGGATTCTGACTCCTGGCTCCTGACTTCCTGGGGCAGCCCCTGTTTGGTTCCGGCTACGCCGGGTTAGGTACCTTCATGGATACTATTTGGTTGGTTCCATCGAACCGTCAACGGTCAAAATTGCATCGATCCGAAGACTGCGAGAGATCAGTTAACTAATTGATAACAATGTTGATAGCCTCCAACCTCGGCATTGCTATAATGAAAATATCCCATGCATCAAAAACGAGCAGAGCGTGTTGACCTGGACCCGCGGGAGACCACCGAGTGGCTGGAGGCGCTGGACGAAGTAGTCGATCAAGCCGGCCCTGACCGTGCCGCATACCTGCTGGATAAGCTGGCACAGCGGGCGCGGAATCTGGGAGTTGAATTACCGGTTCAACACAACACACCGTATGTGAACACCATTCCAGCCGAAGATGAGGTCCCGTATCCGGGCGATCGCGCGCTCGAGCGCCGCATTAAGAGCCTGACGCGCTGGAACGCCATGGCTATGGTGTCCCGCCAGAACAAATCCGACCACGGCATTGGCGGACACATCGCCACATATGCTTCCATCGCTACGCTGTTTGAAGTAGGTTTTAACCATTTTTTTCACGCCGGCTACGGCGACCAGCCTGGAGACCTGGTCTATTTTCAAGGTCACGCCTCGCCGGGCCTGTATGCGAGGGCGTTTCTGGAAGGCCGGCTCACTGCAGAACACTTGAAGAATTTTCGACACGAATTGAGAGAGCACCCCGGCCTTTCTTCATACCCGCACCCGTGGCTGATGCCGTCATTCTGGAAATTCCCGACGGTCTCGATGGGTCTGGCGCCCATCAACGCCATCTACCAGGCGCGGTTCATGCGCTACCTGGAGAATCGCGGGCTGCTCCCTAAAACCCCTCGCCAGGTGTGGGCATTTCTGGGCGATGGCGAGATGGACGAACCGGAGTCCATGGGCTCCCTGACGCTGGCTTCGCGCGAGAAACTCGACAACCTCATTTTTGTCATCAATTGCAATCTGCAGCGCCTCGATGGGCCGGTGCGCGGCAATGGCAAGATCATTCAGGAGCTGGAAGCAGCCTTCCTGGGCGCGGGCTGGAACGTTATCAAAGTGATCTGGGGCTCAGACTGGGACGAGCTGCTGGCGCGAGATCATAGCGGCCTGCTGGTCAAACGCATGGACGAGTGTGTGGACGGCGAATACCAGTCCTTCAAGGCCAAAGGCGGCGCATACATTCGTAAAGAATTTTTCGGCAAGTATCCGGAGCTGCTCAAGCTGGTGGAACATTTAGGCGATGACCAGGTAGGCCGGCTGCGCCGCGGTGGGCATGACCCGCAGAAGGTGTACAACGCCTATAAATCCGCCGTGGACCATCGAGGGCAGCCGACCGTCATCCTGGCAAAAACCGTCAAAGGCTATGGGGTGGCTGAAATCGAGGCGCGCAACCCCACGCACCAGCAAAAAGAGTTGAATGACCGCGCGGTCCAGCTTTTCCGGCAGCGGTTCGATATTCAACTTCCTGATGGCGTAGCCAACGACATTAGTTTTTACAAGCCACCGGACGACAGCCCGGAAATGGCACATCTGCACGAGCGGCGCCGCACGCTGGGTGGTTACATGCCTGAGCGAAAAGTGCCCGCGCCCCAGTTTGAAGCACCACCGCTCGAGAATTTCACGGAGTTGCTGGGCGGCTCGAAGGCGCCGCATCCCTCCACCACGATGGCCTTCGTGCGCATACTGACCACGCTGATGAAGAATCCCGCAGTGGGTAGGCGCGTGGTGCCGATCATTCCGGATGAAGCACGCACCTTCGGCATGGAGTCCCTGTTCCGGCAGTTCGGGATTTATGCCTCAACGGGACAGCTCTATAAACCGCATGACGCGGATATGTTCCTTTATTACAAGGAGCAGCAGGACGGCCAGATTCTGGAGGAGGGCATTACTGAAGCCGGCTCCATGGCATCCTGCACCGCGGCGGGCACGGCTTACTCCAACTACGAGATCGACATGATCCCGTTCTTTATTTATTACTCGATGTTCGGCTTCCAGCGCGTAGGCGATTTAATTTGGGCTTTCGCCGACGCGCGGGGCAAGGGATTTCTCATGGGCGGCACCGCGGGCCGCACGACGCTTGCGGGTGAAGGTTTGCAGCACCAGGATGGGCACAGCCTGGTGCTTACGAGCACCGTGCCGACATGTTCCGCGTATGACCCGGCTTACGCCTACGAAATCGCGGTGATTATCCAGGACGGGATTCGTCGGATGTACCAGGAGCGCGAGGATTGCTTCTACTATCTGACGCTTTACAACGAAAATTATCCGATGCCGCGCATGCCCGAAGGAGTGCGCGAAGGGATACTCAAGGGCATCTATAAATTCAAGCCTGCTGAAAGCGGCAAAGCAAAAATCCAGCTTTTCGGCAGCGGCCCGATCCTGAACGAAGCCGTGCGCGCACAGCAGATTCTGGCGGAACGATATAAGATCGCGGCCGACGTTTGGAGCGTCACCAGCTACAGCCAGTTGAGGCGTGAAGCCATGCGCGTAGAGCGCTGGAACCGGCTGCATCCCGGCCAGACGCCCCAGCGGCCGTATATACAAACAGTTCTGGACGGCGCGGAAGGCCCGATTATCGCGGCTACGGACTACATGAAGGTGGTGGCCGATCAAGTTACTCCGTGGTTCCCCGGACGGCTGGTCTCATTGGGAACTGACGGCTTCGGCCGCAGTGACAATCGCGAGCACTTGCGTCGATTCTTCGAAGTCAACGCCGAATCCATCGCGACTAGTGCGCTGTCGAGGCTGGCGCGAGACGGAGTTGTGGAGATGGCGATGGCCAACAAGGCATTCGAAGAACTTGGAGTGAGCACCGAGAAACCCGACCCGGCCACCTGCTGAGGCGGGGCACTAGTAGTTATCGCTTCAACCCCGCGGTCCAGTTGAGCACAACGTTAAGCCATTTACTGGCTTCAACCGGCTCTCCAAAGATAAACCTCTGGCCATCGCCGGTGACGGCGTACTCGATCTCTTGTTCCTCCAGCCGGAACGGCACTTGAAACAAGAGCTTGGGCGCGCTGGTCTCGAGCTTCGCGCTACGCCTCACATCAATCGACATCGCCTTACCGTCAACGGTGACGTAGAAAAGTTCCTTGCCATCCTTCCGCCACTTTGCCTGAGAGCCCCCGCCTTTCGAAACCTGCCGCTTTTCCGTGAATGTCGGAAACGCCGCAACGTAGATTTCGCTCCGGCCCGATTCTTCAGACTGGTACGCGACCCAGCGGCCGTCCGAAGAAACGTTGGGAAAGTTCTTGCGGAACTCAGTTTTAATCAACAGCACCGGTTTCCGACTGCCAGATGGTGGCAGCAGATAGAAGTCGGCGTGGTTTTGCCCCCAGGTTTCGAAAAGAATCGATCCGTCCGGCAGCCATTGCCTCGGCATTTTCCATCCACGGTCGGACGCAAACAGCAACTCTTGTTGTTCCCCGCCGCCTGCGAATTTTCGGTACAGGTCGGCTCCCCCATGAGATCTGCCCCGGTCTGATCCAACCGCCAGCTCGCGCCCATCCGGAGACCATACCGGAGCCCAATCCCCATCCGAACCGAACGTCAGCCGGGTAAAAATGCCGGTGGAGAGTTCGCAAATCCAGACGTCGGACTTGATCGCTTCGGAATACTTGCGCATCACAGCGAGGCGTCTTTCATCGGGAGAGATGGCGATGGAGTCGGCCCTTCCAGGTTCGCCGATCGATCCAAGGCGCGCGCCATCCCGTTTGTACCAGGCGAGCTGTTTGTCGTGCGAGGCTTCATTGCCGAAGATCAGAACGTCGTTGTCCGAGGCGGAACTAAACACATAAGTTTGATCTGGACCCCGTTCCACATGGTCTGCCACGGGAAAGGGTCCGCCCGTCAGCCGGAACCGATTCGCGTCAAATGGCTGTGCGACCAGAGTTCGCCCCTGCCCATAGATCAGAAACCCCGGTGCAACGTAGCCCACGTTGGAATCGGCGGCGACCAGCATCCTGGTTTCTTTCGAGTCCAGCGATCCTAGAAAGATCGCGCTGGACAGTGTCCTGCTGACGTGGTAAGTCTTTTCAGCTCCCTTCGTAGTTCCATAAAACGATTGATAGAGAAAATGCCGTCCATCCGGCAAGAAACGTGGGAATGCCTGGTTAAGCTCTCCCCGTGCCTTGTCGAGTGGCAGTACCGGCGTGATCTCGCCTCCCGCCGCGGAGACCCGGAACATGCTGTCATTCTCTCGGTCGCCGGTCGATTTTGCGAATAAGATGACTCCGTCCCGGTTCCAGGTTCCTCCCCCGAACGCGTCGCAGTGCGTATCGCATATTGTTTGCGGGAGGCCGCCCGTCACGTCGATCTTCTTCAGGTAGATGCCGTTGTGCTCCACTGCGAAGAACGCCACGAAGCGGCTATCGGCCGACCAGAAGGGCAAAGCGGAGTGTTCCGTTCCCGGAAGCAGTCGAGTCGTCATCGAATCGAGCGAATGAAGCCAGAGATGACCCCTTTCGTCCGGGCCACGCCCCAAGAAAACCAGGTGCCTCCCATCCGGCGAGACTTCCAAAAATTCAACAAGGACGTCCGCCTTGTCCGGCACCGGAATTTGAAACCGCACCGCGTGCAGTTCACTGGGCTGTTGGCGGAAATGAACGGCGGCCAGGGCGATTAAAGCGAGGGAGGCGATCGTGAAAAGTACCCAAGCGAGAACTTCGCGCTGCCTGGTTGGAGCCGCAGGTGGCTGCTTCGAACCGTCCTCGACGCCCTGGGATGAAATTGCTGGAGCGTGGTCCGCGGGTGTTTCCACAGCCGCCATGAAGCGATAGCCCTTGCGCGGCAGAGTCTCGATAAATCGTGGATTTTCGGTCGGGTCTTCCAGCGCCTGGCGCAGCTTTTGGATGGCCTTGTTCAAACCCTCATCGAAGTCGCCGAAGGTGTCGTCCGGCCAGAGCGCCCGCTGCAATTCCTCCCGCGTGACCAGCTCCCCCGGGCACCGCAGCAGCAGCGCGAGAACTTTGAACGGCTGATCTTGGAGCGGTACTTTCCGGCCGCGCTTGCGCAACTCAGCGGCCGCAAGATCCAGTTCGAATAACCCAAAACGGACGGCCATGGACGCCCCGGAGGGCTGCATCAGGATACCTCAGATTGGAGCGGGTTGTGGGACTCATTATTTTGTCATCAAACAGTTCACTTCAGTTCGGACAGTTCAGTAACCGGGCATCTTACGAATCACTTAGCTGTTCAGGATGGCAAAAAGTCAGGCCGCATCGACTCCGGTTTCAATCCGGTCGCAATGCATTGAGTAACACGACCTGTTAGTTGAGACTTTGGTCGCGCACCTCATGCGGGACCAATGCGAAAGCTCGCCGGAGGCTTGACCATCACTCTCCTTGCCGCCACGCTCCTTCACTCGGCCGCAAAGGACCTGACGCTCACCTTACTCGTCTATAACCACGCGCAAGTAAAGTAGGAGACGAAGCACTGGCCCAAGCCGAAATGGCAGCATCAGAGATTTTTGAGCGCGCCGGTGTTCGATTGATCTGGCGGGATGGTTTCGCTTATGCAGCGGAACGGCAAAAGTTCGAGAACCCGCCGCCCGAGGATCCGGTCACCCTGGTAGTCAAGCTTCAACCGGAGTCGGAGACAGCACGTTATGGTGTCCCGCCGGAGTGCGAAGGGATAGGATTCCCATCAGGCGCAATCGTCTTCGTTCGTCGTAAAGATAAAAATGACATGGCGCCGGCAGCCACGCGTCTCGCTTACGTCATGGCGCACGAACTGGCGCATATCCTATTGGGTCCGAACGCTCACTCGATTGTGGGAATCATGCGGGGTACGTTGATTCAACAAGACTGGGATAAGGCTGCGCAGGGAACATTAGGATTCACTCGAAGCCAGGCAAGACAGATCCGCACGTGGATCGTCAAGCGGAACAGCTTGCCATAAGCAAACTCAGCGGAGCCCCGCCGTTGGGCCTATAACCACGCATTGTCGGTACGGCGCCCTACATCAGCTCTGTGACAAACTCCCGCGCGATTTCCGGCGGTATCCCCAACTTGCGGTGCGCCAACGGCCCGCCTTCGTCCAGCACCGGCTCGGCCTGGTCGAGTGAAGGCAGGTCGTTCCGCTCGAAAAACTTGCCGATGGGAATCACCTCGCCCCATATCTGCGAGCGTTCGGCCGCCATCAGCCAATTGGTCGCGTCGTACGTGGGATCCTCTTCCAGTTTCTTGACGCGCTGCTTGAACCAGGCATAGGTGTTGTCGTGGTTGTAAGTCACGCACGGGCTGAAGACATCGATGAAAGAGAATCCTTTGTGCTTCAACCCTTGCTTGATGAGCTCGGTCAGGTGTTTCTGTTCGCCGCTGAATCCGCGAGCAATAAATGTTGCACCCGCGGCCAGAGCCATAGAGATGGGATTGATCGGAGGCTCGACGCTGCCGTGAGGTGTGCTCTTGGTCTTCATGCCGATGGAACTGGTGGGCGAGACCTGGCCCGTGGTCAAGCCGTAGATCTGGTTGTCCATGGCGAGGTAGAGCAAGTCGACATTGCGGCGCATCGTGTGGATGAAATGATTGCCGCCAATTCCGAAGCCGTCGCCATCACCGCCGGTCACGACCACGGTGAGATCGTGATTCGCGAGCTTCACGCCCGTGGCCACGGCGAGCGCGCGCCCGTGCAGCGTGTGCATGCCGTAGGTACCGATGTACCCAGGCAGGTTCGAGGAGCAGCCGATGCCGCTGATGGTCACCACGTTAAACGGGTGGATCTGCAGATCGACCAGCGCTTTCTCGAGCGCCGCGAGCACGCCGAAATCTCCACAGCCGGGGCACCAGTCGGGATCGACCTTGCCTTTATAATCCGGCAGAGTGATTGGTTTCAATAATTGCTCGGTGGTGGCCATCGTTCCTCCTAAACCATGATTTCGTGCATGGGCACGGAAAGTTTGGTTTTCCCGGCCAGTTGTTCCTTGATTGCTTCCACGATGTGGTGCGGCATGAACGGTTCGCCGTCGTATTTGCGGATGTGGCCGTCCGCAACGAAGCTGGTTTCGCCGCGCAGGTAGCGCGCGAACTGGCCGCTGAAATTGTTTTCAACCATGATGGTGTGCTTTGCGCCGCGGAGCTCGTCGAGAATCGCGTCGCCGTGCAGAGGCACCATCCAGCGGATCTGCAAGTGGCTGGCTGTAATTCCTGCGTCGGCGAGTAACTCGATGGCTTCCTCGATCACGCCTTTGGTGGAGCCCCAGCCAATGAGCGTGACATCGGCATTGCGCGGACCCACGAGCTTTGGCGGCGGCACCGCGGCTTCGATGCCTTGGACCTTGCGCTGGCGCTTTTCCATCATTTCGCGGCGTTTCACCGGGTTGGTGAACTCGTCGCTGATGAGCACTCCGTCTTCTTGATGCTCATCGGTGGCAACGGTGTGGGTGTAACCGGGGATGCCCGGGATGGCGCGCGGAGAGATGCCGCTCTCGGTGATGAGGTAGCGCTTGTAATTGCCGCTCACGCCGTCCGGCGCCGTGATTAACTCGCCGCGATCGATTGGAACATTGAAATTGAGTTCCTTAGGATCCACGCTCCCGGTGCCTTCTGAAAGTAAGAGGTCCGTCAACACAATCCCCGGGCACTGGAACTTGTCCACCAGATTGAATATCTCGGGAATGATCTTGAAGCAATCGAGAATGTCGGTAGGCGTAGCGATGGCACGTGGATAATCGCCATGACCGGCGCCCAGCATCTGCCAGAGATCGCCCTGTTCGGTCTTGGTGGGCACACCGGTTGAGGGACCGGCGCGTTGGACATCAATCACAACCATGGGTGTCTCGATCATGGCCGCCATGCCCAGGCCTTCGGTCATGAGCGCGAAGCCGCCGCCCGATGTGGCGCACATGGCGCGGCACCCGGCCTGAGCGGCGCCAATGGCCATGTTCACCACGCCGATTTCGTCTTCTACCTGGCGCACCATGATGCCTGACTTGCGCGCGTGAGAGGCCATCCAGTGCAGCACGCCCGTTGAAGGGCTCATGGGATAGGCGCAGTAGAATTTCACGCCCGCCGCGGCTCCGCCCATAGCTAGCGCCATATTGCCGGTCAAGACGGCTTGCGGCTTTTCGGTCATCGGCAAGGGGCGGGGAAAGGGCTCGAAATGCTCGGTCGCGTATTGATAAGCCGACCGGGCGCTTTCGACGTTTTCATTGACTACTGCATCGCCCTTTTTTTTGAACTGCTGGGTAAGAACTTCCGCCAGCGACTGGAAACCGACGCCCATCATGCTGAGCCCGGCGGCCACACACAAGGTGTTCTGCTCGACCTTGTTGCGGCTGTTGGAATTTAATTGCGAAACCGGCAGCGGGCACAGACGTACGCCGTCGGCTGCTTTTCCGGGTTTGATGGTATCCCCGTTATAAACGACGGCGGCCCCCGCTCCAAGCAGATTCAGGTGGCGATCGATGGTGTCCTGATTCAGCGGAATCAGGAGATCGATCTTGTCGCCGAAGCTCTTGATCTCATCAGGACCAGTGCGGATGGTGAGAAATGTATGACCACCGCGAATGATTGATTGATATGCGTTATAAGCTTGGACACTCAAACCACGGCGGGCGAAAATACGGGCAAAGATATTGCCCGGCGTCGCCACTCCTTGGCCTGCTGCGCCTCCAATGGAGACGGCGAAGGTGTGCCTCATCCCAATCCTCCTCGATGACGTGCCGCGACGGTAACCGCGGCGATAATGCCAGGGGCCCGACTTCCGGCCAATCGGCTAGAAGCACTTTGGCCGGAGAGACAGTCCGCTCCGGCCGGAACCGCCGACCTGCGGCTGCCCGGGAAAATAGGGTTCGCAACCGCTGATCGGCCCTTTATGGATTGTAAGAAAGCCCCTTTAGTCTACTGGATAGGTCGGGCTTGATACAAGGGGGCCGCGGGGCCCCTGCCTGAATCATTGCGTCAGCACGCGCGTTCGGTTGCGGTATCGCGTTCAAAAGCCGTATACTGCCGCGAGGCCGGCCGAGAGAAAAGCACCCAAGAATTAACCGGGGTAACCGCATCACAGGAACCGACAAGAACCCGCCAGCGAAGCCCGAACCCCCTTCCACACGCCACAGAATTCTGAGCAGCCTGATCGTGCTGCTGATTTACCTGGGAATCGTATTGATTTTTCCGAGGCCGGCAGCCGTGAAGCCGGAGGGCTGGAGGCTATTTGGAATCTTCGCGGCCACCATCGCGGCCCTGATCCTGCACCCCATACCGGGTGGCGCCGCTGTGCTGATTGCCGTGACGCTGGCTTCGATTTTTGGCGGGTTGACCATTCACCGGGCGTTTGGCGGCTATGGCGATCCTACCGTGTGGTTGGTCATGGCGGCTTTTTTTATTTCGGACGCTCTGATTAAGACCGGTCTGGCACGCCGGATCGCGCTGCTATTTATCCGTACGGTGGGACAGACGTCGCTGGGCGTGTGCTATGCGCTCTCGATGACCGACGTGCTGCTGGCCTCGATCATTCCCTCGAACGGCGCGCGATCGGGTGGCGTGGTGCTGCCCATTGTTCGTTCGGTGGCCGAACTTTATGGCTCGCTGCCCGGACGGACGGCGGCGCTCATCGGATCGTTCCTGATCACAGGCGTGTATCAAAGCATCTGCATCACTGCGGCCATGTTCATGACCGGCCAGGCCAGCAATCCGTTGGCGGCACAAATGGCAGGGTCGATGTTCCATTACCCGGTGACTTGGTTGTCGTGGTTTGTGGCAGGACTCGTTCCAGGTTTGTGCTCCATGCTGGTGGTCCCGTTCGTGGTTTATCGTCTCAATCCGCCGGAGATTCGGAAAACGCCAGAAGCGGCGCAATTTGCCGCGGTCGAACTCCGCCAAATGGGCCGCATGAACCGGGGGCAGCTCATTGTGATGGCCGTATTCCTTTCGGTTTGCGGCCTGTGGATCAGCTCACCCCTGCACCACTTGGACGTCGCGGCTCCAGCGCTGGCCGGTTCGGCGGCATTGCTTGTCACCGGAGTTCTCGCCTGGGAAGACGTGATTGGAAATCGCGCCGCTTGGGACATCTTTATCTGGTACGGAGGCTTGGTGCAGCTCGGCAAATCGCTCAACGACGCCGGGATCACCCACGAGTTTGCGCGGGGCGTAGGAGCAGCGTTCAGCAACGCCGGGTGGGTGATGCTCCTGGCGGTAGCGCTTGGGGTCTACTTTTACGCGCATTACGGATTTGCAAGCATCACGGCGCACATGCTGGCGATGTTTCCGCCGTTTGCAGCTGTGCTGGTGTCACGGGGCGCGCCCACAGGTCTGGTGATTTTCAGCTTCGCCTGCTTCGCCAATTTTGCGGCCGGGCTTACCAACTACGGAACCACACCATCGCCCATGTTCTACGCGCATGGCTATGTGACGTTCCAGCAATGGTGGAAGATTGGCTTCCTGGTATCTCTGGTCAACCTGATTATCTGGTCGGCTGTGGGATTCACCTGGTGGAAGCTGATCGGAATCTGGTAACTGCGACTTTTCAGACGCGTGCCGGAGACTAAAACTGCTACGGTAAAGTTTGATGATCAAAACCGTCATATTCGATCTGGGGAAGGTGATTGTGCCATTCGATTTCACAAGGGGGTACCGGAAGCTGGAAGGTTTGTGCGCGTACAGCGCAGCCGAGATTCCAAGACTTCTGGCTTCGAATGACCTGGTCGAGCGGTTTGAATCGGGCACATTGGAGCCCGAGGATTTTGTACGAGAGCTGTCGAAAACCCTCGAACTGCGCGTGGATTACAATCAGTTCTGCGAGATCTGGAACTCGGTTTTTCTGCCGCAAACCCTGATTCCGGAGAGCATGCTGAAGGGCATCAAAGAACGCTATCGTCTCATTCTTCTTTCGAATACCAACGCTATCCACTTCAAGATGCTGGAACAAAGCTATCCGTGCCTGCGTCATTTTGACGACATGGTTTTGTCCTATCGCGTGGGCGCGCTGAAACCGGCGCCTGCGATTTACCGAGAGGCAATTGCCCGCGCCGAGTGCCGGCCGGAAGAATGTTTCTTCACCGACGACATTGCGGATTACGTGGCCGCGGCGAAACGCGAAGGCATCGATGCCGTCCAGTTCGAGTCCTGCGAGCAACTGGAGCGGGAACTGACGGCGCGCGGCATCCGCTGGGAATAATCCGGTGGCGGACCTGTCGTGATACGATTCTGGCCATCAATATGGGCCATCGAATGAGAAAGCCAGGTTCGTTCGTCGTCGCGCTGGCGCTCGCTGCAGCACTATTCGGCCAAACAGCGCCCAAGCCTGCGAAGCCGATTGCCATTCGATGTGGTCGCCTGATCGACGGAAAATCGACCGCACCTCGCTCGCGCATCATCGTCGTGATCGAAGGCGATCGAATCCGCCACGTGGGAAGCGGCGTCTCCATTCCACCCGGCGCCGAGATCATCGACCTGAGCCGGTCCACGGTTCTGCCCGGTCTGATCGACAATCACACACACATCCTGCTGCAAGGTGACATCACCGCGGCGGATTACGACGAGCAACTGCTCAAGCAATCGATCCCCTATCGCACCATCGGCGCGACGGTGGCGGTCCGCACCGCGCTAATGCACGGGTTCACGGCGATGCGTGATCTTGAAACCGAAGGCGCGATGTACGCCGATGTGGACGTTAAAACGGCGATCAATCGAGGGCTGATTCCCGGCCCGCGCATGTTCGTTGCGACGCGCTCCTTTGCGCCGACAGGGATGTACCCGCTGTTGGGCTACTCCTGGGAACTGCGTGTGCCGGAGGGCGTCCAGGTGGTGGATGGCGCGGACAACATACGGCGCGCCGTGCGCGAGCAGGTGAAATACGGCGCCGACTGGATCAAATACTATTCCGACCGTCGCTATTTCATGAAAGACGGCGCGCTGCACTCTTGGGTGAATTTCACCGATGAAGAGGCGCGGACTCTGGTTGACGAGACGCACCGGTTGGGTCACAAGGTTGCCGCGCATGCAATGGGACGCGAAGGTATCGATTCCGCGTTGCGGGCGGGTGTGGATACCATCGAGCACGGCGACGGGTTAGATGAGGAGTTGATGGACCAAATGATCCAGCGCGGCGTCTACTGGTGCCCGACAATTTACGTGGGCGTATACGTGGCGCAGGGCCGTGCCGCCGCAGGCGCGCCCATCTGGATCCAGATGGAGGATCTGGTGCACGGCGCTTTTGGCAAAGCCGTAAAAAAAGGAGTCCGGATCAGCTTTGGCACCGACGTTGGCGGTTTTGCGTGGACCGAGAACCAGGCCAAAGAGTTTTCCTACATGGTAAAGTACGGGATGACTCCCATGCAGGCGATTCAATCGGCCACCTCAGTAGCCGCGGCATTGCTCGATCAGCAGGAAAACCTGGGAAGCATCGAACCGGGGAAGCTGGCCGATGTCGTTGCCGTGGACGGCGATCCGCTGGCTGACATCACAGAGCTCGAGCGCGTGAAATTCGTGATGAAGGATGGCGCCGTTGTGAAGCGCGAGTGATGGTGTACGAGCGAGGACGCGCGGCGCCGGTCCCACCGCCGGGCACAGGCAGGAATGCCTGGTCCACCCGGCAGGCGAAGCCCACCGCCCGATGTGATATATCTAGCTCTAAGGACCCCGGGTTTCATCCCGCCTCTTAATCCTCGAGAGGAGCAGATTTGAAACGTCGATTTCTGTTACGTGTTTTGGCCGCGGGTGCCGCCGTGTGCCTGGTATTTCTGGGGAGCGCAATCGCCGTCCCCAGTGAAACCGCCGCCAAGTCCGTGGATTTCGACCGGGAGATCCGGCCTATCCTCTCTGATACTTGCTTCGCCTGCCACGGCCCTGATGAGAAGCAGCGCATGGCCAAGCTGCGCCTCGATACCAAGGATGGCCTGTTTGAAGAACGCGGCACTCATAAGCTCGTCGTGCCCGGCGACCTGGCCTCGAGCCTTCTGTACCAGCGCATCAGCGCACCGGACAAAGCCAAACGGATGCCGCCACCCTATGCTCAGCGCCATCTCACTGATCAACAGGTTGATCTGATCCGCCGCTGGATCGAACAGGGCGCGAAATGGGAACTGCATTGGGCCTTCGTTCCGCCCAAACGCGCGGAGCTGCCGAAGGTCTCGGACACCAAATGGCCGCGAAATGCAATTGATCATTTCATCCTAGCGCGCCTCGAAGCCGACGGCCTGAAGCCCTCACCAGAAGCGGATAAAGCGGCTCTTATCCGCCGCGTGACGTTCACACTTACAGGGCTGCCGCCGACACCGGCTGAGGTCGATGAATTCCTGCGTGACACATCCCCGAACGCCTATGAAACAGTGGTGGATCGGCTGCTCGCATCGCCGCGTTATGGCGAGCGCATGGCCCTGCAGTGGCTGGATCTGGCGCGTTACTCCGATACGCATGGGTATCACATCGACAGTCATCGCGACATGTGGCGCTGGCGCGACTGGGTGATCGGTGCTTTCAATCGCAATATGCGCTACGACGAGTTCACCGTCAAGCAGCTTGCCGGGGACCTGTTGCCGCATCCCACGCTGGGAGACCGCATCGCCACTGGATTCAATCGCAACCACATGATCAATTTCGAGGGCGGCGCGATTCCCGAGGAATATCAGAATGAGTACGTGGTGGACCGGGTGGAAACCACGTCGGTGGCGTGGATGGGCGTGACCTTGGGATGCGCGCGTTGCCACGATCACAAATACGATCCCTTCAAGCAGAAAGAGTTTTACCGGTTTTACGCCTTCTTCAACACCATTTCGGAGAAGGGGTTGGATGGGCGCAAGGGCAATGCCCAGCCGGTGCTCCAACTTCCATCGCCTGACCAGGCAAAGCAACTGCAAGCGGTCAGTGACGGCATTTGCGCACATGAAGAGGCGCTTCCCAAAGATTCCGAACTCGACGTGATCCAGGCTGCCTGGGAGAAGACGGCGTTATCGTCATTGCCTGATCCGCCGCGCGAGGTCTTGCTGTCGCACTACGAATTGGATGGCAACCTGGCCGACACTTCAGGGCATTACCGCCACGGGCGCACCGTGCGCGGCGACCTGACTTACGGCAGTGGTCCTGTGGCAAGAGCGGCCGATTTCGATGGCGAAACGCAGGTCGATTTCGGCGATGCCGCAACACTCGAAAGCACGCGGCCGTTCTCGCTGGCTCTGTGGCTGAAGCCCGGAGGCAATAAAGAAATGGCGGTGCTGCAGAAGGTAGATGATGCCAGCGGACGCCGCGGTTACGAATTGTATTTCGAAGATTCGCAGGTTTTGAGACGGCTGCGGCGTGGGTCGCGGCTTTACCTTCGGCTGGCGCACCACTGGCCCGATAATGCGATGGAGATCCGCACCCGTGAGCCGCTCGAACTGGACGAATGGCATCACATCGCGATGAACTACGATGGGTCTGGCAAGGCTTCCGGATTCACACTCTATTTGAACGGGAAGCCGGCTGAGATCGAGACGGTCAAGGACCATTTGACAGGCTCAATCGGCAGTAAAGCGCCGCTCTCGGTCGGTAACGTTGCGCTGGGTAAACCCTACCGCGGGTCTATGGACGATCTGCGTATTTACGGTGGCGTGCTGGCCGTGGCCGACGTGGAACAACTGGCAATTCACCAGCCCGCCCGCGCCAGCATCCTGATCCTGCCGAAGAAACGCGCAAAATCTCAGGCGGAAAATTTGCGTGATTATTTCCTGACCCGGGCCGCGCCTCCTGATATCCAAAAAATCTGGACCGAGCTGAGAGACCTGCAGCACGAGAAAGAGGAACTGGACTGGACCGTTCCCACCGTCATGGTGATGCAGGAAATGGATGAGCCGCGCGAAACCGCGATCCTGGGACGCGGGGACTATCGCAGTCGCGGCGAGCAAGTGTCGCCCGGCGTCCCGGCAGTGCTGCCGGTCATGGGAAAAGATCTGCCGCAGGACCGGCTGGGGCTGGCGAAATGGTTGATGGATTCCGGTAATCCGCTCACCGCGCGCGTCGGGGTGAACCGCTACTGGCAGATGCATTTTGGCACGGGCCTGGTTAAGACCGCGGAAAATTTCGGTTCGCAAGGCGAGCCGCCAAGCCATCCGGAGTTGTTGGATTGGCTGGCCACGGAGTTCATTCGCGTCGGTTGGGACATCAAGGCCCTGCAACGGCTGATCGTTACTTCGGCAACGTACAGGCAATCTTCCCGCACCACGCCTGAGCTGATCGAAAAGGATCCGGAAAACCGCCTGCTGGCGCACGGACCACGTTTCCGCCTGCCGGCCGAGATGGTTCGTGACAATGCCCTGGCTGTCAGCGGGCTGCTGGTTGAGAAAACCGGCGGCCCGAGTGTCTCTCCGTATCAACCCAAAGGGATTTGGGAAGAGATTGCCTACGGCGACGTTTATTCCGCGCAGACCTACGTGCAGGGACGCGGCGACGACTTGTATCGCCGCAGTATGTACACGTTCTGGAAGCGCACCAGCCCCCCGCCGGAGCTGATTACGTTCGACGCGCCCGATCGCGAGAAATGCACCGCGCGGCGCACGGTCACCAATACACCGCTCCAGGCGCTGGCGCTGATGAATGATCCGACTTTCGTCGAAGCCTCGCGCAAGCTGGCAGAGCACACGATTCACAAAGCGGGACCAGACGCGGCCAGGCGCATCAGGTTTGCCTTTCGGCTGGCCACCGCGCGCTTGCCGGACGGCAAGGAATTACAGGTATTGCGCAATCTGGAACGGACGGAACTGGCCGAGTATCGACGCAATCAAGCCGCGGCGCGGAAGTTGCTGAGCGTCGGCGAATCGAAATGTGACGCCGGCATCGATCCTGGCGAACTGGCGGCATGGACCACGGTTGCCAGTACGATCCTGAACATGGACGAGACGATCACGAGTGAATGAACCATGAACAGGGATAGCATCATGGACGTTTGCGAAGAATGCAGGCTGGCGATGACACGCCGCCATTTCTTCGGACTCTCGAGCACGGGGATCGGCGGGGCGGCACTGGCGTCACTGCTGAATCCAGGCTTGTTTGCCGCCGGGGAGACAGATCCTAAAACCGGGGGGCTGGCCGGGCTTCCGCACTTCGCTCCAAAAGCCAAGCGCGTGATTTTCCTGCACCAATCCGGCGGGCCGGCGCAGATGGATCTGTTCGATTACAAACCCAAACTCTCTGAATTCCGAGGCCAGGATCTGCCGGCGTCGATTCGCATGGGCCAGCGCATCACGGGCATGACCTCAGGGCAGTCAACGCTGCCGGTGGCGCCATCGGTTTTCAAATTCAAGCAATACGGACGATCGGGCGCATGGATGAGCGAGTTGCTGCCACACACAGCCCAAATGGCGGACGAGATCGCCATCGTCAAGACCGTGAACACCGATGCCATCAACCATGACCCGGCCATCACATTCATTCAAAGCGGCAGCCAGCAGCCGGGCCGTCCCAGCATGGGCGCGTGGGTCAGCTACGGTCTGGGCAGTGACAACCAGAATCTGCCTGGGTTCGTGGTGATGGTGTCGCAAGCCAGCGGGCTGAACGTAGACCAGCCCTTGTTTTCGCGTTTGTGGGGACCGGGCTTTCTGCCGTCGAAATACCAGGGAGTGAAATTCCGCGCGGGCAGTGACCCGGTGCTGTACCTTTCCGATCCTCCGGGCATCGAAAAAAACACGCGGCGAAATATGCTCGATGCGCTGGCCAAGCTCAACCAGAGGCGCGCACAGGTTTATGGCGATCCCGAAATCGAAACGCGCATTTCGCAATACGAGATGGCCTTCCGCATGCAGACGTCAGTTCCGGAGTTGATGGATCTCTCCAAAGAACAGGAACACACTTTTGAGCTCTACGGTCCCGATTCGCGAAAGCCGGGCACCTATGCCTGGCAGTGTCTCATGGCGCGGCGTCTGGCGGAGCGCAACGTGCGCTTCGTGCAGATCTATAAAAGAGGATGGGACCAGCACGGCGACCTGCCGCGAGATCTGGCATTGCAGTGCAAGAGCGTAGATCAGCCATCGGCGGCGCTGGTCGAGGACTTGAAACAGCGCGGGTTACTGGATGACACGCTGGTGATCTGGGGCGGGGAATTCGGCCGTACCGTGTATTGCCAGGGCAAGCTGATGGAGACCAACTACGGCCGCGACCATCACCCACGCTGTTTCACCATGTGGATGGCGGGCGGTGGCATCAAGCGAGGCATCACGCTGGGAGAGACCGACGATTACTGCTACAACACGGTTTCAGATCCGGTGCACATCCACGATCTGCAGGCTACGATTCTCAACTGCCTGGGTGTGGACCATCAGCGGCTGACTTACAAATTCCAGGGCCGCCATTTCCGGCTGACGGACGTGAGCGGTGAGGTGGTAAAGAAGTTGCTGGCGTAAGGACGCTCGGAATACGAATGACATGACCGTTTCGTGAGATACGCATTTCTGCCAGTGGGACAGGCGCGCGCCACCGCCCCATCCGGGCTTCCGCCTGTCTAATGAGAGAGTGCGGCCTGAATCGGCTTTCCCAATACGCCCGGGTAATCCCGGTAATCAAGTCCCATCAAATCGATGATGGTGGGTGCGATATCGCGCTGGAGAAATTCTGGCGCATCCGCTGCCTCGCCGCGCGCCGGCGTGTCCGGACCCACGATTGCCACCCAGATTTGTTGCGATTCCGGAATCTTCTCGCCGTGACTGGTCCAATCTTCGAGCGTGCTTCCCCGGCCGTGATCGCAGGTGATGAGCAGCGTGGTGGAATCCCGGTACGTCGGTGACGACTGCAGCCAGCGCCAAAGCACGTTGAGCGAGCGATCCAAATATCCGATCATGCCCAGCACGCGATCGTAACGTTTGTCATGCGCCCAATCGTCTGTTTCGCCCAGCGCAATGTGCAGGAGCCTCGGCTCCTCACGCTTCAGGTATTCCAGAGCCATCTCAAAAGTAACGTAATCGTGGCGGACATCGAAGGCCGGCGCCAGCATGTCGAACTGAATCGCGCTCAATTCACGCATGCGCGGCGAAATCGCAGAGGACGCGTGCTCCCGGTAACCAGTGTTGATGTAGATAGAGCCCGGCTGACTCTCGCCGATGTAGGAAAAGGTATCCCACGAGCCGAACAGCGCCACCTTGGACCTTTCGAGCTCCAGCTTTTCGCGCAGGAATTGGAGAACCGTGGGAGTGGGGTTCTGGATTTCAACATTACCGCGAATCACGTCGTCCTGTGCGCGCCCGGTAAGGATCTCGGAATAGCCAGGATATGAAACGTGATAGCGGTTGGTGACGCGCACTGAACTTTTCTTTTCCAGGTTTCCCAATACCACGCCTTTGGGTGCAAGCTCGTTCCAGAAGAAGGGCATCAGCGCTTTGCGCCGTTCCTCAGGCGTGGTACGCCAAAGTTTGGCGCGGAGTTCCGGCGCCTGCTCCATACCGGTCACCTGTTCGTTCATCAGCAGCGGGTCGATCCCGCCGAACAGTTCCTGCCAGCGCAGGCCATCCGCGGTGACCAGGATGACATTGCGCGTCTTCCGCGCCGCATCAAGCTGTAGCGCGAACAACAGCGGAACGCACAACGCGAACACAAACACTCTGCGCATTTGGAGCATGGTGCCGTTCAGTCTAACAAACGCGTTCGAGACCTGAGCGCTCACCTGCGGGGCCGAAGTCAGGCGCGTCGTTTTGCCGGGAACCCCGATACGCGTTCGCCGCGCGTTGGTCCTGCTTCGCTGGCTTGGGCCGGAGGTTAGACTCTAACCTATCTTTTTGCTGGCACGCAGCAATGTGGCATTTATGGTGGCCAACTGGCCGAGCAGTTGCTCTTCGTCGGACGATGTCAACTGTCTGCGGAGCACCATTTTTTTGACTTCCCCTTCGCGGGTCAGGAAGATCAGCCAGGCGAGCAGACAGAGAGCCGAGACGCCTTGCAAAGAGAGGCTGACCAGTTGACTGATGTGGGTGCCGGTAACATTGACGAGCAGAATTCCCATCGTGTTACTCATGAAGAACGCCGAATATAAAATGCAGTGAATGACAACATTTCTGCTCAACGGGATGGGTAACGACAGAAGAAATCCAAGAATGAGAAGGAGCAGAATCACAAGAGCAAAATCGATTCCGCGTTCAATCATCAGATAACGCTGGAATACTTCCTGCGTTCGCAGGTTCCTCCAGGTCGGCATGAGACTGGCGGAGGACAGCGCCACCGCGATGATCAGACTTCCCCAAATCGCCCAGCGCCCCAGCAATTGAATTCCACGATA
Organism: Acidobacteriota bacterium; assembly: GCA_003223115.1. Classification (GTDB taxonomy): domain Bacteria; phylum Acidobacteriota; class Terriglobia; order Bryobacterales; family Bryobacteraceae; genus QHXW01. The sequence goes on from QHXW01000193.1 coordinate 93,846, forward strand.
CTCTTTAAAAATCAACGAGCAAATTTCGAGTACAATGAGCACGTACAAAACCCAAACAATGGGCTGCGTGTTCCGCCAGATAGTTCGGTAAATTACCGACCCGGGCTCGAATGCCCAAGTCATAGCCGAACGAACGGTAATGAATAGTAGATAGAGGACGAAAAAACGATAATTACGGGCGAGCTTGAGCTGAAAAAACCGCGCAGCCAGGAATGCACCCAACGCAATGTTGAGCAACCACAACGACCGCTCGATGATGACGGCCACCGACCCATTCATCCTTACAGGCTCTGTCGTGAGATTCTAACACGCGACAAACAGGCCACGCCGCCCGACCTCAAGTCGGGCGGTGGTGGAATCTGACGTTCTGAGAATCGTTAGAACAACCAGGGATGAGGCCACGGCATTTGGAGTTCTCCTTTCGCGAAAGCGACCCGCGCAAGTACGTTCCTTCACAGCATATGGCTGTCGCGCGAAATAGACATTCCGGTTTTTGCGGAATATAGACTCAGATTTGCTCGAATAAATAATGAATTGTACGATAGCAACTGCGGTAATTTCTGAGTGACGCTTTCTCTGTGAAATTGCCACAAGTGGAATTCCGCGTGCCGCGCTCAACAGAAACCAAGTGATTTGTCGCCCAGGCGGCTCTTTGGACCCAGAATAAGGTGCGTCCTTCGGTTCGTAAGCTTATTTTTGTCGAATACGGTGCGGTGTTTCAGCGCTTGCGAGAAAAATTTCAGTGAATGGGTTCGGCCGGAGAAATGAATTGGATGTTAAGGCCGGAACCTTTTAGGGCTGCCGGCAATTGCCTATCCCGCTTTATCCAATTGGCGTCATCTGGGAAGAGCCGCGATTTCGGTAGCAACCAGCGTGGCATACGCGTGGGCGCCCCGCGAGGTGAAGTGCCCGTCGAGAGGAAAGTAGAACGCCGCCGCCGTGGCCTGGCGGCGCAGGCTGTCAGTAACTTGCGCGAACGCGAGCCCCGCCTGTTGGGCCGCCCTGCGGATGGCTTGGTCCGGCGCTTGGGTCTGGAGCATTGCAGGTTCGACGGTGAAGCCCAGGTTGCGCATGTCCTCTAGATCCTGGGCGCTGACATACGTCCGATATGGAACCGAAACCACAAGCGCACGGGCTCCGTATTTCACGGCAGCGTCCCGCACCTCGCCGAGCCGGCTCGTCAACTCGCTGATCTCCTGACGGGTGGAGGCCAGATCGAGCCGGCAGGTATCCAGCATGAATGCGGGATAACGGATCGAATAATATAACAACCCCGGGTTGAGATCACCCTGAGCGTACAAATCGCGAATCCGCAACGGCAGAAGGTCGCAGCGCGCATGATCTTCGGAGTTCAGGCCGCTCAGAAAAGTCTGAACCTGCGTCTTCCACGTCTCGCGTAGTTCCTGGCTGGTTACGTGGACCCGGTTTGGGTGCGTTAGTCCCGCTAGTTGTGCGAGGCTCGGAAACAAGCGATCGAGCGCGGATCGAAGCCGCGTGCGCCAGTTGGTGTCTGTCGAGCCGCCGGACTCGTGGCACTGGAAAAGATCGTCGGCCTGCACGACGGCGACAATCACCACGTCGGGGCGGAGCATCTGAATTGCGCGCGGCGCCAGTTTTGCGTACTCACGCGGGCCCGCTCCCGGCACACCGAGATTAGCAACTTCGACGTGCCGCCCCATCTCACGCAGCCGCGCCTCCAATACCTTCGGCCAGGACTCCTCGATGCTGAGGCCCCAACCATAGGTAAAGGAATCTCCAAGTACAGCGATACGCCGGGTGTCCGATTTCGAACGGCTGAAGTCGCGATCGCGGAAACCGAGGTTGTTGATGTGCGCGACGTACTGAAACTCGGTGGTGGTGTGCTCTACCGTCGAGTCCGGAGCCCAGATCAGACCCGCATTCTGGCGCGTGGAATAGAGATGAAGGCTGGCGAGACCCTCCAGGCCGAAAATAGCAAGGACTGCGGCAACAACTGCGGCTGTCAGGGTGATCGCGTTCCGCACGGCGGCAACCGCGCAGCATAGCACGTGGACGCACCCGGCTGCGAGCAACCTGGCGGCTCGGCGTATGTTACTCTGCCAAGTTCATGCCGCACTGGTCTCGGGAATCGTGGCGTTCGAAGCGGGCCGCACACCAGCCCGCGTACGCGTCCGAAGCCGACCTGTCGCGCACAGGAGAGGAGCTTTCGAGTCTGCCGCCCCTGGTGACTTCCTGGGAAGTTGAAGCTCTCAAAGCGCAACTGGCCGAGGCGGCTCAGGGAAAGCGATTCCTGCTACAAGGGGGCGATTGCGCCGAACAGTTTGACGAGTGCACCGCCGGCGCCATCACTAACAAGCTCAAAATCCTGCTGCAGATGAGCCTGGTGCTGGTTCAGGGAAGCCACAGGCCCGTGATCCGCGTCGGCCGGTTCGCCGGACAGTATGCCAAGCCGCGCTCCGAGGAGTTCGAGACGCGAGAGGCGACCACGCTGCCGAGTTATCGAGGAGATCTGGTCAACCGGACAGGTTTCACCGGCGTTGAACGCGCGCCCGATCCTCAGCTCTTGTTGCGGGCGTACGAACGCTCGGCTCTGACGCTGAATTTTATTCGCGCCCTGGTGAAGGGCGGTTTCGCGGACCTGCATCATCCCGAGTACTGGGATCTGGATTTCGCGCAGCATTCGCCGCTGGCGGCCGAGTACCACAGCCTGGCGCGGCGCGTGGTCGAGGCGCTGCAGTTCATGGAGAATATCGCAGGGGTGCGGACCGGCGAGATGGAATGGGTTGATTTCTTCACGAGCCACGAAGGGCTGCACCTGATCTACGAAGAGGCCCAGACGCGGCGGGCGCCTGGCGGCGAGAACTGGTATAACCTGTCGACACATTTTCCGTGGATCGGTATGCGCACGGCAGATCCGGATGGCGCTCATGTGGAATACTTTCGCGGGATCGCGAACCCGATCGGCGTCAAAGTGGGGCCGGGAATGACTGGGAACCTTTTGACCCAATTACTCGAGCGGCTTCATCCGCATGACGAACCGGGCCGGCTCACGCTCATTTATCGTTTTGGCCATAAGAAAATCAGCGAGTGCCTGCCCCGGCTTATCGAAGCCGTTCGGTCAGCCGGTAAGAGCGTGCTGTGGTGTTGCGATCCCATGCACGGGAACACACGCTACACCGCCGATGGCACGAAGACGCGCCACTTCGACGAGATCCTGAGCGAACTCGAGCAGGCATTCGCCATCCACGGCCAATGCGGAAGTTATCTGGGCGGAGTGCATTTCGAGCTCACCGGCGATGACGTCACCGAATGTCTAGGTGGCGCACGAAACTTGGGCGACTCTGATCTGAAACGTGCTTACCGTTCGGAGGTCGACCCGCGCCTGAATTACGAGCAGGCTCTGGAGATGGCCCTCCTCATTGCGCGCATGATGGGCCGGACGAATGCAGCCAAGAATGATGCGGTGGTGTAGAAACCTCGGCCTTCATGTAACGGCGAGACGCGCTGCCGTGTAGGAACGCGGAGGCAACCTGAACGTCATTTTCGCCCCGGGCTTCGGCGCCTCCAGCCGCTGGGGCACTACCCGCTTCGGTTCTTCGAAAGTGTTGGCCGCCTTCAGATCGGCTCCGGTCAAAGTTTCGAGCGCCACGATGCGTGAGGGCGCGCTGCCCGTCCAGGTGACTGCAAGTTCCCGCTCATTGGACAGGTCGCGATTGAGCATCAGGAGGCATTGCTCGCCCGTGCCCAAATCGGCTGTCGCGGCAACGTCCACCACAGGAACGTGTCCCAGCCGCGGGACCTCGTAGGATTCCGATTCGAGCGACAGATCCATCACTTGCCCGCGGGCGTGATCGAGAGCCCAGGCGTAAGGGTAATAAATCGTCTGGCGAATCACTCGCTCCTTGCTGGTCATGAGCGGCGCGATCACATTGATAATCTGCGCCAGACATGCGATACGTACGCGATCGGCGTGCCGCAACAGAGTATTGATCAGCCCGCCAACCAGCAGCGCGTCCTCGAGGTTATAAACTTCTTCGAGTAACTTCGGAGCTTCTTGACGTTTACCGTCGCCACCTCGTGCGCGGTACCAGACGTTCCACTCGTCGAAAGACAGCGACAAACGCTTCGGAGATTTTCGAAGTCCCCGCACATAGTCGCACACCGCCGCGATCTCCTGAATTTGGCGTTCCATGTCCAGATTCATGGCCAGGTAGCGGCTGGCATCGCCATTGGTTTCGGTTGTGTTGTTGTAATAACGATGCAGAGAGATCGCGTCAACATCGTCGTAACACTGCTCCAGCACTTCGCGGTCCCACTCGAGATACGTCGTCATGAAGGGACCGCTCGACCCGCACGCAACCAGATGAACGGATCGATCGACGGCGCGCATTTGCCGGGCGGCATCAGAGGCCTTGAGACCATAGGCGGCAGCGGTCATGTGCCCGATCTGCCACTTGCCGTCCATCTCGTTGCCGAGACACCAGTTTTTCACGTTATGCGGAGAACTTACGCCGTGCTTCCGCCGTAGATCGCTCCATCGAGTGCCTTCACTCCCATTGCAATACTCAACCAGCGCCGCCGCGTTTTCGGGGGTGCCACTGCCCAGATTTACGGCGAGCAATGGCTCGGTTCCGATCTGTTTGCACCAAATCATGAACTCATTCGTTCCAAACTGATTGGTCTCGATTGAATTCCAGGCGCGATCGAGCACGCGCGGGCGGTTTTCCTTCGGCCCGACGCCGTCCAGCCATTGATAACCGGAAACGAAATTTCCTCCCGGATAGCGCATGATGGGAACACCGAGAGTTCGCACCTCGTCGATAACGTCCTTGCGCAGCCCGTTCGCATCCGCAAGCGGCGAGCCGGGTTCATAGACGCCGCCGTAGACGGCGCGGCCCAGATGCTCCAGGAATGAGCCGAGCAGGTTGCGGTCCAGGTCTGCACGCGTCCGCGTCGTATCGAGCACCACGCGTGCTGGACCGCTGCTCCTGGTTTGCGCAAAGCCCCTATACCAGGATCCGGTCGCCGCCACCGGACCGGCTGCCAGCAGATAACTCAGGAATTCACGTCGATTGGTTTTTAGCATGTATCTCCGTTCATACCCGTTCTCCTCGCAATCGAAACTTTACTCGGAATCTATCATCAAAACGGCTCCGTAATCCAGCCGCAACACCAATTACTATAAATCGATTGTGCCTGACTGCGCTCTGTAACGACGGCCGAATCGGCGGCAGGCTTCGACACCTGACGCGCGAAGTTGACAATCGCCAGCTTTTGGAAACAATGTGTAAGAGTTCGAGGAGACACAGATGACTTTCAGGGCGCTGGGCATCGTCGTATTTGGATTGATCGTTGCGATTGGTTTTGGCGAACCGGCCGGGAAAGAGAGCGGTGCGAAAAAAATGTCATTCGGCAAAACAAAAGACGGCCAAGCGGTGGATTTATACACGCTAACCAATGCCAACGGCGTGGTGGTTACCATTACGAATTACGGCGGCACCGTGGTGTCGCTCAAGACGCCCGACCGTCACGGAAAATTCGCGGACCTGGTGCTGGGCTTCGATAACCTCGATGGTTACCTGGGCGAGGAGCCGTTCTTCGGAGCGCTGGTGGGCCGCTACGGCAACCGCATTGCGAAAGGCCGGTTCACCCTGGACGGCCACGAATATCACCTGGCGCAGAACAATAATGGAAACTCATTGCACGGCGGGCTGAAAGGCTTCGACAAACGCGTCTGGACGGCGAAGGATGTTTCGGCAAAAGACCTCCCGTCTATCGAGCTCACGTATCTCAGTCAGGACGGCGAAGAAGGTTATCCCGGCAATCTTTCTGTGAAGGTGACTTATTCGCTGGCGCCGAAGAACGAACTGAAGATCGACTACTCGGCCACCACCGACAAAGACACGGTCGTCAACCTCACCAACCATTCGTACTTCAATCTTGCCGGTGAAGGGCAGGGGGATATCTTGTCGCACATGATGATGATCAACGCGGACAGGATTACGCCGGTGGACGCGACTTTAATTCCGACGGGCGAGCTGAAAAGTGTCGAGGGGACTCCGTTCGATTTCCGCAAGCCCACGGCAATTGGCGCGCGCATCGACGACAACCAAGAACAACTGAATTTCGGCAAGGGGTACGATCACAATTTCGTGCTGAATCACAAGAGCAGCGCCTGGAGCCTGGCGGCGCGTGTGACGGAGCCATCGTCAGGCCGCGTGCTCGAAGTGTTGACCACGCAACCTGGCCTCCAGTTCTATACCGGCAATTTTCTGGACGGCACGATTCACGGAAAGGGCGGCAAGGTTTATGGCCGGCGCGCGGCTTTTTGCATGGAGACGCAGCATTTTCCGGACTCGCCGAATCACTCGAAGTTTCCGTCAACAGTATTGAAACCCGGAGAGCGTTACCAATCCACAACCGTGTACCGGTTCTCGGCGGAGTGAGGGAACAGTCAACGTCATCAACCGCCCACACGGCTTCTAGAGTTCTAGAATCGCGTCACCACTCCCCGGCGTACTATAATTGGGCTCAGGATGGGTCGGAAACTCCTACTTGCGCCTTGTATGTTGTTTGCCGCCGCGCCATTTCTTTGCGCCCGCGAGGTCACCTACGTGGATGTGGCGCCTATCCTCTATAAACATTGCGCCGGGTGCCACCACCCCAACGACATCGCCCCCATGGCGATGCTGGACTATCGCGAGACCCGCCCGTGGGCGACTGCCATTCGGGAGTCCGTCCTATCCAAAAAGATGCCACCATGGAAAGCTGACCCGCGCTACGGAACATGGTCGAACGATTGGAGCCTGCGCGACAGCGAAATTGCAGCCATCAAGGCATGGGTCGATCAAGGCAGCAAGGAGGGCGATCCCAAACTGCTGCCGCCAGCCCCGGTATTCTCGACCGAGTGGAAAATCGGCAAACCGGATGCGGTCTTTTCGATTCCTCCCCATACGTTGACGCCGGGCGGTCCGGATGAGTACGAACAATTCACCGTGCCCACGAATTTTACAGAAGACAGATGGGTGATTGCGGCCGAGCTGCGTCCGGGCAACCGGAAAATCGTGCATCATGCTCACGTTTTCGTTAACGCGGCGGAGAAACAGAAGAGCGTCAAGACGGACACTGCCAAGGACCCACAGGCGGAATATGCGCAATGGCTGGTCGTGAACGAGAACAAATTATCCTGGATTCGTCCAGAAGCGCCGGTGATCGATGATGGCTGCGTGGTCGACGACAATTCATACTGGCCGGGTAAGAAGCCCCGGGATGCGGAATTTGGAAATTGGGGCATGCTCAGCTCGTACCTTCCGGGCAGGGAACCGGATATTTTCCCCGAGGGCACGGCGCGCAAAATTCCAGCCGGATCGAATTTCAGCTTTCAGATCCATTACTCGAAAGCTACCAAGAAGCCGGAAATCGACGTCACCAGCGTAGGGATTATTTTTGCCACGGAGCCACCCAAGCAGATCGCCAAGCGCGTGGATCTGTCGAACTTTTTCTTTCTGATCCCGCCCGGCAATCCCAATGTTGAAGTCACCGAGTGCCACACGTTCAAGCAGGACATGTACGTGACCAGTCTCACGCCGCACATGCATCTGCGGGGAAAAGACGCCAGGTTTGACGTCACTTATCCGGACGGCAGGAAGGAAACGCTTCTGTTCGTCCCTCACTACAACTTCAACTGGCAAATCACGTATCGCATGAGCGAGCCGAAATTCATTCCGAACGGGACGCGGCTTGCGATCATCTCCCATTTCGACAATTCACCCAACAATCCGCTGAATCCGAATCCGGCCGAAGTAGTCCGCTGGGGCGGCGCCAGCGAAATGGAAATGATGGATGGCTGGATCGAGTATCTGGATGCTTTGCCGGGTGTGATGCCAGCCGGCCAGAGCGCTCAGGCGCGATTCTAGACGCGCCCACCCTGGTGCGAGGCAAGCTTCCGGATTGAGATTGTTCGGCGATTCCGATTCCTATACGGCGCTCAGGAAATTGTCGAGAATTGACGTTTCTGTGATGATAGTGAAACAGTTCCTCGGTTCCTTGCCGCTCGATTGATTTTCTGGAGACACCCGCCGGGATCGAACCGGCGACCTGCTGATTACGAAGGATATTCGCGGTTCCAAACTGTCCATTGATTCCATACGAACGTACCAGATATCAACTTGGGGAAGCTGCTCTCGCTCAAACAACAAATCCCGGCGGTCCAAATTGATGGGGTTTTGGCACAGTTCTGGCGAAGCCAGCCGTGTAGGTGGCGCTTGATCGATTCGAGGATTTCATCGACGGTCAAATCCTGTTGCCATTGGAGGCGGTCCTTCGCATAATCGCCGGGCCCAGATCGGTGTAATCGCAGGAAACGTGCCAACCCGTCGACGCCCAGCGTGACGTTCAAACTGTTTGTCAGTCATCGTGTCGAGACTGCTCAGGGCAAGTTTTCCTGGCTCCCGAATAACGGATTTCGCAGCGCCACACGCGGGCTGCCGTTCCCGCGCGAAGCCATTCTCATCATTCTTCTATCCTTTCGTCCAGAACTGAACTTCCTGATGGTACAGCGTCTTCAATGTTTGATTCCGTGTTCATGCATTCGGCGGTGCAGCCGCTCGCGCGCATCCGAGAATACCTTGAGAACGCCGGCAAACCGCTGCGGGTCTGGCCGCGTAGCCAGGTTCTTCACCCAAGCCTCGGAGCCATCGATCAGAGTCAGCAAGTAGGCGGCTACCGGCGGCGAAAACTGTTGCTCACCGCGGACTCGGACGTAAACCGGGGAACTATGCGCAGCCACTCGCATCGTTTGCATGTTCTCGACGCGCGACGCGCAGCGCGCCGCCAGCCAGCAGGAACCCGAGACCGGCACTGTTTCTCTTAAGTTCATGTCTTGTGATCCTGCCTTTTCCTCGCGCGAAGCCACAACGCGGCCATTCATGATGACGTCCAGCCGATGAAACGGGACATAGCTTTGTGCATGAGCCTGCACTTCCAGTGATCCGCCTCCAGCGCCCAACGAAATCTCAGCGCCCGGCGGCTTTCCTTCCGTTTGAAAGAGCAGCAGCGGTCCTGAGGTCATGAAGGTGTTCCCGTTGCGAATCGCTTTGGCCCAATTCGCAAAGTTGAATTCGTCCTGACCGATGTAGGCGTAAGCGCGATTTGCGCCGACCGGGGTCCAGGCTCCCATTTTGTCTGTGCCCCCGACCGCAGGCAGCCGATAGCCGCAGTTCAGGTAACGATACCACTCGAGGAAACGGAGACTGTTGAAGTGCTCCGTCATATGGGTGGGCCACATTTCGACGGCATCGATCTTGTCCATCACGATGTCGGCAGCGAGTTCCGCCGTAGGATACGGAA
>QHXW01000199.1 GCA_003223115.1 Acidobacteriota bacterium
CAGCAGGGGCTGGTCGCAACCTGCAAAGACTCCTCGAACGAGGTGAATAGCCGAAGGAGGGGAGAGCCACATGGGTTTGGCGAATGAGTCAGTATGAGCTAGGACCGAGGAGTAATGTCCTCGCAGGAGATGGTGTACATCTCCCTGATGGTGGTAACGCCAACATCAGGCAAAGAGACTCTGGGCACTTGGTGGTCCCTACGACAGGTGCGGGCTCGGCTTGATAAAACCGGGTACACCAAACCGTAGCCAGGGACAGGGACGAAGCGAACAGCAAACCAGACGCCGACGGGGTGAATGCGCACCAGCGCTTAAACTTCGTGGCCCATGGGAAGGCTTATCGACGAAAGGCCAAGGCTTCAAACCGGACCTGAGAAATTCGGCCGTCCGGCATTATAGGCGAGCTAACGACATTATGCACCCCCTCGCTACATTATTGAAAATACGACATCGACATCTTTCATTTTTCAGTACACGAAACTAGCAGTCAAAATCACAGTAAGTCTTCCCCGTCTACTGATTCCGCGTCCAAGCCCGGTAGCAGGACATTGAATCCGCGGGACGGGCTGCGTTTCTTGCGGCGGTGCGGGAAGACCTTGTCACAGGCAGGTACAAACCCATGCCGAACCGCCCGGTGGAGATCCCGAAGGGCAATGGCAAATTCCGAACCCTTCAAATCCCTTGTATCCGCGACCGCGTGGTGCAAGGGGCATCCCATACGGGCACGGCGCTCGATTACCTTATCGGAACATACGTGCGTTCCCCACAACGGCTGAGCGCCTGCATCGGCATCCTTCTCGACGCCGGCGGCGTGACCAAGTACAAAGCGCCCGGCGTGCTCGAGATTCTCCGCGGACTCCGGGATGGTTTGGCGGAGCAGCTTGATGCGGATCCGGCACTGGTGAGTCAGCGATCCTCAGAACTCGACTGCGGCAGCACGGGCGCCCGCCGCCTCACACTGCAAGGAGCGACGCTGCTGCACGTGGCCGCGGAGTACGGCAATCTGGAAGCGGCCCTGCTGCTTCTCGATCGTGGGGCAGACGTAGACGCGCGCGCGACAGTGGATGAAACAGGCGTTGGAGGTCAGACGCCGATTTTCCACGCGGTGACGCAGTTTGGCGATCGCGGTCTGGCGGTAGCGGAATTATTGATCGAGCGCGGAGCGGATCTGTCCATTCGCGCGAGACTTCCGGGCCATTATGAGCAGCCGGATGAGATTGTTGAATGCACGCCGCTAGGATACGCGCTGCGGTTTCTCGGCAATCAAGTTAAAACTCTGGCGTTGTTACGCGAACGAGGGGCTGTGGTGTGACCAGAATCGGTCGTGATGGATCACTTCGGTTGCGGATATGCCGGGACGGACGCGGGCGGCGGAGCATAATAGACGGGCGCAGCCGACGGGCTGAGCATCACCCGCGCAAACCGGCCCCAGATCAGCGCCATGGCATTGATCAGATGGAGCGATCCAATCAACAGAATGATGCCCACGAAACACCAGACGGCGGCTTCGTTCTTGCTATCGACGCGCCAAAAACCGAAATCGGCTGGAGCGATGTTGTAAGTGAGCGGCATCAGGATCAATGCCACAGAAAGCGAGAGCGTGGTCACCAAGACGCAGAAGCTTGCAATACCGAACGGAAACTCCAGCATCATGTAAGCGAAACTTCTCCAGGTGAACGAATCGTCAAGCAGCGCTTTGAACTTGAGCCACAAACCCGGAACCGGTGGACGTTGTGGTGCGGCTGGAATTTCGACGCAAAGCATGGTTCGAACCAGTGATCGTTCGAAGATTCCCAACACCTGGCAGGCCGCCAACATCAGAATCAGGATGGGAAACCCGATGATGATGACCAGTAAACCCACGCCCAGGCTGAATCCCGTTGTGAAGAAAATGAAGTAGGCCATGCCCAAAGGAAAGGTCAGAAGCAAATACAAGAGGTTGAGATAGGTCTGCGCTTGCGTGGCGGGACCGAAAAGTACTTCGAGGAAATCCCGGTCAGCCGCGTCCGCTGTTTGGGTCATGATTCGTTCTTCCAATAAATTATACGAGGTTCGGGCCCTGTTGGTTCAATCAGAAAGCCGCCAATACTGTCAATCGATAACATTGTGCGCCACACGCGGCCTGTGTAAGTCTGAGGGTGAGACCCCGCCGGACGTAAAGGTTCCAACTCGCGCGAAAGCACGACTTACGAAGAAGCCCCGACGGCGTAGAAGGCTGCATGAAGGACAAGACCATCATCTGGATCACGGGCGGTGCTTTGCTGTTCTGGATCTTTGCGGGATTTGCCTCAGTCCGTGAAGGCACTTACCAGTTCATGCTCGTGATTTGGAGCCACATCACGGACTTGTTCTCGTGAGCGCCGCCCACTGCGCGCGCGCGGTTCAGATCTGACCAAGACCGCGGTGCAATCCTAGCCTAGGACGCGGAAATCACACGCTCGGCGGTTCGGGTTTTTCCAGGCAGCGCCGCAGATTTCAACACCATCGCCAGAGCACCCGAAATCAAAGCCAGAACCGCACTACCGTAGAACGCCGCCGACCAGCTCCAGAATTTTTCGAACAGCACGGCCGCCGCACCTCCGCCGATAATCGATGCCACGCCTTTGGCGCTGTAGAGAAAGCTGTAATTCGAGCTGGCGTGATCCGAACCGAAGTAGTCGCCCACTAGCGATGGAAAAAGCGAAAAGACTTCGCCGTACGTGAAGAACGTCAGAATCAGGGTGATGGTAAACAGCGTTCCAGACCAGCGCCCGAACCACAGCACGCTGACCAGGCACGCCGACTGCAACATGAAGGCCACCGACATCGTCACCTCGCGGCCGATGCGGTCGGAAACCCAGCCCCAGAATACGCGACTCGCGCCATTGGCGATGCGATCGAGCGCGAGGGCGGCCGTGAGGGCGGCTCCCGAAATGCCCCATTCGCGTGCAACAGGTCCCGCTTGCGCGGTCACCAGCAGTCCGCCTGTAGCCATCATGACGAACATCAGATAGAGCAAATAGAACTGAGGGGTGCGCAACATTTCGGGCGTCGAGAATTGCTCCTGGTTCCTGGGGACGCGCGGCTGCGTCTTCCAGGTCGCCGCGTGCGCCGATGCGAATTCTGGTCCAGGATGGCGCAGGACTTGTGCCACCGCGATGATGATGAGTCCCTGCGCAATGCCCGTAACCAGGAACGCCGTGCGATAACCGCGGGCGTGTATGATGGCCGCAATCAGCGGAATAAATAGCGCCGCTCCAGAGCCGAAGCCCGCTGCGATGATGCCTGCAGCTATCCCCCTGCGGTCCGGGAACCATTTGAGCGCGCTGGCGATCGATCCACTGTACACAAATGCCGCGCCTATTCCGGCGATGGCGTAGAACGTGTAAAGCTGCCACATCTCGGTGGCGTACGCCAGAGCCGACCAGCCAAATCCACACAACACGCCTGCGATCGAGGTAAAGATGCGCGGCCCTGTTCGGTCGATCATCCAACCTTCAAGCGGCATTACCCAGGTTTCGAAAACAATGAACAGCGTGAAGCCCCACTGGATGTCGGAGAGCTTCCAGCCGGTGCTCTGACGTATGGGTTCGACAAAAAGCGTCCACGCGTACTGCAGATTGGCGATCATGACCATCGCCACTAGCGCCGCGGCAAGCTGGCCCCAGCGGTTCGTCAAGCGACGCTGCTCCGTGGATAAGGGGGGCCGTGCGCGGCTCCGTTTCGGGCTTTCAAGCGGCGACCGTCCTTCGCCGCTGTTTCTCTAGCAGCCTGGTACAGGCGTAGACGGCGCGCGTGTACGGCATGTCGACCCCGAGGCGTTCGCCTAGCTCGACCACCGAACCGATGATGGCATCCAGTTCCAGCGGGCGCCCGGCTTCGAGGTCCTGTAGCATGGAGGTCTTGTGCTCACCTACTTTTTGAGCGCCGGCTATGCGCTGATCGATCGTGATGGGCATCTCGATCGCGAGGTTGCGCGTCACCTCTTCGGTTTCCTCCATCATCTTGCGCACCAGCTCCCGAGCTTCGGGATCGCGCGCGATACCGGCCAGGGTAGCGCCTGTAAGAGCGCTGATGGGGTTGAAGGCGATGTTACCCAAGAGCTTGACCCAGATCTCCTGGCGGATGTGCGTGGTGACGGGAGCGCGCAAGCCGGCTTCTACCAGCGCTTCGGAAATGCGGTGGCAGCGCTCCGTACGGGCGCCATCCGGCTCACCCAAGGTGATGCGATTTCCTTCCCCATGCCGGATCACGCCGGACGCCACGATTTCGGTTGAGAGATACACGATGGAGCCGATAATGCGTGCAGGCTCAATACTGGACGCGATGACACCGCCCGGATCGACTTTCTCCAAGCGCTCCTCGCCGGAAAAATACCACCAGGGGATGCCGTTTTGCATGCTCACCACCGCGGTTTCCGGTGCCAGCAGCGCGCGGAGCTTGGGAGCGAGTTCCGGAAGACCGTGGGCCTTCACGCCGAGAAAGACTACGTCGGCGGGACCGATCGACTCGAGGGTATCGGTGACATGCGGCCGCGCTTCGAAATCTCCTTCGGCGCTTTGGACCCTCACGCCCTGTTCCTGCATGGCCCGGCAGTGAGGGCCGCGGGCGAAAAGGGTCACATCCATTCCGGCGTGGGCCATCTTTGCGCCGACGTAACCTCCGATGGCGCCGGCTCCGGCAACCACGAACTTCATGCGCCGCGCTCTCCAGCCATGGGATGCGAATCGATGTCGCGCTTAGCACCGGCAGATCGCGCCCGAGGTGTTCGCCTCATCCGCGATTTCCCGCCAAGCTCGCCGCCACGTTCAGACGTTGTACTTTGCCGGTGGCAGTGCGCGGAATGGACTCGACCATGTAGAATTTTTTCGGACATTTGAAATCCGCCAGGCGCTCCCGGCAATAGGCGATGAGATCGGCTTCGGCGGCGGGCTCCGAGAGCACCACGGCCGCCGCGACTTCCTCGCCCCAGGTGGGATGAGGAACGCCGAAGCACACGGCTTCTGAAATGGCTGGATGAGTGAGCAGCACGTCATCGATTTCGAGCGGCGCAATCTTTTCTCCGCCGCGGTTGATCAGCTCTTTGATGCGGCCGGTGAGGTGCAGATAGCCTTCGGCATCGAGCACGCCCTCATCACCGGTTCGAAACCAGCCATTGATAAAAGACTTGGTGTTGGCTTCCGGATTGTTCTCGTAACCCGTGATGACGTTGGGACCCTGGATCACCACCTCGCCCCGCTCGCCGGCGGCCACTAAGGCACCGGTTTCGGTCATGATCCGGATCTTCACGCCGGTTCCTGGGCCCACGCTGCCGAACTTACGCGGCCGGGGCGGCAATGGATTGGAAGCCATCTGGTGCGCGGCTTCGGTCATACCGTAAGCCTCGAGCACAGGGGCCCCTGTTAGCGCTTCGATCTTCTCGGCCGTCTCGACCGCCAGCGGCGCGCTACAGGAACGAATGAAGCGCAATGATTGCGCGCCCTCGGGCCTCTCGGAAGAGCTGGTGCGCGCGAGAATCAACTGGTGGATGGTCGGTACCGCCGAATACCAAGTGGGTCGAAAGTCGCGCACGGTGCGCCAGAAAGAGAGCGGATTGAAACGCGCAGGCACCACCACGGTTCCACCGGAAAGAAAGGTCGACAGCGTCGAGGCCATGAGCCCGTGAACGTGAAACAGCGGCATCAGGCAGAGCGAAACATCCTCCGATCCCAATTTGTAGGTGCTGACGATATTGCCCGCTGAAATCGCCAGATTGCCGTGCGTCAGTGGAACGCGCTTGGGCCGCCCGGTTGAACCGCTGGTGTGCAGGATCAGCGCGACGTCCTGGCTTGTGGGCACGGGCGCCGAAGTTCCTTCCGAGGGCGCAGAGAGCTCGACATTGCCGGCGGCATCAGTAGAAGCGGTCAGAATGTGGATCTTCCCGGCAGCGGCTTCCCGGGCTTGTTTGGCTCCATGAGCGGGCAATACCAAAAGCCGGGCGTTGGTGTCCTCGAGATAAAAACTGAACTCCTCGCGGCGGTAAGCCGGATTGAGGGGCGCCGCCGTACCTGCGATGGAAGCGGCCAGGAAACAGATGATGACTTCGGGTCCGTTGGGAAAGGCCATGGCAATGCGATCCCCCCTGCCTATGCCGGCCGAAGCGAACGCATCCGCCATAGCGGTTACTTGCCGGCGCAAAGAATCATAGCTGATGCGCGCGCCGCTCTCCGGGACGATGAGCGCGATTTTGTCGCCAGGGGCCGCATTCAGGACGTCCATCAGGGTCGATCGCGTGGGATTCATAGCTGAAATTGGATGGTAGCAGAAGGCCGCGGGCGATTTCAGGTGCGGGCGGCACAGGTCTGTAAGCTTCCGCGCGTGCCGGCCGATAAGGACAAAAGGAGCTTTTGTCTTCAAACGGAGAGGTGTGCCGAACAGTTGTTCCGGGAATTCGTCGAGCAGGCAGAAGTGCACGGTCCGTCAACGCTCAAGACAAGCTCCCGGAAATTCTGGTGACGGGATTTGAGACTAACCCGGGCCCAGGCGCAACGGGAAATGCGCCGGCTGCTCGACAGCGATCCGCGTGGCTTCCTCTCTTCCGCGTTTCGCGTGCTGCGCGCCCTGGTGCGTATCCGCAAGAATCTGAAGGCAACAGCGTAGCGCCTCGAACCTGCGGATCAGTTAAACCTTCATGGAAATCCGTCTGATAGATGTTAGGAAGAACTTCATTTCAGTGAAACCGCATGGAAATCAATTTCAATGAAGTCGTTGACAGCTTCATTCGCGGCGCGACGCTAAAAAATATCGACGACCTGGAAATCACCTTCCTCGAAGAGCTGATCCTGGGTTACGAAAACAACAGAACAGCAAAGAAACACGGCGGGCCATGCGTAAGCTCATGGGCCACGACAACGTGAAATTTTTCTGTTCGGCCTGCCGTATTTTGAAAGCGGGTACGAACACAGCGGGTCACGAATGCCTGAACAAGCTATTGCTCGAAGGCGACGTGCTGCTGGCGTCATTAGCGGATCCAATGCTGTTCTCTCTCGGCTCCGCTATAGATTTGGCGCGCGTGTTTGCTCGAGATCGTGGCGGCACCGCCACCGCGTACGCGCATCCTGCCATGCTGCTCAAACTGATGCGCGCTCCCGATCAGCGCCTGCGCTCCAAAACCATTATTCTGTTCTGCCATGCCCGCCGCAACCGGCAGTGGACCGAGCGCCAGATGTCTGATGAAGAATCGCGCATTCGGGCTAACGCGGTGGAGGGACCCTGGGGAGTGAACTCGCCGGCGGCGCGGGCTGTGATGAAAGAGGCGTGGCAAGATGTAGACCATCGCGTAGTCGCCAATGCACTGATCGGATTGCATATGCTGGACGGCCTGGCGGCTGTCGCCGGGGGTGCGGAGACGATGGCTGCGAACCCAGGCGCGCGGTTCCGTGCCGCCGCCTTCGCCATGGGACAGATGGCGAGTCACACTTTAAGCCACTGCTTTCTCAGCTGGTGAAGGACTTCGATCCCAAAGCGCGAAGCTCCGCGCTCCGTGCTCCGTGCTTTGGTGAGGATCCGGAAAGCCAAGGTTCTCGAGGCATCCGCTCAGCCAGGCGATGCAGCGCAACCCGTCTTGGTCCCGGCTCCCGGCAGATAACGCCATGAGCGCATAAGCACTATTGCTGGTTAGGCGCATCGAAACGGGCGTCGCGAGTTGGCTCGAATGGCTGGGAGGGGCGCTATTGTCGGGCGCAGCATTCTTGACCAGAACTGTGGGCGTGGCGCTGGTGCTGGCGGTCCTGTTGGCCGTGCTTCGCCGCGCGGGGTTACGGAAAGCGCTGATCCTGTTCTGTTGCTTCTGGACGGGTGGTCTGCGGTCCCTTGATCTTATGACAGTGGCCCGCGAGGCAGATTCAGCCGCATGGGGACGCTTATTACTCCCGCCTGAACTATCAAAGTTGGAACGTGTTGTTCAATTTTACGGCCACCCAGAAGATGCGCATCCTCACAACCAACCTGGTTGGGGTATTGCTCGCGCCGACAGGTCTGGTGGGCGTTCAGGTCAACGTTTGGGGTGCGCTTCTCGCGCTGCTGCTGAGCGCCATGGCTGTGACGGGACTTTGCCGGCGGCTGGCCCGCGAAGCCTCCTCGATCGAGTTGTTCGTGCTGCTCTATGTGGGTTTGATCATTCTGTGGGCCTGGCCGGTCACGCGTTTCCTGGCGCCGCTGCTTCCTCTGCTGCTGCTCTCTGTCTTCGAAGGCGCGGCATTCATCGGGGGACACCTGGCGCCTCGCAGCTGGACTCATGTCTCGCTCGTCATGGTGTTGGCAGCATCATCGGGTGGGATGCTGGTCCGGTCGGCCGAAACGGCGCAGCACGACGGAGTAGTGCCGTTGCCTAACCTGGTTCCGGAGAACTGGCATCAGCTCCGGCCCATGCTCGATTGGATGTCTCAAAACATGCCGGCCGGCGCCGTGTTGGTGAGTAATTTCGATCCGTCCATTTATCTCTACTCCGGCCGAACGAGCATTCGCGGCTTATCCATGACCCCTATTTGCTGCATTACGCGGCTGAAGACGACGTGCAACCGCTGGGGACCGTATCCGAGATGGAAACGGCGATTGCGCGCGCGCGCGCATGCGGAGTACCTGGTGTCGAGCGTCAATTTTTCTTTTCGCGAAAGTCGGCACTTGAGACGACTGATCGAGGGGCTGTAGCCGCTCATCCGAACCGTTTTCACGTGGTTTACCAAGGCGCTGGCCCTGAGTATCGGCTCTATCGGCTAAACCTGTACCCGTAATCAACAACGAGGAGGAAAAGGCACAATGATGAAGCACTTAAAGAGGCGTTTGAGATTGTAAAGATTTTGAAGGACAACCATGGCCAGGACTTGATCGAGTACGCGCTGATGGCGGCCGCCGTAGCGGTAGGCGCGGCGGCGGTGCTTCCCAGCGCAACCGACAGCATCGGCATCGTATTCTCAAAAATCGGCTCGCTGCTTTCGCTCGCAGCGTCCAGTTAGTCTTCGCCTTCAGGAGCAACCAAAGATTTTCCGGATGTGCGGACAAACTCGTAACGATCGACGCTCGCGGCTACAAGATAGAGCGGCACAGAGTTCGCAGAATCAGACGAGACCCTCTCCACGCGCAAGACTTTCCCAATGCATCGCAGGTTAATCGTGGTGTCCCGGGATTCGGTAAGCTTCACCAGATATTCAATTGCCCCGCCCTGGCTGAATTCAGTTCCCGCCGCAAACAGAACTCCTCCAGAGCCGATATTTCGCGTCCAGCCGGTTTCTGACATCCGGCCGGCGGTGGTGCGCGTGATTTCGACCGGCAAATGCAATTCGAACCGGTGAGTTGTGCGGTGGTCGATCAAGTGTACTTATTAATCTAGTTACTTTAACCCATTCGGTCAATACTTTATGGGTGGAACCGGTACTGGTACGCGGGTGGACGGGCGTAAAGCGGGCTGAACGGAACCTGCGTTAATTAAGTTACGCACTGAGGCGCTTGGCAACGCGCGCATTCGAGAACCTGCGGACTGCGATGCGGAGGGAATTTTCCCTAGGGTAGATTCGCACTTGACGCTGTCGTCGCACGCCCACCACGAGCGGCAGGAATCCGCTTTGGCAGCCGCGATCAGGAACTGAGATTCAGAGTGCTGGACGAAACGGACGGGCACACCTTTTGCGCCCGCCGTGACGCATTCTTTTCCTATTTCACTTTGAGGACGATGATGACCAGGGTATAGAGTGCCAGCGATTCTATGAGCACCAGCCCCAGCAGCAGGGCGAAACGAATCGCTGCCGAAGCACCTGGATTGCGTCCCATACCTTCGGCAGCGGCGGCCACAGCTTTGGCCTGAGCGAGACCGCATAATCCCGAGGCGATCGCCATGGAGAAGCCGGCCGAGATGGCTACCCAATGATAATTACCTTCCGGCGTGCCACTTCCGGGTGCGGCAAGAATCGGGCTGGCGAACACAAACAACGCCAGAAGAATTAGAAACAGCTTGACGTTCATCTGAACTTACTCCTTCTCACTAAGATTCGCTTCCAGGAGGTGGTTCCCGTCATCCTCTTGCAGCCGGTCTCACACTGAAAGCCGCATAAAGCCGTGGATTAATGCGATTCATGCTGCTCGTGGGGCACGGTTTCGGAAAGATACATCATCGTGAGCAGCACGAAAATATAAGCCTGCAGGAATGAAACAAATACGTGCAGCCCCATGAAGACAGCCGGCACCACCAGATACGTCAAGCCAAGAAAAACTACCGTCACTTGTTCGCCCGCAAGCATGTTGGCAAAAAGACGAATGGTGAGTGAAAGCGGGCGCGCCATGTGACTGATGATCTCGATAGGAATCATGAACGGCGCAAGCCACCAAACGGGTCCGGCAAAATGAGCCAAATACCTGAAGATACCCTGCTGCTTAAAACCCATGAAATTGTAATAGACGAACACCAAAATAGCGCACCCGGCCGGCACTGACGGAGTCTGCGTAGGTGACTCAAAGCCCGGAATGATCCCAATCAAATTACAAAACAGAATGAAAATAAAAAGCGTGCCCACGAAGGGAAGGAAACGCGGCCCCTCGTGCCCGATGTTATCTCGAGATTCACTATGCAGGAACGAGTAGATCACCTCGAGCACGTGTTGGAGTGTTCCGGGACGGTCCATCGACAGGCGTGGACGCAGCACCGCAAACAGCACCAGAATAATGGCCGCTACTAGAAGCTGCATGGTCACGAAGTTCGCCCACGGCCGCGCAGGATTTTCTGCGTTTGCATTCGCGAGGGAAAGCACCCAGGAACCTAACCCCGCGAGGTGGTCGTTAAACAGTCTGGTCAGCCAGATTTCATGCTCGGGCATAAATGAGTTCGAAAAGGATCTCCAGAATGACAGCGGCAGCCGGTACAAATAATCCGATCAATGCAGCCGCCACCGATAATGCGAAGAAATTCAATATAACATAGGCTCCCGCGCCCAGGAGCACATACCGGAACCCGAAGAATACCGCCAGTCCTCTGCGCGGACGGCGGCCGGTTGCGGCGGAACCCAGCGAGTCCACCAATTGTTTCAGCCCGCGAAAATTGAACCAGGAAGCGGCGGCCCCAGCCAGGAATCCGAGGCCCCACCGCCAGCCTCCGTAGATTGTCGCGGCAATTGTGCCGGCGGCGCTCAGACAGCTGATGGCAACATGGAGGCGCCCTAACGCGCGGTTCAGTAGGAGCTGCTCAGGATCCATTTTCGCCCGAATCACGCAGAAGGCGCCGGATCAACTGCAGAAAACCGGCCGCGATCCCCAGAAGCAAAAACACCAGATAAAGATAATGAGTGCCGAACTTCTTGTCGAGAAAGTATCCGATGACATAGCCGACGCATGTGGCTGCCGGCAGCAGAAAAGCCAGCGAGGTGTACTCTCCAACCAGAACCACGAATGGTTTTTTCATTGCGGGATCATCGCTTCTTGCTGAGCAGCTCTCGTGCGCGCTCCGCGGTTTCCTGCACCAGGAATCCCATCTTCGGATGGCTGGGCTCAACGTCGGGGTGAATGCCGCAATCTTCCAGTGCTTCGGTGGTCGCCGGGCCCACCGAGCCGACTACGGTTTTCGATAGTGCGGCGCGGACGTAGTCTTCCAGACCGGCCTCCGCGGCCACACGTAGCAGGTGATCGATCTGCACGGAAGTAGTGAACAACACCACATCCACTTCTTCGGCCGCAATACGCTCAGCGGCCTCGCGCAGGGGTCCGGTGTCCTCAGGCAGGTCCCACTGATACACGCGCACCGGCGTCACCTCCGCGCCCCGTGATCGGAGACCTTGGAGGAGTTCTGCGCTGGGCCGGCCGTATTCCTGCACAGCAACGTGACGCTCGGGACGATTCTCTGTGGCCTTCAGAATTTCACGCCA
Organism: Acidobacteriota bacterium; assembly: GCA_003223115.1. GTDB lineage: Bacteria > Acidobacteriota > Terriglobia > Bryobacterales > Bryobacteraceae > QHXW01. Next base: position 11,865 of record QHXW01000199.1, read on the forward strand.
GGTGTTCGGCTCAGGCACCGCAATAGTAACCGGAACCTTCAGCTCGCGCAGCACGGCAATGGGCTTGGGACCCCGCGCAACCACTGTCATTTTGCCCAAAGCCTCGGCAAACCGTTCAGCCGGATAGCGCGTCGCCAAAGTCTGGTTCAAGATGCGCGTGCCCACGCCGGTGAGGAAAATGATCATGTCGAATTCGCCGGCAAACAATCGTTCACCGAAAAGGAATGCCTCTTCATTTCTTTCGATAGGAACTTCGCGCATAGAGGGCGCGACGATCGGCTCTCCTTGTTGCTTTCGAATGAGCTGCGCGATTTCCGCGCCGCGCCGGCTCTCGAGCGATAAGACTTTCAGACCTTGGAAGGACATGAAGTTACCGTAAAATTATACGATCGCTCTCGCAACTGCCGGCAAACGGTGCGAATATGAGCGCATGGATCTTCAATATCCGGTCGGCCGTTTCGAATGGAGTGGCCCAAACTCGCCTGACGACCGCCGCCGCTTACTGAACCAAATCGAACAAACGCCTGCCAGGCTCCGCGCCGCCGTCGAGGGATTATCAGCCGAGCAGCTCGATACACCGTATCGCCCGGACGGCTGGACCGTGCGACAAGTGGTGCACCACGTGCCGGACAGTCATCTGAACAGCTACATCCGTTTCAAGCTGGCGCTCACCGAAGACGAACCGGTCATCAAACCCTACGAGCAGACGCGCTGGGCTGAACTGGAAGACGGGAAAACCGCGGACGTTGGAATCTCGCTCGCACTGCTCGAGTCTCTTCACAAAAGGTGGATTTTGTTGTTGCGATCCCTTTCTGCCGCCAATTATGCGCGCAAGTTTCGTCATCCGGAGCTAGGTCACGTCACGCTGGACATGAATCTGGCATTGTATGCGTGGCACGGGCGGCACCACGTGGCACACATCACTTCATTGCGAGAGCGAAGGGGCTGGCGGTAGGTTCGCTCGCCGATTCATCACAGATCACAGGAATGCCAATTCCACGCAGAACGCTGGCCGATGACTGTCGCTCACCGGCGTTAAATACTGCCATTAAATGCTACAGATTGTCTCTCCGGCCGTTCCTTTTGACGCCATTGTTGTAGGCTCTGGCGCCACGGGTGACTGGGCTGCGAAGAAATTGACCGAAGCCGGCATGCGAGTCGCACTGCTCGAGGCGGGCAAGAAAATTACGCCCAAGGATTTCACCGAGCACACACAATCCTGGCAGCTTCCCTATCTGGGCCATTCGCCCAAAATCCGCGAAGAGCGTCCCATCCAGACCCAATGTTATGCGTGCCGTGAATCCAATCACGAATGGTTCGTGAACGATCGTGAAAATCCGTATACGCAGGCCAAGCCATTCAACTGGATCCGCATGCGAGTGCTCGGCGGCCGCTCCATGAGCTGGGGCCGGCAGAGTTACCGGATGAGCGATCTGGATTTCAAAGCCGCGTCCCATGACGGCTACGGTGATGACTGGCCCATCTCGTACGGCGAAATGGTTCCGTACTACGAGGAAGTCGAAAAATATGTGGGCATCAGTGGCACTGCCGAAGGGCTGCCGCAGCTTCCCGACAGCGTTTTTCTGCCTGGCATGGAAATGACCTGCGGTGAGCAGGTGCTCAAGAAGGCCGTCATGGAGAAACTCGGCCGCGTGGTGACCATCGGCCGTGTCGCGATTCTCACCAGGCAACATAACGGCCGCGCCGCCTGCCATTACTGCGGCCCCTGCGAACAGGGCTGTACTGTATCACTTTTTCCTATTTCAACAGTCCCTGGACCACCATTGCGGACGCGCAGAAGACCGGACGCCTTACTCTGTTGACAGATTCTGTTGCCAGCCACGTCGTCATGAAAGACGGCAAAGGCGCTGGAGTGGCGTACATTCATCGCGTCACGCGCGAGCCCCGAGAAGTGCGGGCGAAGATCGTACTGCTCTGCGCGTCATCGCTTGAATCCACCCCTCTGCTGATGAATTCGGGCATTTGCAAGTCGAGCGACGCCCTGGGCCGTTACATCATGGATCACATTTACGGCGGCGGCGGCAATGGATCGATGCCTCAGCTCGAAGCGCGCCCCTGGGCCGGCCCGCCAAGCCGTCCCAATGGGATTTATATCCCGCGTTTCCGAAACGTCACTGAAAAAATGACCAACGGGTTCATTCGCGGCTATGGTTACCAGGGCGGCAGCTCGCCTTCGTTCAACTGGGGTGCTCCCGGATTCGGCGCCTCGTACAAAAACGCGCTCCGCCAGGGCGAGTGGAGCATGGGTATGGCAGTATGGGCCGAGTGCCTGGCTCGCAAGGAGAATTACGTCGAAATCGATCGTGAGCGCGTGGACGCCTGGCATTCCCATCCTCAAAATGCGCGTGGAGTACGGCGACAACGAACATAAGCTGTTCGATGACGGCCGCGAACAGGCCGCTGCCATGCTAGAAGCCGCGGGCGCAAAGAACATCGTCTTACCGGATCGTATTCGGTGCCCGGCTTCTGTATTCACGAGGTGGGGGGTGCGCGCATGGGAAATGATCCGAAAACCAGCGTCACCAACCGGTATTGCCAGACACACGACGTCCCCAACATTTTCGTGACGGATGGCGGCTGTTGGGTTTCAAGCGGCTGCCAGAACCCAACCCTCACCATGATGGCCATTACAGTCCGCGCCTGCGATTACATCACGCACGAATATCTGAAGCAGCGAGCATAGGTTTGCGGTGCCGGGCGTCGGCAAACTAAGGCATAATCATTTCATGTTTTTGCCGCTCGCTCTTGCTCTTCTGATGATGAATGGCCCAGCACAGGCTCCCGAGCCCGAAAAACCTGCCGAACCGAAGTCTAGCTAGTAAAAAAAGCCGGCGAGAAACCCGCTGACAAGCCCAAGGAATCGGCGGACGAAAAACCAGTGGTCACGCATCACGAGATTCGCATCAACGGCAAAGCGCTCAAGTACACCGCGACCACCGTAGGGCATGCGCACGTTGCCGTTGGTGCTGCTGACGAGCCCACCGGTCTGCGGCCGCCTCAATGACTGCCAGTCCAATGGCCTTGCCTGTATGTGATATCGAGCCGCTCGGCGACAACCAAAAGCTCCTGCGCGTAACGCTGCAAGGTCGTGTGAGCAAAGCCTGGCTGGCGCAATAGTCCAGGAATCTTTCTCGAGCTTCTGCAAAAGGACCTGACCGGTGCCGGGCGGCCGTCCGATCAGTATCAAGGATTTACTTACGTGGTGTCTCGGGCCATCGCTCCGCCTCCTGCTGATGTCCGTGGCCAACGACGGTGGATGTGGCTCACGGCTCACTCGAATCCAGGCTTGCAACCGTCCGGGACTGGTCTCCACCACCACGCTTGGCGCATGACCCTGTGCCGTTCGCGATTGCGGATGCGCAAGAAGCGTACGGTGATTACGCGATATATAACCAGCCGGGCCTTCCGCCGCTCGACATCCTACCTCGAATTTAGAGCGCGGGATACCGCAGGCCGAACGGTAACCCGGCCCGATCCCGACCGCAACTCACGCTGTGACCCGGCCTGGTTTCGCGATCGCCGCCGCACATCCAAAACTTAATCTGAAAGGCCTTGCCTTCGAGGACGGGGAATATCTAGGTCCGTTACAGCACCGGATATGCTTGCCGTCCGAATACAGGCAATTGACGGCGCAAGGACTTTCACCCTGCCAGGTTCCCAACCTTGTCGGCTACTCCCTCCTTGGTCAAGGGCCTTTCCTCCACGATCTCCTTTGGCCCTCCCTTGCTTTCGTGGGTCATGCGCATGTATCTGACGCGGTACGAGCGCTGGACGTCCCCGTTGTTCCTGCTGCGCGATCAGCGACGTACCGTGGGCCGCATCGACAGCCGGTTCAAAGGCATTGATGAATCCGCCGCAACCTCCTCGCCGGAGTATGACCCGAGCATTGCGGCCGTTCGTCCGCCTTACACAACGACCTTTAACAATTATGTGCGCGACGAACTCGGCTACAAGACCGACCAGGAGTACTACATTCTGGGCGAGGGCATTACCAGCCAATGGGATCGCGGCAGCAACCGCGGCGACGGGCTTCCCGACACCAGCGAGCAACTGCGCCAGGAATTCAGCAAGAACCAATACATGAAGCTATACGTCGCATCCGGATACTTCGACCTGGCCACGCCGTTTTTTGCCACGCAATATACGCTCACCCACATGGGCCTCGATCCTAGCCTTCGTGCAAATATCTCGACGAGTGAGTACGCCGCGGGCCAGATGATGTACATCGATGTAAAATCACTCCAAAAATTGAAACACGATGTGTCGACTTTTGTGGCGAGTGCGTTGAAGTAGTAGATGATCGGGCGTGTGCTACGGCGATCAATCTATAAACTTAGGCCGCTTTCAGCAGCCCCATCCGTTTTCCGACGAGCGCGAAAACCTCGAGCGCGCGGTCAAGTTCTGCGCGACTGTGCGTTGCGGTGACGATGGCCCGTACGCGCGCTTTACCTTCAGGCACCGTCGGGTAGCCAATGCCGGTAGCCAACACGCCTTCTTCAAACAGCGCAACCGAAAACTGATGCGCGGTCTTGGCCTCGCCGACGAACACAGGCGTTATAGGCGTTTCACTCACGCCTATATCAAAACCGCGTGCCTTTAAGTGTTGCTTGAAGTATTTTGTGTTATCCCAAAGCTGTTTAATTCGTTCTGGCTCCTCTTCCAGTACGTCAAAGGCGGCCAAGCAGGCTGCCGCCACGGCAGGAGGATGCGAAGTCGAGAAAAGGAAAGGACGCGCGCGTTGGTACAGAAATTCAATCAGGTCACGGCTACCGCAAACGTAACCACCGAGCACGCCGATGGCTTTCGACAGCGTGCCCACCTGGATGTGGACGCCCTCATGTAAATCGAAATGATCGACGGTGCCACGGCCCGTGCGGCCCAGCACTCCCGAAGAGTGCGCATCGTCCACCATCATGATAGCGCCGTACTGCTCGGCAGCCTTCACCAGCGCGGGCAGCGGGGCGATGTCCCCATCCATTGAGAACACACCGTCGCTAATCAAGAGTTTGTGGCCGGAGCCCGTGCTCAACTGTCGAAGAATTTCTTCCGCTTTTGCCGCATCTTTGTGTGGAAAAACGTGGATCTTGGCTTTGGATAACCGGCAGCCGTCAATGATGCTGGCATGGTTCAGCTCGTCGGAAATGATGTGATCTTCTGAGCCAAGGATCGCCGCAACCGTGCCGGCGTTGGCGGCAAAACCGGATTGAAACACCACGCAGGCCTCCACGTTTTTGAAGCGCGCGATGCGCTCTTCAAGCTGCATATGGAGCGTCATGGTGCCTGAGATGGTGCGCACGGCGCCTGAACCGACGCCATACTGACCCGCTGCTTCAATCGCCGCTTCGATCAATTTCGGGTGTGTAGTGAGCCCCAAGTAATTATTCGAGGCCAGATTAATCACGTCGTAGCCGTCGAAACGCGAGCGGGCGGCGCTGACCGATTCCAAAACGCGAAGCCGCTGGAAAGTTCCGGCCGTGCGCCAGCTCTCCAACTGGTCTCCGAGATATTTGAGCGGGTTACTTGTGTTCATAGACACTCCACCACGAGTTGACGCCGCCGGGAACACCGCGGAGGCTTCACAAGCTTGGCGATTGTCTTTACGTCAGAGCCGAGTTGCGCTTGATCCCGGAGCGGCCGTGTATCAGACCTTTTCAGGCACTACAAACGGCGCACGGTAGTCGCGTGTAAACATGGCCGTGGCCTCCTGATCGCCCTTGCAACTCCAGGTTTCAGGGTCGAATTCCAGGGTGCGGCCGACACGGTACGAAATGTTTGCCAGATGCACCAGGATGGTCGAGAGTAAGCCTTCTTCGATGGGTGCGTTCCGGTCAGACGGCTTGCGGCTACGCACGGCTTCTATGAAGTTTGCCCAATTGTTGCCGTCTTCGTGAGCGCTGGGTCCTGGTTCTTGATCTTTGCCCAGGAAGGTTTTGTACGTGCCGTAACCATCAATCGCGAGATAACCTTTAGAACCATAGAAAAGGTTGCCGACGGTGTTGGAGTCTTTCTTTCCCGGCCGTTCACCGATGCCGCCCTCATGGTTCGACATCCAATGCCGCACTTCGAACGTGAGAAGCTTTTTCTTCACGCCCTCGTTGAACTCGTACATCGCAACCACATCATTGGGCGTCTGCTGGTCGTCATCGAACATGAAGTGGCCGCCGACCGCGCTGATTTTGGTTGGATACTTTACGCCCAGCCCCCAGCGCGCGATGTCCATCTCGTGAATTCCCTGGTTGCCGATGTCGCCGTTACCGTAATTCCAGAACCAGTGCCAGTTGTAATGGAAATGATTGCGTGTGAACGGATCGAGCGGGGCCGGTCCGCTCCATAGATCGTAATTGACGCCTGCGGGCACCGGCTCAACAGGAGTGCGTCCAATGGTATCGCGCCACTTGTAACAGAGGCCGCGAGCCATGTAGACATCACCGATGACGCCATCGCGCATCTTGTCCATGGCCTCTCGTATGGCGACACCGGAGCGGCTGTTAGTGCCGTGCTGCACGATGCGGTTGTACTTCTGGGACGCCTCCACCAGCTTTCTTCCTTCGAAAATATTATGCGAGCAGGGCTTCTCGACGTAGACATCCTTGCCCGCCTGGCAAGCCCAGATGCCCATCAGCGAATGCCAATGGTTAGGCGTGGCGATCGATACGGCGTCGATGCTCTTGTCCTCAAGCAATTTACGAATGTCCGTGTAAGCCGCGGGGCGTTTCTTGCCGGAGCTTTCCACCTCCGCCAGCCGCTTGTTCAAGATGCTTTCATCCACGTCACACAGCGCAGCCACCTCCACGTTCTGCATTTTGGAGTATTGTCGAATATGCGCGTTTCCCTGGCCCCGAATCCCTACACAGGCCACTCTTACGGTGTCATTTGCGCTGGCCAGGCCTTTCGTGGAGAGAGCGCCCGCGGCAGCAGCGGAACTCATAAGAAAATGTCGTCGATTCATGAAGATTTCGCTCCGATGTGTCCGATTTTATCACCAACCGGCGTACATGGCGGAGGTGAACCGGTCGCCGCGTCGGGTTGGCTGCCTTGGGACCAACTCACGAGTCGCGGGATTTAGTGAGTCCTGCTACATTGCTAGAGATGCCCGAATTTTACCGGCGTTGGGTCCACGCTCGCGAAGAGGAGCTGTGTTCACGGGCCACGGACCGCGTGGTGCGCCCCTTTGAGTGGGGTCTCGACTGGACCGCCGCCTGGCCGTGCGCGTCAATCCAGGTGCGCAACGGGCGCAATGAGGAGGCCTATTTACGGCTCCTGAACCAGACAATCCTTGAATCCAGCGATGACTTTTTCGGTTACCAGACGCCCACTGATTTCTCGCTGACAGGAGCAATGCTGCGCTTCACCTCCGCAGTCGCAACGCCGTATCCAGAAAACAATACCGTGCATGCGCAGTGGTTCCCTGCCCGCATTTCTCCGATTGCGCCAAAGCCCTCGAAATGCGCGGTGCTGGTGTTGCCTCACTGGAATGCCAGCGCGGAACAGCACGCCGCTCTGTGCCGTGCCATCAGCCTTCTGGGAATCTCTGCGCTGCGCCTCAGCCTGCCTTATCACGATTACCGCATGCCGCCCGAGACGGTGCGCGCGGATTACGCGGTGTCGGCTAATGTCGCGCGCACCATCGATGCCACGCGGCAAGCCGTCATCGATACGCGTTCGTGCCTCGACTGGCTGGAAACACAAGGCTACGAGCGATTAGGGATGGTCGGCACGAGTCTAGGCTCCTGCTATGGGTTCCTCACAAGCGCCCATGACGACCGCTTGCGAGTCAACGTCTTCAACCATTGTTCGACGCAGTTTGCCGATGTCGTGTGGACGGGCCTGTCCACACAGCACATCCGGCGCGGGGTCGAACCGCTCATGGATCTGGATCGATTACGAAAGGTCTGGCGCGCCATCACTCCGGCGAGCTATATTCATAAGTTCGCCCACAAGCAGAAAAAATCCCTCCTGATTTATGGAGCTTACGACACTACTTTCCTGCCCGAGTTCTCGCGCCAGGTGGAAGCGGGGTTCCGGCAACTGGGACTCGACCACAGCACCATCGAGCTACCGTGCGGCCATTACACCATGGGCGAGGCCCCATTCAAGTTTCTGGACGGCTATCACATCTGCGCCTTTTTGAAGCGAATCCTCTAGCTTGAGGACTGTGGGTTGTTGGCGCGGGTTGGAAATCCCAGGCGTGCGATGCCCTTATAGCACTGAAATTGAAACGAGCCACGGGATCATCATGCCCAACGCCAGCAGGGCGACTGCCACCCAGAGCGGTATACGCCCGCCTTTGCCTGTGCCGTTCATCACAGCAATGATCAGCGCCAGCAGCGCAAGTAAAAAAGTGATCATGTCTGGCAAATTGTAGCGTATGGCTGGCGCGGGTTGTGCGCCAGACTTGCGGATTCGCGAATTGCTTGGGGTCTCCAAGGGCGTGCGCTATACCGCCACCAACCCTGGTATTGTGCAGAAATAGAAAGGAACCTGATGCAGTCAAGTTCTATGACAAACTCGCGCAGACAGTTCCTCTCGGACTCCGCGGGCCTTCTTCTCACTGGCGGCCTTCCGGTGACCCTGCACGCTATGGTTCTATGGCGCAAGAATCGAGCAGCTCTGGGCGATCGGCGTCGGCTTCGTCAGCCCACCGCATCATTATCGACACTGATCCCGGTGTTGATGATGCGCTGGCAATCCTCTTCGTTCGCCGGAACTGAAGGTGGAGGCCATTACCGCGGTTGCCGGCAATGTGCCGCTCGAATTGACGCTCTCGAACGCGCTACGGCTGGTCGAGATTGCGGGCAGAGCTGATGTCCCGGTCGCCGCGGGCGCGAGTTCGCCGCTCGAGCGGCGCCTGGTCATTGCAGATTACTTTCACGGCGAGAACGGCCTCGCCGGCGTGGAGTTTCCGAAGCCCGTCATACGGCCCGTGGCAGAATCGGCGAGCGATCTCACCCGCCGCTTGGTACGCGGGAGTCCCAGTGAAATCTCGATCGTCGCGGTTGGGCCGCTAACGAATGTTGCGACGGCACTGCGCGCCGACCGGGCATTAGCCGGAATGATCCGCAGCATCGTGCTGATGGGGGGCTCACTCTCAGGCGGTAACGTCACTCCGTCGGCGGAATTCAATATTTACGCGGATCCTGAAGCAGAGCGAATCGTGTTCGACGCGGGCATCCCACTCACCATGGTGGGCCTGGACGTCACTCGAAAGGTGCTACTTCGTGAAGATCACATCCAAATTCTCGAGGCGAAAAAAACGCGGCGAGCCAGGCCGGGGGACGCATCATGCGCCGCACGCTCGACAGAGCCATTAAAGCAGGAGAGGGGACGGACATACCGATGCGTGACGCACTCACCGTGGCGCACGTGATCGACCCTGGAATCTTGAAGGTGAAGAATTACTTCATTGCGGTGGAGACATCTGGCGAGATGACGGCCGGAGAGACTGTGGGATACACGCAAGCGCCCATCTTCAAGTCGGCGCCGCTCAAGGCAAGTGCCATTACCGCAGCTTCGCCGGACGCGCCATTTCGCCCGAATGCCAACGTGGCTATTGGCGTGGAGCCCGAGCGCTTTTTCCGTCTCTTCCTGGAGCGGCTGACGGGACGAGTATAAACTGCGGGAAGAGAAGCATCGCGCTTGGGTGGTTACGCTTGGGTGGTTAATTGCACGCAGGATTGGATCATGCTAGCGCTGGCTGCATTTGCACTATCCGTTCCACTGTATTTTGAGCCGAATCAGGGACAAGCGCCGACGCAAGTGCGCTACCTCGCAACCACATCCCAGTATTCCCTGTACCTTTCTGACACAGCTATCACCACAAATTTCCCGAACGGCAGATCGCTGCGTATGAATCTTCCCAGGTCATGGCCGGCTGGTCTCGGCAGCCTTCCCGGCAAGACCCATTGTCGGGTCGGAGGTGGCGCGCTCGCACGCTAGCTAGCCACCGTCCGCCGCTCAAACTGTACGTGCAGTTTTCCCGCATAAAATGTGCTCGAACACATTTTGCAGAGGATTTTAAGCTTGGCGGACGCGGACACAGAGCTTCGGGAAGGAGCTGGAGCGTTCGGGCCGCGGCCGGTGAGCTTAAAAATCGGTTGTGCTAAACCCCTTTTCGGTTTGGCAGGACCATTGCTTTATGTGTATTGAACGGAATCACTGTCTTTTGTTTTGGCCTGAGGCGGCATAGCAACTTGTCCTGCCAAATCCTACGACACCCGCCTTTACCCGCGAAGCGGGTTTAGTACAATAGAGTACAATATGCGATATGTGGCCGCGAAAATTATGTGGCGCCCAGCGAACATCCCGATTGAAATGAACGGAGCGATGGCCCGGGACGCCACATAACGACACGCGCTAAAGGGCCCGCAAGAATGTCATCAGCGCCGGGTCATCTCGCCAGTGCCGGTTCGAGTTGTTCGTATTGGTGACTTCGCACTTTGCCAGGGCCTTGGCCTTCATCTCCAGATCGATTTCGGCGTAAATGTTGGTCGTGTCGAGAGAGACATGCCCGAGCCAGGCGCGGACGGTGTTGATATCAACGCCAGCGCGAAGCAGGTGCGTGACCGTGGTATGTCTAATTCGCTGATAAGGATCTGTGCGGCTTCGTGGGCGCGTGCTCCGGAGTTGTAGAGAAACAACATCAGCGCGTGGTCCCGGCGGCCTTGGACCGTTTGAGGGTACCTCCCCTCAAAAAGGAGATCCGATCATGTTCGAAACTCGTGTCGTTATGTGGCGTCCCGGGCCATCGCTCCGTTCATTTCAATCGGGATGTTCGCTGGGCGCCACATAATTTTCGCGGCCACATATCGCATACAGCTTTCACGAAGACTCACGCTTCCGAGGCGCAATCGTAGGGATTAACTGAATCAAGTTCACCAGCGCGTACCCGCCATACAGCTTGGTTTCAGGCAACTGTCGCCAGCCGCCGTTCCGCCACCGCTTGAATCGATGCGACCGAATGCGCCGCACAACCCAACCGTCGAGCCGGTGGAAGAGCGTTCGGACGTGGGCCCGCTTGTAGTGATGGCCCCACCCTCGCAGCACAGGATTCAGCTCCTCAATCAACCCCTTGGTCTTGAGCGGCACGCGTCGGCCGGTAAGCGCGCGCACCTGATCCATGAATCGCCGGATCGATTTCTCCCGGGGAAAAGCGTATAGCGCCCCCGATTGGGCACCACTGCGAATCTTGCCCGGTGGCAACCGAAGTTGCTTGCCGCGCTTGATCTTGTACCCTAGAAACTCGAATCCCTGTCGGACATGAACGATCCGCGTCTTCTGCGGATGCAATTGCACCCCCAACTCATTCAGGATCCGAAGCGCCGCGGCCACTGCCGCCCGCGCTTCTGCCGCCGATTCACAGGTCACTACCCAGTCGTCGGCGTACCTCGTAAGCTGATAACCCTTGCATCGCATCTCCTGATCAAATGGCGTCAGAAGTATGTTACTGAGCAAAGGCGAAACGACACCCCTTACGCAAAAGGTAACTTCGAGTTTGAGCGGCGGCTGCGGTTCCGGCGGAAATCGAGTACGGATTGACAGATGCCGTATATAGTTTTATCTTTATGACAGATGCCGCGCGCCAGCGATGTTCAAAAGACTCAACGGCTCAATCGTGCTCGCGAGCTGCTGCGGCAGTTCCAGGAACGTGCCCAGGCCGTCACCGCGTTGGCGCGCGAGTGTTCGATCTCCCTTCGGCAAGCCCATCGATACATCCAACAAGGGCAGCAACTGAAACAGCCCATCCCGGTAGGCGAAGGCAAGCTCGCGTTTACAGTCAAGCTGCCACGCAGCTTGATTCCACGCGTACGGCTTTATGCACGCGCCAGGAATCTGCCTGTGAGCGAGGTGGTCACGCGGGCGTTGCGCGCGCTGGTACAACGAGGGCGAGGGCGTGGGTGAGCCGAAACCAACTCGGCCACACACTCTCAAGTTGGAATATCGTCTGGATCGATTGTTACCGGAGAAGCTGGCCCAGGCTTATCAATTACTGGTGCCCGAGCAGCGCCGGCCCACCCGTCGGGCAGCCAGCCAAAATGTGGAGATGATGCATGAACCAACCGGCAGCCATTTATGCTCGCGTCTCTTCCGATCGC
>QHXW01000194.1 GCA_003223115.1 Acidobacteriota bacterium
AACAGAGAAACTCACCAGATCATGCTCGCCAACACCGTAGAGGAGAGTGTTGATCCAGCGCGCAAGCCCCCAGGAAGCGCACAAACCGATCGCAGTTCCCACGACCGTGTAGCCCAAGCTTGATCCCACAACCAACCAGGCGATGCGACTGCGGCTCGCCCCGAGCACAAGCCGCACGCCCAACTCGCGAGTTCGCCGTAGTACGCTGTGACTCACCACGCCGTATATCCCAGCCGCAGCCAGTACGAGCGCGAGCAGCGCAAAGCCGCCCACCAGCCACGCCGTCGAACGCGGTGCCTGTACCGCGCTGGCCACGACGGTTTCCATACTTGCGATCTTGCTGACCGCGCAGTTCGCGCAGACTTCTTTGATCATCTCGGGGAGGCGCTTTTCGAACCCTGTCGGCTCGCCACTCAGCCGCGCGATCAGAGAGAGCGACTGCGGCGTGTACATCGCCTGCGCCAGAGGAAGATAAATATCTCCATTCACCCACTCGGGGGGCCCGGTGATGCTGTAATTCTTCACGTCATCAACGACACCCACGATCGTGCGCCACTCATTATCCCAGACGGGTTTGAGTCGCCTCCCGATAGGACTTCGGTCAGGCCAGTAGCGGCGTGCCGTCGCCTTGCTGATCAGTACGACGAGTGGCGCTCCCTTGTGGTCCGCTGCCGAAAAGCGGCGCCCCTCCAATAGGTGGATTCCCAAGGTGTCCAAGTGCTCGGGCGTCACTTCCGTTCTCCACAGCACGAATTGCGGCTCCTGCGGTGGACGGGGGTGGTCCTCGATCGCTGCGGCAAACGCGGAAGCCTCCGGCGTTAAGGGGAGTACGTCCATCGCCCCCACATTCATGACACCGGGATACGCGGCAAGTTTCGCACGCACCTGCTCGTAGAGGTTCACGGTCTTCTGTAGCGACGCCGCTGCGGCACGCTCCGGACTCAGCTCGGCGGTGACCACAGACTCCACGCGGAACCCGGGATTGACCCGCAGCAAGGTCCAAAAGCTGCGCAGCAATAGGCCTGCGCCAACCAGGAGGATGACCGCGAAAGCCGCCTCTGTCATCACCAGTGCGGCGTCAGTTCGCAATCCCATGGCGCTAACCGTCGCGCGGCCGCCCTCCAGCGCATTCAGTGACCGCGGAGTGCGCGCCCGCCATGCGGGCAAAAGACCAAAGAGCAAACCGCTTCCCAGGGAGACCGCCGCTGTAAACGCGAGGATACGTTCATCGATGCCCACCTCAGCCAGGCGCGGCGTATCCGCGGGCAGCCAGTGCTTGAGTAAGGTCAACTGGCCGAACGCGAGCAGCGTTCCGACCGATCCGGCTGTCACCGCCAACACTAAGGCTTCGGTTAACAGTTGCCGGGCCAATCGGCCCGGCGTGGCGCCCAAAGATGCACGCAGCGTAAGTTCTCTCTGCCGTGCCGCAGTTTGGCCGATCATGAGGTTCGCCACATTCACGATCGCGATCAGCAGGACCAGCGCCACCACTCCGAGGAGCAAAAGACTCCTCACGCGGGCACCAGCCACCAGATGTTCCCGCAGTCCTGTCAATCCGGCCCCTTGTCCCCACGCGTCCGGCATTCGCCAGGGGAACATGGTGCGGATTCGCGGAATCCAGGCGCGTAGCTCCGCTCGTGCCGCCTCGGGCGTAACACCATCGCGCAGGCGCCCGAAGACGGAGAGCCCGCCGGAACCCCAGTAGTCCCCAACCGCTCGCTGATCGAGTTCCATCGGTATCCAGAAGTTCACCGCCTGTGTCGGATATTGAAATCCGGCAGGCATTACGCCGATGATTTCGTAGCCTATCTCATCCAGCATCAGATACTGCCCAATCGCGTCCGGCCGCGCCCCGTATCGTTGCACCCAGAAGGCATGGTTGAGGACCGCCACGCGCAACTTTCCCGGCCGATCTTCGCCCTGCGCAAACGTGCGCCCAACCAGAGGGCTGGCGCCCAACACGTGGAAGAGGTTTGCCGATACCTCGCTGCCCTTCACGCGCTCCGGGTACTCCCGGCCCGCCGTATTGAATGCGCGCACGCCAAGGTGGGCGGCATAGTCAGCCAAGCGGCTGCTAGTACGAAGTGTGTCGAAAGGTCCGCGCATGTCTACATCGTCAAGGTGGAACAAACGGTCGGGGACGGTGAAGGGCAGCGGCTTTATCAGGATGGCGTCAATCAGACTGAACACCGCGGTGGTCGAGCCAATACCGAGCGCCATGGTTGCCAATGCCATCACTGAGAAAGTCCGGTTCTTCAACAGCAGGCGCACACCGAAGGCGATGTCCTGCTTGAGCTGTTCCCAACCCACGGTGCCGCGCGAGTCCCGGCACTCTTCCTTGATATTATTCAGCCGCCCCATCGTCACCCTAGCCCGCTCGCGCGCCTCGGCCGGAGGCACACCGAGCGCAATTAGCTCCTTGGTTTCGCATTCGAGATGTTCGGCCAATTCGTCTTCCATCTCACCCTCGACCTGCGACCGTCGAAACGCGGCGCGAAATGTCAGCCATGATTTATGGAACCAGAGCATTTGTTCCTCCTGGCGTTAGACCGATTCCAGGATTCCATTAACGGCCAACGACAACCGCACCCAATTCGCCGTTTCCAGTCGAAGCTGGCGCCGACCGGCCCGGGTCAGCGAATAGAACTTGGCCGGACGTCCCGTATGCGACTGTTTCCACTCGCCCCGAATCCAGCCCTCGCGCTCAAGTTTGTGAAGAGCCGGATAGAGCGATCCGTGGCTGGCTTGCAGGGTTTCGTGCGACATCTGGCGCAGGCGCTGTGAGATGGCCCAGCCGGTTCTGGTTTCAAGATCGAGGATCTTGAGAATCAGTAAGTACAGGGTGCCCTGTAAGAGCGCCGTTGGCTTGCTCACTGTTCCTCCAATTTGCGTTCAGATAACCGCTATATATCGGTTATCTTAACGCACGATTGTACCCGGTGTCGGTTAGCAAGGTCTCTTTCGCCGATTCGGGTTAAACAGCCTGGCGACGAATGCCGATGTTCGCCGCGGGACACGGCCATGGAAGTGCACTACTGAGCCGGAACGATTGGCTTTCTTTTCCGTATATTGTCTGTATGAGATTTTCGGCCGATTTCCGCTTTGCCGTTCGCACTCTCGCGAAGTCTCCCAGCTTTGGGTTCATTGCTATCGTTTCGCTCGCACTGGGTATCGGTGCCAACACCGCGATGTTCAGCTACGTCGATGCGGTGCTGCTACGTCCGCTGCCCGTTCCGGATTCAGGTAGGATTGTCGAGGTCGACTCGACCTCTCCTGACACGCGGCTGGGGCGCCTCTCCTATGCGGATTACGTCGACCTGCGCGATCGCACGAAAACACTCCAGGCTCTAGCCTGTTATGACTTCTTTTTTGCCGGAATCGCCACGCAGGTGAACCAGGTTCCGAAGTATAGCCTCGACGCCAGCGTCAGCGGGAATTTCTTCAGCGGATTGCGCATACAGCCGGTGCTCGGACGCGGGTTCCGCACCGACGAAGACACCGTCGCGGGCCGGGATCTGGTGGCGGTCATCAGCTATCACATGTGGGACCGCGACTTCGCGCGCGACCGTTCGGTCCTTGGACGAAGAATTCGTGTGAATGGCTCCGACTTCACCATCATCGGGGTCGTACCGGAGAATTTCACAGGGCCGCAAGCGTACGTGAATCCCGACATTTACATACCGATGCATGCGTACCAGCAGGCTGTTCCCGGCGCGAGCGCCGACTATCTCACCTCGCGGAAGAGCCGGAGCGCGATTCTGTTGGGGCGCCTCAGGCCGGGCGTGAGCGTGACCGAAGCGCAGTCCGAACTACGGACCATCGCGCGAGGGCTCGCGGCGCAATACCCCGAGACGAACCGGGATCGGACGGTCACGGTGCTGGACTACGTACGCGCGCGCTTCGAAAACAGTCCTACCGATGCGGCTTTGGCGCTCACACTGCTTGGGATCACCGGATT
>QHXW01000195.1 GCA_003223115.1 Acidobacteriota bacterium
AACCAGCGGCCAGAGATTTCGCTGCACGATTCTTTCCGGCGGTTCGGTCAGGTTGCGCGTATATAGTCGTGACCCGAGCTTGCGTAGCTTTCCAATCTTCGTCTCACGCGAGACTGCTGTGGCGAGCTCGGCGTTGGAGACGAAGACCTCGGGCATGGCTGAGAAATCGGGCATTAGCGGGCGTCCTAGATCCAGTTTAGCAATGTTTTGGGAGTTAAGAAGCGCCACGCAAGAGTTTTTGGGACTTACAGCGTCCTGGTACTCGCAGCCTCGGATGGCAAGGAAATTGGACTTTACGGAGACGCAAGCCCATCAAATTTCAACCTTACGGGATGTATTTTCATACCACCTGATATTTTTCGGGGGTTAAGGACCTTTGGCTTGTTGTCGAACGCGGATGCTCGGAAAGGCGACTGCCCCGACGGCCCGAATCCGCTGCTAGGGCCGTCGGAAAGCATGATGACCGAGATAGTGCACATATTTGACACTAGCAGCCTGACTTTCGCACTGCGAGCGGGTTTCCGCGAGGGCGCAAGCCAGAAGCTGTTTGCCTGCAACGCGGATTTTTGAAAAACCGCTGAGTGAAGAAAAACCTGCCCTACCCTCTTTTCCTGCCGCTGGAATTCTGGCATTCTGCTGCTTCAATGTCACCCGTTCGAAGCCGTCCAGTGTTTGCAGAAGGTCGCGGCCGGGGCTCATGTTTTTGCGCAGCACGAACCGGAAGAAGGACGGCAACGCAGCACTTCGTTTTCCTGTTCCAGTTCCTCGATTCGTTGGAAGGGTGCGCCGGAGTCTGTGCCTGCCATTCCCAAACTACGTGAACCCAAGGCCGCCGAAATGTCCAGCGATTAACGTCTTGTTGCCGCTAATCAACTACCGTAACCAAACGCCCTTAAGTGAGTGAAAGTGGAGTGAAAGGTCACGGCAGATCCGCCTGACGCAAAGTCCGCTGTACCGCGCGGAAAACCTCATCGAACTCCGGCAGTGCCGCCATCTGATACCCAAGGCGATTGTCCCATAGCGCCTTGAGCCGGCCCTCCTTGGCGCGGATCGCGTCGGCGAGGCCCTCGCACGGCTTCCCGCGAAACTCAAGCTTCTGCCGCATCACATCGACAAGCGCGCCAAGTTCGATTCCTTCGTTTGACGTGAGATGCCATAGATCGTAGAGGTCTCTCGGTTCGTTCCGCGCTCTGTCCGCGAGCGCCAGGGTTTTCTCGGTGGTGATTTCCTCTAGCGAATAGACCAGCAGAAGCCGGTCCTCGGGCAGGTCCGCGAATTCATCGTAGCCGCGCAGAACCGTGCGCTCCGGCAGCGGATAGACGAGCTTCTCGCGCAGCGTGATGTCCACCTTGACATCGCTGCCCTTGGGCAAAGGCCCCTCGTAGCGGAGATAGAACGTGTAGCTGTTCTCGTGCTTCTGACGGTCTTCGCGATCAAAGCCAAATACAATGCCCGACGCTTCTCGCACGGCGGCGTACACCGGCTCCAGCCGCGTCTTCAGCTCGTCGAGCGTCAGTTGCGCGGTCAGCGTAAAATCGAGATCCTCCGAAAAGCGATAGGCGCCAAAATAGCAGCGCTTCAGCGCCGTTCCGCCTTTGAATCCGAGCACCGCCTTGAGGTCCGATGGCGCGAGCGCCGCCAGGAACCAGGCGAGGCAGTAGTCGCGTTCAAGCACGCTCTCGGGAATGCGGCGTCCGCCTTCCCTGGCAAGCCTGTTGGCGAGAAGGGAGAGGTTGCGCTTTGGGATCATTTAGCTCGCCCGGACCGATTCGAGTTCCTGGGGCGCGATGTTAAGTTGAAGCCGCCAGCGGCGCAAGTGCGTCCCCTCCTCGGGCAGCATGGGATCGAGCGGAGCATAGGTCTCGCTGAGCGCGTCCCGCAGCCGTGCCAGTTCGTTCTGGGGCGCGATCGCGTAGAGCTCCAGCAGATAACCGAGGCGACGCAGGACGGCTCCGGTCCCAATACGCAGCGCATAATCCACGAGCTTTGCCGCCTGCATGTCCTGATGACGCATCCACAGGCCCTTTGCGACTTCCGTGACGCCGCCGCAATATTCGGGCTGGCGGAGGCCGTCGATGACGGTGCGTTCGAGGTCGCTGATGCCCACGGACTCCTGCTTCGTGACCCAGTGCTTCACGGTGCCGAAATAGTGCTCGGGCTTGATGGAGACGAAGCGGAATTCCGTGCCGTGGACTGTCCGGCTTCGCAGGCGCTTCGGGCTGGAGGCGAAGACGGCCAGTTGGGGCTGCGTCACCATCCGGTGTATCTCCATGGCCGCTGCATGCGAGATGAAGCACGGCGCACTCCCGGCCAGCTTCTTGGCCGTCAGGTAGGGATCGCCCGCATACTCGGGAGTGCTGCCCAGCTCCGGGGGAACGATAACGAAGACGCCTGGTTTCACGCGCGAGACAAGGCCCCGGCGAACGGCCTTATGTAGCAGGCTGCTCGCCAGGTGTGAACTGAGGCCGGTAATCTCCTGAGCATCCGCCAGCGTGAAGGTCGATTGCGAGCGATCATAGAGACCGGCCAAGAGGCCGGCCGTCTGACGCCCAACAGTCTTGCTCGGGATATTATGTTGTGTGGTTATATCATTGCCTATAGGGCGACTAGGCATACATAAAAGATAACAGTCATTATGGTTTATGTCAAGAAAAATGCCCAAGAAGCGACCCATTGCACATAAAGTATAATCAATTGGCTTGAGGAGTACTCCCTACCCTTCCTGACCGGAGATTCCGCCGCCACCGGCCGCTTCTTCAGGAGCTGCCGTCGAGCGCTTTGCATACCTCCTGGCTCAGCCGTCTTAGCCGTCGGACACAGGAGCGGCCATCACCACCATGATCATCATCATCACCATGACCAGCACCAGCAACACCAGCACCATCATCACGCCACGCCCCTAGTTCTTCGATAACGCAAACCTTGAGCGCTGCAGGTCTGAAGGTGTGCACACCTGAATGGATGCAGTGATGAAGGAGTGAAAATCTGAACCCTTTCCCTGCGTCTTTGGGGTCGCGCCGTAACGGATACCAAGTCCATCCGAATCTTCTCACTCTCACTCCCCTCTTTCGTTCTTCAAGGAAAACATTTCTCCAAAGCCTCAGATCTGCACCATTGCATTGCTGAAGGTGTGCACACGCGAAGAAATGCACACCTGACGAGAGATGACGGATATCAGCCTTGCCTCCGGCGGTACCGGATTGAACAGCCTGTGACTTCGACCGCAGCCGACTACCGGCTTCCCGCGCCGCAGTTTTTGGGCAGCCGAGCGGCCTCTTCCAGCGCCGCTGGTTCACGCTTTTTTCAAAACGCGCGCCTCGGTCTCCACCTGCAGCCAGGCGTGGATTTTTAGTGGCGCAATCTGGGCGCGCACGACTCTCTCGGCTGTGGCGGGTTGGGCGCGAGGATGCTTATCGAGAGGGCACCCGACCACGCCAAAAGTGGCACCAGCCGCGCCAGAAATTGGTTCCTGAACTTTGGAGCGCCCGCTCCCGTGTTGAGCTCCAAGAGCGAACATGACCATTCGCTGCTATTGAGCCTGCTGGTCCTGCACTACTCCATGATTTTCGCCAGCCTCTTTGTATGCCCGGATCGCCGTGTTTTGAAACTCCCACGCTTGTTGCCCGGGTGGTGGCGCTCCGTTCCACTCGAGTTGCCAGGCGAATCCTCTCGAAAGCGGTCGTGCGATGACACGCAAGGCATGCCTGGCGAACTCGGGATACTGTTGGGCCGCTTCGGCGAGAGCAAGGCGGTTCAGCTCAGGGTCGATCTCAATCGACTGCATGAGGCCATCATACCGTCCCTAGTGGATGCCGCTATGGCAGCCCCACGTCAAGCTACCAGCCTCGCGCCGAAGACGGACGGCGAGAATGAGCCATCTTAGACCGGCTCAACGCTGAACATCAGGAGCGAGACTGGCGGCGCGGCCAACTCCCCTCCTTTTGATCAACGTAGCAGGACCGAACGGAAGCGCACTGGC
>QHXW01000196.1 GCA_003223115.1 Acidobacteriota bacterium
GAAGCTTCCGTTACGTCGGTAAATGTTCCGTGGCCGTTGTTGTGATAGAGCGAATGGCGTCCGTAAGGAAGGCCGCGCGGACCGCAAAATACACCTTCGACATTGCAACTCTTCGACTGGCCAGCTCGTGGCACCGCGTCCATATCAAAGTCGGCATAGTTGGCCACAAACACATCGAGCTTGCCATCGCAGTCATAGTCCACGAATGCGCATCCGGACCCGAAGCGGGGATGCGCATTCAGGAGTCCGGCTTCCTTAGTGACGTCTGTAAACGTGCCGTCCCCGTTGTTGCGATAAAGCGCGTTCTGGCCCCAGCAGGTGATGAACAGATCTTCGAAGCCGTCGTTGTTATAGTCTCCGACGGTGACTCCATATGCATACCCTGTCCGGAACAAACCAGCCTTCGCGGTTACATCGGTGAAGGTGCCGTCGCGATTATTTTTGTAGAGACGATTCGAGGCCGTCGGGGGCGGGTCGTCGAATCGCGAACCCGAGAGAACCAGAATGTCTATCCAGCCGTCATTGTCATAATCGAAAAAAGCCGCCCCACAACTCATCGCCTCTATGACGTAGTCCGCATGATTCGGATGACCGCAGACAACCACCTGTTTGAGTCCGGCCTGACCGGCGATGTCGGTCAAGCGCGCTTGAAAGGGCAGCCCGGACGGCTTACCGCGGGGCAAAGGCTTCACGCCGCGGGAGGCCATTCCTGGACGCGCCGGTGGTTGCTGTCCTTTGAGCGTTGCCGCGGGCAGGGCGAGCAAACCGAGGAGGCTACGGCGGGTCAAGAAACCAACCTCACGTGGGAAATCGAAGCTCAGTATGTCCTATTTTACTTTGCCGGCGAAAAGTGCGGCGGCGGTGCATCCCGCCGCCGGGTTCGTTACGATATTCGGAGCCGATTTTCCCGGCGTCAGAAGATAATCTTCAAGCCGAGTTCCACCTGACGGCCGGCGTTGCCTGTCCCGTAGGTAGCTCCCTGCTGGCCGAAGGTTCCGCCCGGCGAGCCCTGGTAAAGAGCCTGCCCGAAAGTCGAGGAATAGATGTTGGTGTCTGGATCGCCTCGGTTCAAGCGGTTAGTCGCATTATAGGCCGCCATCTTGAATTCGGTCTTGATTCTCTCGGTGATCTTGAAGCTCTTGGACAGCGTTGCGTCCAAATCGAAAAATCCCGGCCCGGTCAGACATCCGAACTGCCACGGATTCGCGCGCAGGACGTAAGTGTTCTCCGGGATCTGTGAAAACGCGGCAGGGTTGAACCAGTGTTGGGGGTTCCGACCTCCGGAACAAGGATTCCCATTCACGATCATGGTAGGTCCGAAGCGCGGATAGTCACCGGTAATCGCTGTTACTACGCCGACGATCTTCCAGCCACCGATCAGGGAGTCCACGGGCTTAGCAATCGAGTTCAGATGGCGGCGCCCGCGCCCGATCGGGAATTCATACGTGCTCGCAGCGCTGAACCGGTGGTGGGGCTGGTCGCTGTCCTGCCATCTCAGATGGCTACTAAACACATCCTGGTCGTTGAAGTAGATCTGGCTCCTCTCTCGGATGTACACGTACGCGAACAGAAAGTTGTAGCCTTTGCTGAAGACTTTCTGCGCTCTCAGTTCGAGCGAATTATATCGCTCCCCGGCGCAGCAGTGGCCGAACTCCGCCAGCGCAGAGTACTGCGGGTAGGGCACCAATAGAGAACTCAGCGGGACCGTCTGCTGATTGAACAGCGGACCCGGCAGCAGCGTCTGATTCAGATAGTGATAGAACGGGTTCGGCACGTTCTGGTTCAAGGTGTTCTGGTACTTCAACTGGAGTTGGGGGTCGATGTTGTTCAGCGACTTATTGTAAAGTTGGCGCCCAAAATTGGTGAAGTAGGATGCATTCACCACGATCTGGCCAGGTAACTGCCGCTCGAACGAGATGTTCAGCCGTTCGTTGTAAGCCTTCTGAAGGTCCTGTTTATACCAGAGAAGAGGACCATTCTGGCCGCGGCCCACGGTCGTTCCGGCGCCTTTGCCGAGGATCGGTAGCAGCGGGTTCGAAGGCGGGAAAGGCAGCGAAAAGGTCTGCTGTGGGACGCCTTGCAACAACGGAGCCGTGTTCTGATAACTTGTTACTCCGAAATAGGGCGGCTCGAGGAAGCTGACGGTTTCAAAACCAGGAAAGCCGCTGAGATTGAACTCGTTTGGAATCGTGTAACGAGCATAGCCCGCACGAATGGACGTCTTGTCGTCCAGGCGGAAAGCGATGCCGGCGCGAGGCTGCAACGCGAGCTTTGGAGCGTTCCACATCCCCGGGTGGCTGCTCGTAGTCCACTGCCACTGGCCGTTCCACTTCCAATAGTTGTTGCCCACGACGCTGGTGGCGCCAGCGGGCATTTGTGGGGGATTGCCCGCGATCTGCGGAATTGGCTGGCTCAGATCAAGACCGCGGGAGAAGTTGTGAGCCGGATCATACCAGGCCGTCTCGTACTCATTGCGGAGCCCGAGGTTTAGGGTGATCCTGCGGCTCAGTTTCCAATCGTCCTGGAAGAACATGCCCCAAAACTGCATATGGGGATCGGGCGCGGGACCTCCGATCATTTGTGACGAGCCATCGAGTGCACCCAGAAGGAAGGTCGCCCACTGATCACCCAAGTGCAGAGTATCGGGGTTATTAAAGGTGTTGGCGGTGAGCGCGGTATTGAAATTGAAATTCGTGGTGCTGGAGACGTAGGAGACGCCGTAGGTTTTGCGGTACTCCAGACCCGCCTTCAAGTAGTGGGAGCCACGCTGCTGCGAGATCTTGGCGCTAAAGGCTTCGCCCTTCGGCCGCTGATCCCAATAGAAACCGCCGCCGCCGAAACCTGCGCCGCCGATATTCAGGTGCGGGAAGTATAGCGGTACGCCGGTACTGGCCGACGTATAGGATTTGAACCAATCGCTGTTGGTCCAGATGCTAGACCATCCGCCACTTCCGAGAGGCGTGGAAACATAGGCGTCAATGACGTCGTGCCAGTCACCGTGCATATCGACGACCGTGCGGCTGTTGACCGCCCATGTAGCGTCACCGGCACCCTGCCATGCGCCTCGTACAGAGCCGGTGGGTACGTACAAACGCGTGGTGGCGAGAGGTGTGGGGTTGCCTGCCAGGTCGTCGGTATAGTAACGGCTGACCCGGCCAAAGACCTTCCACTTTTCGCTGATGTTATAGTCGACGCGTTCGGAGAAGTTGTAATAGTTGTACCTCTCGATGAAACCTTTCTTGTAATTGTTCACGCCCGTGATATTGTCGCCCGGGTTGTTCGGGCTCCAGAACTCTTTCATCAAAGCGCCCGTGAGAGGATCGAAACGGCTGGACGGGATCTTATTGCCGGCGAAGGGCTGGACTGTTACCGAGCCTGTCGCGGCGTTGAACTGTGTCGTCCAGGGATCGAAAATGGTTCGAGTCTTGCCGTCGATGTTGTACGATTGCGAGAAATCGCCCTGCTGCTCGAGTGAGGTTGGTACTGTGTTTACGTAGCTGTTCGGATATCCAACTTTCCAATACTCGAGCGAAGAGAAGTTGAATAGTTTGTTCTTGAGGATGGGATTGCCGAGAGTGAAGCCCATCATGTGCTGGCGTTGTGAATTCTGGCTGAACGTCGTGCGGTCGGCTTCGGCACTGAGCCACGGATAACGGCCGACATAGAAGCCGGTTCCGTGCCACTCGTTGGTACCGGCCTTGGTAGTCATGGAGATCAGGCCACCCGCGCTGTGCCCGACTTCTGCATCCACGCTGTTCTGAGAGACGATCACCTCCTGAACGGCGTCTGTGTTTGGCGGATGCCGCCACCCAAATCAACGCTATTCATCGACCATGAGTGATACGGTTGCATCTCGCCGCGAGTGTTTATCGCCGATGGCGCCAGCAGGCTCAGCTTGAAGGGGTTGCGGTCGAGGCGCGGCACTTCCTCGGCTAATTTGGTGTCTATGACAAGGTCTTTGTTACTAGAGTTAAACTCGACTGCCACCGGACCTTCACTGACTGTCATAGTGCTCTGAACTGAACCGAGCTTGAGACCAACATTGACGGTGACGTCGCCGCCGGATTGAACTAGAATATTTTCTTGCATGAACTTGCTGAATCCTGACATCTCGACCGTTAGCGAATAGGTTCCAGGATCGACGTTGTCGAACAGATAAAGACCGCTGGCGCTCGTCTTGTGGAACACCTGGATCCCAGTGTTCACATTGAGCAGCGTCACGGATGCATTAGCGACTACAGCGCTGCTTTCGTCTGTGACGAGGCCCTCAACGCGAGCGCGGAAGGTCTGCGCCAGGCACAACGTTGTAAATAATAACCACAACGAGAATGCCACACCCCACATAGGAGTGCCCCTCTTAGTCATATGGGCCCCTTTCAGGCTGCGTTTTCAGTCTGAAAACGCTGGCTGTGTTTAAACACGGCACCAATCAGCTGGACCTGAAGGAACCAGCGACTCGAAAACTAATGTGCTCTCAGATCCCCCGCCAATGGCTCGTACGTATCCGCTCGGTCGCGCGATCCGCAGTTTGTCAAAGTGTGAGACTAAGCGTGTTTGAAATTATATGCTTTCGGCTTGAATTAGTCCAGAATTTCCTGTTCTGAATGTTCTGAACGGAGCGTTCCGTGAATATCCGCCAAAATGGCGCGGAAATGCAATCGGTATGGGCGGTTCCGTGCCGGGATCGACGGGCGAGCGCTGCGCCTGTGGAGTTGCCGAAGCTTCGACCCCCTCGCGAAACGGGGTTCTCGTCGGTTTGGAAATTAACCAGATTCCGAGCACCGGCGAACTGCCCAACAGTTGTGCTATTTATGCGCAGTCTAAGTATGGCGGAGCACGCATTGATACTTGGCCGCGGACGGCTGTAAGGTGTTGGCCTTGAAATTGAAGCGAGGTGTAGAATGCACAAAAGCGAAGTTCGGACTCAGCTTGGCGACTCTTAAAAAAGTACTCTCGATGTTTGACCGTCGCATCCAATGCAGTGATCTTTGCCGCTATCGTCGGACCGGATGCAGTTCGTATACTGAAACATCGCCAGAGGAACTGGCTCGTATCGTACAGTTGTTCAGCGATGGTCCGCTAGTTCAGCAGCCGAGTTCAATGCGGTGTACCCGCTTCGCGAAGGGCGTGATGCCTTTTCCCAAGCCGTCCGAAGCCAATTCGTCAGAATGCCGGGATTGACAAATGTAATCCGGAGGCGCTCGGGTTCCACGGTTCTCCTGATCTCGGGTGTTCCGTTGTTCTTCAACTCCGGCGACGAAACCATCCTCGGGCGCAACTTCTCTGGCGCCTATGAAGCGCGAGAGGAACACAGGCATTGGAAACTGGTCGCGCGTGTCCCCTTAGGGAAACACCCATGAATAGTGTCTAAGATCCGTTCGGCCGGTTGGTCGTTGCGCTCGAGCCTTGGCTCGAACAGGTCGTCATTATCGGCGGTTGGGCTCACCAACTCTATCGCCCGCACCCAGAAGCCCAGGAACTGGATTACCCGCCTTTGATAATGCCCTTGAAACTGCCGGTCAAAGAGCCGGACATTCGAGTGCGCCTCTTGGCTCATGGTTTTACGGAAGAGTTTCTGGGTGACCACCGCCCGCCGGCAATGCATTACCACTTGGGCGATGGAGCTTCCGGTTTCTACGTGGAGTTCCTCGCGCCGTTGATCGGTGGTGAGTACGATCGCGAGGGGAGGCGCAAGGCAACAGCGGAAATCGCGGGTGTTGCCTCTCAGCGGTTACGCCACGTGGACCTTCTCCTGCATGATCCATGGTCGATCGACTTCTGATGGGTTCGCTAGAGGCTAGAAAGATTCAAATCGCAAACCCGGTGAGCTTCGTCGCCCAGAAGGTTCTCATTCATGAAGAGCGCAAACGTGAGGATCGCGCGAAGGACATCTTGTACATACACGATACGCTCGAGGTATTCGGTGCTCGACTTCAAGAGCTGCAGGAATTGTGGCGGCGGATCGTGTCTCCCCAACTTCACGCTCGTAGCGTAAAAATCATGTCGAAAGCGTCGGACGTCCTCTTCGGTAACGTCAGTGACGACATTCGCCGGGCGGCGCAGATTTCGGATCAACGAGGGCTTTCTCCAGAGGCCATTCGGGAGGCGGGCCAATACGGATTCATCCAGGTGTTCCGGTAGCTGGGCCCCCGACGGGATTTTATTGGACCGTGGAGGCTGCTGGTGTTAGGTCGGTGAGACTCGGCGGCACTTCCGGAGTGGGATCGAGAGGCGTTACCTGTTTGACTGGCATCTCTGCCTGCTTCTCCTTGGCCTTGGCGAGCTTTTCTTGGATGCGCCAAGTCAACTCGTTTTGCCGCTCAGGCGTAAACGAAGGTGTATTCGCCAGTCATTTCCAAATCGCTGTGGCCGTCAATCTTCGACGCCTCGATGGCGCTGCCGCCTACCTGTTGCCGCCAAGTAATGTTCGCCCTCCGGAAATAACTGGGAACTGCCATTCGGTAAGGGCCAGCGTTATCTTTCGAACGCAAGCAAGGCGGCAGATGCCGTGGCAGGCGGTTGGCGCTTGAGCGGCGTTACCACGATTTATTCGGGCGTGCCGACGATATCAAGTGCCCATCTGCTCAACTCCGACTTCAATTACGTCCGGCCCGATGTCATTGGTGATCCCCACGTGTCAAGTCCCAGCGCGGATCTAATCTATGGTTCAATCCCGCCGCATATACCGCGCCGCAGGCTCCCTATCGCAATGGCGATGCTTCCAAGGGTTCCTTACGCGGCCCCGCTCTGTTCATCTTCAATCTGTCGCTCTCGAAAGAATTCATAATTGTCGAGAACAAGACGATTGAATTTCGATGGGAGAATTTCAACGCGTTCAACCACGTGAATCTAGGTCCTCCCGGCAACACCGTCGATGTGGGCGGCGAGAAAGCTTCCGTCTACGTTCCTAGGCCGAAGAACACAAGGGTGCCACCTCCGTATCCGCAAGTGCGCCAGAAATCGAGCCCGGAGACAAGGATGAGGCCGCCTTCTGTAGCCATTCACCGACGGACGCGACGGCTCGTGCGTTCGACGGCGGAGTTCTGCTTTTGATTTCGAACGGAACGTAAAGCAAAGTGTCGCTTGACGGAGCCGAAAAACAACACCGAAGCAAGCGCCATCGCTTCCAGCAACAGGTCACGATTGCCCATCCCACGCCCTCCCGAGCTAGTGCCCCGTTCGCACGAGCAAGCAGTCAGGTAGTTGGCCCTGCTGAACATTCAAGAGGGTAATGCCTAGGAGCTCGGCTACCGGCCACTGAACGATCCGGAACTAGACGCCGCAGAACTTTGCAGGGTAAACCCGATGTCCAAACCGGCACCAGAACCGGGCCGCCACAGCCGGACACCCACTTACTCGACGCGAAATTCACGCCTAACAGCCTGAGCGATCATTTCTTTGAGCTTCCCACTTGTGGTCCGAATGTTAAATCCCAGCGTGTATCCTGGAGTCTTTCGTAATTGCCGAGCTTATCCCAGTCCTGGCGGGCGATCCCGTTCCGGTCCCACACGACAAACCCGCCGTGAACCGTCAGCTCACAAACCAGGTTCTGTGTGCCTTGCATCCGCGCGCCGTACGAATCGACAAATCCAAATCGACCCGTCTGAACGTTCAACACCGCGATATCGGCCGTTGCACCCACTGACAAATTGCCCAGTTCCGTATGCTTGATTTCGCGCGCGGGATGCCATGTGGACATAGCGATCACGTCTTCCAGCGGAACGCCCATATTCAGAAACTTCGACATGACGTTCAACATGTCCTTCATGCCGGCATTCATACTTTCCGCGTGGAGATCGGTTGAGATCGAGTCCGGCCTGAATCCTTGATGAACTGCCGGAACGGCCTGGCGGAACAGAAAACTCCCGCCTCCGTGCCCGACATCGAAAATGACTCCCCGCTTGCGGGCCTCAAAGAGATACGACCGCACCCGCCCGCTGTCGTCGAGCATCGGAACTCTCCCGACGTATGTGTGCGTGTAGATATCGCCGGGCCGCAGTTTTTTCAAAACGAGCTCTTCAAAAGGCCGCTCCGGGCGGAAAGCGCCGAAGTCGACCATCACGGGTATGTCAGCCAGTTGCCCGGCTTCGACTGCGCGCTCAACCGGTGTCCAGTCTGGTCCCTGATAATGCGCCGTCTTCACGCCGACGACGATGTCCCGATAACGCTTTGCCATCTCGGCCGTCGCCTTCGGGTCCATGTCGCCGGTATCCTGCTCCATGGCACCGCCAGCCTGCCCATGTCCTACGATGTTCAGCATCACCAGGATGCGCGTGCGGGAATGATCGAGAATGCGCGCCTTCTGCTCTGGAAAATTCTGCCAGCCCGAGGTTCCGGCGTCCACCACCGTGGTGACGCCCGAGCGGAAGCTGTGGCTATCAGCCCAAACATTCTGATCTTCCGGCAGTGAGCCGCGCAAACCGCTCATGGTCATTACGTGGCTGTGGATATCCACCAGCCCCGGCGTGATGTAGAACTGGGAGACGTCCACCGTCTTGATTGCCGAAGCAGCGGAAATATTCTCGGCAACGGCTAGGATTTTCCCGGCGGCGATCCCTACGTCTCGAACCGCACTGATGTGATTCGCTGGATCGATGACATGGCCGCCCTTCAGCACGAGGTCGTATCGTGGCTGGGCAGCTGCGAGAAGTGCCCACAGGGCAACTCCGAATCGACCGACGTCAAGACATGAATTGCTCATCAAACTGTCTCCTCGTTTTAAAGTGGTGTCCTAAATCTGATTTCGGACATTACCCCCGATTATCCGCAACCCGCGAGTCGTCCTACAATCAGTAACATCATGCCCACTCGACGACAGTTTCTGGGCTCCATGGCGGCTGGCAGTTTATGCGCACGTTTTAGCTTCGCCGCACCGAAGCCGTTGCGCGGCATCTTCATCATCCTGGCTACGCCCTACACCGAAAACAGCGCAATGGATTACGAAGACCTCGCGGCTGAGGTGGATTTCATGGAGCGCTGCGGTGTCCACGGCATGGTATGGCCTCAGATGGCCAGCGAGTATACGCGGCTCACGCGCGACGAGCGCTTCCGTGGCATGGAGGTCTTGGCGAGAGCGGCTAAGGGGAAGCGGCCGGCACTGGTATTGGGAGTCCAGGGACCCAATGTAGATGCCGCACTCGACTACGCGCGCTACGCGGAAGAGCTAGGGCCAGATGCGTTGATCGCGATCCCACCGACGGAGGCCCATTCGCTCGGCGATTTCCACGAATATTACCGGGCCCTGGGCCGCCTCGCGAAACGTCCGTTCTTTATTCAAACTACCGGCGGAGCCAAGGGCGTCGTCCCCGAGGTGAGTCTGTTACTCGAACTGGCGAAAGAGTTTCCAAATTTCGGCTATGTCAAGGAAGAATACGTCCCGGTGGTCCAACGCATGTCGGAGTTGGCTGCGCATCGCCCCGCCATTAAGGGCGTCTTCAGCGGGAACGCCGGGATAGACCTGCTATACGAGATGCGGCTCGGATTTGACGGCACGATGCCCGGTGCTCCCTATGCGGATCTCTACGCCCAGGTCTGGGACCTATACCACAGCGGCGAGCAACAGAAGGCCCGCGATCTGTTCGGCAAACTGCTTCTGATGATCAACCTCGATGAGCAGATTCCGGGTGCCCGGCAATACATGATGAAGAGGCGCGGCGTATTCAAGACGACTGTATCGCGACAGCGCCAAGTGAAGCTGTCGCCCGTGGCCATTCAGGAGATTGAGTTCAATTTCGAAACACTGAGGCTGTACCTGAAGGCATAGACCTCAATAAGGGAGGCACAAATGCGCACTCGTTCCAGGCAGTCTTTGGCGGGCGTGAGCCGGCGCAACCTGTTCCGAACCGGAAGTCTAATGGCGGCTAGCCTCGTGGGCACCGAAACAGCTCAGGGTGCCAATGCGAAAATTCCCGGTCCGGAAGTGTACACCCGTATCGGCGTTCGCCCCTTTATCAACTGCACCGCGACGTACACCATTAATGGCGGCTCTCAGATGCTGCCGGAGGTGATCTCCACGATCGCGCAGGCCTCCTACCACCACGTGAACCTCGATGAGTTGATGGAGAAAGTCGGTGATCGCCTCGCTGAATTGCTCCAGGTCGGATGGGGTATCGTGACGGCCGGGGCGGCAGCGGCCCTGACCCATGCGACTGCCGGCTGCTTAGCGGGAACAGATCCGGAAAAAATTCAGCGGCTGCCGAACCTGGAGGGATTGAAGAGCGAAGTGATCATGCCGCGTGAATCCCGCAACGTGTACGATCATGCCGTCCGCACGCTGGGCGTGAGAATCATGGAGGTCAATTCACCCGCAGAGTTACGCGCGGCGATCAGTCCGCACACGGCCATGATAGTAGTGCTCGGCAGTTATTTCGGGAGGGCGAGATTCGATCTCAAGGATATAGCTCCGATCGCCCGCGAGGAGAACATTCCCATACTGGTGGACGCCGCCGCAGATTATCTGATCGTTCCCAATCCATACATCGCCTTGGGCGCTGATCTGGTAGCGCACAGTGGTGGCAAAATCATTCGTGGGCCGCAAAACGCCGGGCTGCTGATCGGCCGACGAGACCTGGTTCGCGCGGCCTGGGCCAACAGTTCGCCCCATCACGCCTTTGGGCGCGCCCTGAAGGTGAGTAAGGAAGAAGTCATGGGCATGCTGCGCGCGGTCGAGATCTGGCTCACGGAACGCGACATTCAGGCCGACTTTCGTGAGTGGGAATCCTGGTACGCCGATATTTCCGAGGTTATCACCCGCATACCCGGCGTTCAGGCGGAGGTTCGAGGACCCATACGCGGCGGACCATTTCCGGTGCTGAACGTGTCCTGGGATCCCGAAAAGATCGGCCTGACGGCGGGCCAGGTCGGGCGGATGCTGCTTGAGGGTGAACCGAGAATCATGACGCACGCGGAAGGAGAAGGCCATTCATTTTTGATCCGCCCAGCCGCCATGAAACCCGGTGAATATAAGATTGTCGCACGGCGGCTTTACGAAGTAT
>QHXW01000197.1 GCA_003223115.1 Acidobacteriota bacterium
CAACACTGATTTCGTCCTGTCGTACTAGAGACAGGTCGTAGTTGGCCTGGAGGCGTACCCACATATCGGGACTGGGACCGAATGCCTTCGAAAGGCGGACGGCCATTTCCGTCGATATGCCGACCTTTTCGTTAACCAGATTGTTGATGGTCTGGCGCGCAACGCCGAGTACTTGAGCAGCCTCGGTGACGGTCAAGCCAAGCGGTTCCAGGAAATCCTGGCGGACGATGCGGCCCGGATGCGGGTGTTTCTTCATGGGCATATTCGTTCCTCTAATGGTAATCGATCAAATCAAGATCATGGGCGTTTCCGTCTGTGAAGCGGAACGCAATTCCCGCTCACAGTGACAGACCAGACTCCTTCCTGGTCTCCCCGTAGTTCGTGCAGTCGGTTTCTAGGGCCAGCAAGATCGAGCGCGCTTGAGGTGGCATCGAGCACCGCGAGGATGTTTGCAATGCGGACTCGGAGGGAGGGATCAATAAGGCGACCTTGGCCTTTTTCGAACATCTGCTTGAGCCCTTTGTGTCGGAAACTCGCGATCACGGATTAATTGTACGGTGGCACGCGTCACTGTACAAAAGGCAAGCTGGAAGGCGCTCCAAGGCGGCGGGAGTCGAACGCAATGCGCGAACGAGTTCGCGGCGCTTCACGCAGATACTTCGATGTCTTTTGTTTGGATGGCCGCGGACGTTCGGGAACTCTCTTCTTCCAGCATCAGCCTATAAGCATCGCGAATGTTTTCTTCCAACTCTTGGAGCGTCGAGCCTGGGCTAAAGACACCTGGTACCGGCAACGGTGCCAAATTCAGGCGGCTGGTCATTTTCCTGCGCGCCGGCCAGCGCAACTTGTGGCAGGCGCCCGACTACCAGTCGCCATTCTTCCAATACTCGAGACGGAATCGAATAGCCTGCTGCATAGAAAACATTGGTGGAGGCGGCGGGAGTCGAACCCGCGTCCGAGAAAGCCCGCCGTGAAGAGCCTACGATGCGTATCCGATTCGAAATTTTCGATAGCAACCTCAGAACCGGCAAGAGCGGTTGTCACCTAGTCCGATTGGATCTCGGCCTGCAGCTCCGGACCGAAGCTCTCGGCCTATCCCGCAAAATGACGCTCACTCACCGCCGCGCGGGCTCAGTGGCTGGAGCGGCTGCTTAATTACTTAAGCAGCGTATGCAAACTGCGTATTGGCAGTTTTGTTTTTCCGATCGTTTAACGGGAGCTCGGAACCCGGCACGCCTCTCCACAACGATTCTATCCCGTCGAATCCGTTGCGCCCCCCTGTTCTTATTCTACCGCAGCGGCCCGATAAGTTCGCGGCCGTCGTCCGTAGCCGCTGGTGCTTCCCCGATGAACGGAGACAAAATCGGTGGAATTTCAGCGCCGTGCGCCTAGCGCCGTGCGCCGCAAGTGTTATAGTCGAAAATAATGCCAGAATCTGCACCAGACGTGCACGACGTCGTGGTCATCGGTTCGGGCGCTGGTGGCGGTACGGTGGTCAAGGTTCTCACCGACCTCGGGATCAAGGTCACACTCCTCGAAGCCGGGCCCATGCTCAATCCCGCCAAAGATTTCAAGGAGCATGTGTGGCCCTACCAGGTGGACCACCGCGGCGCAGGCCCGCATGCGGAACTCTATTTCGGAAAATCCCCCTGGCCCTTTGGATACTTTGAGGCGCCCAACGGCTACTGGAAGATCGAGGGCGAGCCTTATACGGTGGCGCCCGACTCCAAGTTCGGCTGGTTCCGGTCGAGGATCATCGGCGGCCGCACGAACCATTACGGCCGCATCTCATTGCGCTTTTCGGACTACGATTTCAAACCGTACTCATTTGACGGCCTGGGAACGGACTGGCCCATAACGTATGACGAGATGTCGCCATACTATGACAAGGCCGAGGAATTCATCGGTGTCACCGGCACTCACCAAGGCCTGCGCACCGCTCCCGACGGAAAATTCCTGCCGCCCATCGCGCCGCGCGTGCACGAAACTCTGGTTCAGAAGGCCTGCCAGAAACTCAGCATTCCATGCGTACCCTCGCGCATGGCCATGCTGACCAAGCCGGTACACGGGCGCGCGGCCTGCCATTACTGCGGCCAATGTGGCCGCGGCTGCCAGACTGCCTCGGCATTCTCGTCCAGCCAAGCCATGATCTTTCCGGCCATGAAAACCGGCAAGCTCAACATCATCACCCACGCCATGGCGC
Organism: Acidobacteriota bacterium; assembly: GCA_003223115.1. GTDB lineage: Bacteria > Acidobacteriota > Terriglobia > Bryobacterales > Bryobacteraceae > QHXW01. Next base: position 2,204 of record QHXW01000197.1, read on the forward strand.
GAGAACTCATCACGGACGATTCGGGCCGCGTCAAGGCAGTCTCCTACGTGGACAAGAACTCGCGGACTGAAAAACAGATTCGCTGCCGCGCCGTGGTGGTTGCCGCCAGCGCCTGCGAATCCGCGCGCTTGCTGCTGAACTCGAAATCATCGAGATTCTCGAACGGCCTCGCGAACGAATCGGGCATGGTGGGCCGTAACTTGACCGATACGACGGGCTATGGCGTTGGGGGATACATCCCGGCGCTGGCGAACCTGCCGCGCCATAATTGCGACGGCATCGGAGGCATGCACGTCTACATACCCTGGTGGCTGCTGGACGACAAGAGCAAAGATTTCCCGCGCGGTTATCACGTTGAGATTGGCGGCGGCTTCGGCATGCCCGGACTGGGCAGCTTTCACGGGGCCTGCGCGCACCACGAGGGCTACGGGAACAGCCTGAAATCGGCCATTCGCGAACAATACGGCGCTTACGTGCATTTCGAGGGGCGCGGCGAGATGATCCCCAACGCGAACTCATACTGCGAGATTGATCCAAGCGTCGTGGATCAGTGGGGAATTCCGGTGCTGCGCTTCCATTTTCGCTGGAGCGAGTACGAGCTGAACCAGGTGCGCCATATGGACAAAACGTTCCGGTCACTGGTTGAGGCGCTGGGCGGCAAACCGGCGAGCAGGCCGTTTCCAGAGCGTGCCGTCGACGCCATCTCCACTGGCGGTGAGATCATCCACGAAGCCGGAACCATTCGCATGGGAGATGAGCGGACCGAGGCGCCTCTCAACCGCTACTGCCAGGCCCACGATGTGAAAAATCTTTTTGTGGCCGATGCCGCGCCGTTCCTGGGGAACCCGGACAAGAACGTCACACTCAGCATCGTAGCGCTTGCCTGGCGCACGGCGGAATACATGGCAGAGGAGATGAGGAAAGGTAATGTCTGATCAGGACCAAGTCTCGAGGCGCAGCCTTCTGCGCAGCCTGAGCATTTCTGTCACGCTGGCCGGCGCGGGCGGAAGCCTGGTGCAACTGGAAGCGGCGCAGCACGTGCATAACGCCGTGGCCCAGGAGAAAACTGGCGCGCCCAACGGAAAATACACGCCGAAATGCTTCACAGAGCATGAGTTTCTGACCCTGCGCCGTCTGTCGGACCTGATCATCCCCGCCGACGAACATTCGCCTGGCGCCGTACAGGCCGGAGCCGCGGAATGGATTGATTACATGGCCAGCGCCAGCCCGGAACTGGCCGAAATCTACACCGGCGGCATGGGCTGGCTGGATCACGAGACGCAAAAGCGTTACGGCGCGTCGTTCCTGGACTCGAAGCCCGAGCAACAGACGGCGCTGCTGGACGTGATCGCCTATCGCAAGAACGAATCCCCGGAAACCGCCCCTGGAATTCAATTTTTCGCATGGGTACGCAAGATGGTAGCCGATGCCTATTACACCAGCCCCATCGGCATCAAAGACCTCGGATATATGGGAAACACCGCCCTGAGCCATTTCAGCGTGCCCGAAGAAGCAGTCGAATACGCACTGAAACGCAGCCCCTTCGTCTGAGCGAGCTGCAAGTGATGGGGTCCGCAGTTTCCCAGTAGATACCTACCTACCTATTTGTATGCGCGTCCTTGTGGAGCCCTTGAGCGTGCGGTATTAGAATTGAATTTGGATGGCGGACATCTCTTCCCCAAGCGACCGCCAGGCGGCAACTAAGGTAATCGTCGCCACAACGGTTGCGCTCTCATTCATCTCATTCTGGCGTGCCGCGGCCATCGTGCTCAGCGACCTGGCTTCGTCGGCGTTTTACGCCGGGGGCATCGCCGAGCAAGCCATCGGAAAAAGCGCGCCCTGGTTCATCCTCGGAGTGATGCTTTTCAGTTTCGCCGTGCGCTCCGTCTACATGGAATCGTGCAGCATGTTCGTGCGCGGCGGCGTATACATCGTCGTGCGTGACGCAATGGGGCCGTTCCTCGCGCGCCTGTCCGTCTCAGCGCTGATCTTCGACTATATTCTTACCGGACCCATCAGCATTGTTACGGCAGGGCAGTACCTCGGCAGGCTGCTCAACGAAATCAGCGAACTCGGCCATAGTTCGTTACGTGTTTCCCCGAATAGTTTTGCAGCCCTTTTCGGCGCCGTGGTGACGGTGTACTTCTGGTGGGACAACATCAAAGGCATCCACGAGTCGAGTGGCAAGGCGCTACGCATCATGCAGGTTACAACGGTCATGGTCGTGGTGTTCCTGATTTGGTGCCCCCTGACGCTGCTGGTGCGCGGCCCCGCACAGATTCCACCGGCGCCCGTGAAGGCCAATCTGCATTTCAGCCAGGATGGGCTTGGCTGGTTTCAGGGGACAGTTTGGCCCACCATACCAGTGGTCGCCGTTATCATCGCATTCGGCCACTCCCTGTTGTCGATGAGTGGTTTCGAGACGCTCGCCCAGGTCTACCGCGAGATTGCATATCCCAAGATGAAGAACTTGCGGATCACCGGCAACCTGGTTTGCACGTACGCCTTGGTCTGCACGGGGGTGGTCACACTGTTCGCGGGGATGATCATTCCCGATGCGGTGCGTTCCCACTACGTGGATAACCTGCTGGGCGGACTAGCTATGCACTTGAGCGGGCCGTACCTGCTGCGCCTCACCTTCCACGTTTTCGTGGTCATAGTTGGCGTGTTGATTCTCTCGGGCGCCGTCAGCACTTCGATGATCGGCGCTAACGGCGTGATGAACCGGGTGGCGGAGGACGGTGTCCTGCTCGATTGGTTTCGCAAACCGCAGAAACGGTTTGGTACAACTTACCGGATTATCAATCTCATCACTCTTCTGCAGATTGCCACTATTCTTGGAAGCCGCGGCAACATGTATCTGTTGGGCGAGGCATACGCTTTTGGCGTGGTGTGGAGTTTTTTCATGAAAGCGCTCGGGGTGCTGGTGCTCCGATTCCGCCGCCACGATCAGGAATACAAGACGCCGCTCAATATCCACGTCGCGGGCGTGGAGTGGCCAGTGGGCCTCTTCTTGACCACGATGGTTCTTTTTCTGGTGGCCATTGCAAACCTCTTTTCCAAGGAGATCGCGACCATCTATGGCATTGGTTTCACAGTTGTGCTGTTCCTTCTGTTCACTATTTCCGAGCGCGTGAACGCGCGGAAGTCGAAAGAGAAAAAAGCGGGCCTCGAAGAATTCAATCTGGACATGCGCGCGGAGGTGGGCTCCAACACGGTACATGCGCGGCCCGGCTCCGTGCTGGTGGCGGTGCGGGATTATAACCACATGACGCACCTGGACACCGTGCTCCAGAAAACGAACTTGCGGCGGCACGACATCGTGGTGATGACGGTGCGTTCGGTGTCATCAGGCGCCGGCGAATACGAGCTCGGCGAGAACCAGCTCTTCTCGGACTATGAGCGCGAACTGTTTACGCGCGTGGTTACGATGGCCGAGAAGCAAGGAAAAACGGTGGACTTGCTGGTGGTACCGGGCGTCGATCCATTCGACGCCATGGTGCAAACCGCGGCCCGCCTACAGGCCTCCAAACTGGTGACCGGAGTCTCTCCGCGCATGGATTCTGAAGAGCTGGCGCGCAAAATCGGCCAGGCGTGGGAAAAACTTCCCGAACCCCGGCATTCTTTCTCGCTCGAAGTGATCAGCCCGGGGCGGCCTTCGGCGTTCATCAACCTCGGCCCGCATCCGCCACGGCTCTGGCCTGAAGATGTGGACCGCTTGCACGACCTGTGGCTGCGGCTGACAGAGGGCTACTTCGGCTCGAAGCTGCATCACAGGGATGTTGTTGGCGTGGCGCTGCGCAGGCTGCAGAAGGATCTCCAGGGCGAGCGGCAGGCGGAAGTCATCGAAGATTTGGGCAAGGAGCTAAGAAAGAACTAGGGCGGCCGGCTGGATTTGAAGACGGCTGTGATTTTCCTTGTTGGGATTCTCGAACTTAGGCGATTACGGCAACGTCCGGAACCCGAAGCCGGCCTGGTTGAAGTGAGCGTCTGCGGTAAGCGCGTCACGAATTCCCAGCTCGCGCATCACAACAAAGCTGGTCAAATCCGTGAACGACACGCGCGGCTTATCGCGAAAGCGGAGCCGCAGATCGTACGCCACGCGAAAACGCTCCGCCGTGATCCACTCGATGATCACTTGCCCAAGCTTCTGTGACTCGAGAATGCCATCGAAGAATTTTCGTGCTCTCGTGAATGGACGAGCCGCGAACAAACGTGTGATGGTTTCATCGAGCACATAGTCGGTGGTGACCAAGGCCCGCCGCTCCTCGAAATACACACGCCGGACCTTAGCGGCGGAGTTGAACGCGGGCGTCTCACGATCCGCTAAGACGAGCCACCCCCAAGTATCGACAAATAGGTGGTCATATGCCATACAGCTCTGTGTCGATGTCCTTGGTGAGATCAGGGCCACCGCCGCAAATGCCAATGACTTTGCCGAGCGCATCGATCTTGGGTTTGCGCTTTTTCCCGCTTGAACTTCGGTGCTCGAGGCGCGATCGAATCAATTCGGCCATGCTCAAGCGCGACCGGAAAGCCTCCCGCCGCAGGCGCTCGTGCAAGTCCTCGGGTAGAAAGATGGTCGTCCGCCTCATGACGACATAATAACATATATATGTCGGTAGCTCGGATTCAGCTCCACAAACGGTCGTGCGACCGCTCTTTGTTCCACTCGGGCGTGGGATCGAAATAGTGGCCCGGCTCGAGGAGGTGCTGATTCACGACGTCGTCATTCAGCGTGACGCCCAGCCCGGGTTTCTCGGGCACGGTGATGAAGCCGCGATTGATGATGGGCTTTTCAATTCCCTCCACCAGATTGTCCCACCAGGGAACGTCCACCGAGTGGTTCTCGAGCACCAGGAAATTCTCCGTGGCCGCTGCGCAGTGGACGCTGGCCATGCAGGACACTGGCGTTCCGGCAAAGTGCATGGCCATGGGCACACCGTATTCCTGAATTGCATCGCCGATTTTCTTGGTTTCTAAGATGCCGCCGGAGGTCGCCAGATCCGGATGCAGGATATCCACGGCGTGGTTGCGCGCCAGTTCAACGAAATGCTCCTTGAGATAGATATCTTCACCGGTGAGCGTGGGGACATCAATCGCATCGGTGATCTTCTTCCAAAGCTCGGTGTGCTGCCAGGGAATCATGTCCTCGAGCCAGGCCATGTTGTATTTCTCGAGCGCTTTGCCCAAACGGATGCAGGAGTTCACGCCGATGTGCCCAAAGTGGTCCGCCGACAGAGGAACTTCCATTCCCACTGCTTCACGCACCTGCGCCACGAAATCAGCCATCAGGCCGAGGCCTTTTTCGGTAATCTCGATGCCCGTGAACATATGTTGCCTGGTAACGTTCTGCTCGATGCTTTCGCCGGCGGGCTGCGTCAGCGCTCCCGGCACATTGCGCAACAGGTCGATCCCCAGATCCATTTTGAGCCAGGTGAATCCTTCCTCATGGCGCTTCTTGAGACGCTGAGCATAGATCTTTGCATCATCTGATTCGGTGGTATCCGCGTAGCAGCGGATCTTGTGGCGAAACTTGCCACCCAGCATTTGATAGACAGGAGTGTTGTAGGCTTTACCAGCCAAATCCCAAAGCGCCATTTCGATGCCGCAGACGCCGCCCGCTTGCCGGGAGTCCCCGCCGAACTGTTTGATCTTGCGAAAAATCTTATCGATGTTGCACGGATTCTCGCCGAGGATACGGCTCTTGAGAAAGAGCGCGTAAGTGGGACTCGCTCCGTCGCGAACTTCGCCCAAACCGTAGATGCCCTGGTTGGTATCGATGCGAATGAGTGGACAGGTCATCGGCGCACGGGCCACCACGGCAACGCGCAGCTCCGTAATTTTCAGATCGGAAGGGCGGGAATTCTGGTTGACGTTCTGCATGGCGGCTTCGAGTGTGTCGCCGGCCCACAAACCCGCCACGGCCAAGCCCCTGGTTGCAGACCGCAGAAATCCACGCCGGTTCGATTGAGTAAGTGACATGCGGTTATTTTATTACCAGCGCGCCAGCCTACTCACCTGGATCTTGAAAAAATAGCTTCGGCAGGCCATGGCACTCGCTGCTCAGTGCGGCCCCGTTCGCTTTCCTGCGCCCATGATATTCTGAACGATTACATCAAACCTGACATTTCGGGCCGGCTCCTGCCTGCCCGCTTAAAAGGAGAATTCACGTGAGAGTCGGCGTATTTACGGCCTTGCTGGCACAGCTTTCGCTCGATGACGTTCTGAAAAAGTTGAAGGGCCTGGGCGTGTCGACCGTGGAACTCGGCACTGGCAACTATCCAGGAGAACCGCACTGCAAACTGTCCATGCTCGATAACAATCGCGAGTTGATCGAGTTCAAGAAAAAGATCGACGACAACGGTATCACAATCAGCGCGCTGAGCTGCCATGGAAATCCTCTGCATCCCAACGCTGCATTTGCAAAGGCCAACCAGGAAATAAACCGCAAGACCATTCTGTTGGCTGAGAAGCTGGGCGTTCCGGTTGTCATTGATTTTTCCGGCTGCCCGGGGGACAGCGACACTGCCAAATTTCCAAACTGGGTGACCTGTCCCTGGCCGCCCGAGTATTTGGACCTGCTCGAATGGCAGTGGGACAAGAAGGTCATTCCGTACTGGAAAGAGCGCGCAAAGTTTGCTGCGGATCACGGCGTGAAAATTGCGATTGAGATGCATCCGGGCTTCGTGGCCTACAGTCCCGAGACTCTGCTCCGGCTTCGCGCGGCGGCCGGTAAAGCCATTGGCGCCAATTACGATCCCAGTCACATGTTCTGGCAGTCAATCGACCCGATCGCCGCGATTCGCGTGCTGGACGACGCCATATTCCACGTCCACGCGAAAGATACGCAGATCTATGACCGCAACTTGCCCATCACCGGCGTGCTGGATACAAAGAAATACACCGATGAGCGGCATCGCTCCTGGATTTTCCGCACCGTAGGTTACGGCCATGGCGCGGAGTGGTGGAGCGAGTTCGTCTCGACGCTGCGTATGTTCAGTTACGACTACGTGCTGTCTATCGAGCACGAGGACAGCATTCTGTCCCCGGAAGAAGGTCTGACTAAAGCCATTCGCTTCCTCGATCAACTCATCATGAAAGAGAAGCCCGCGGCGGCCTGGTGGGTCTGAGTACCGCCAAATTGAGACGGATCATTGCGGCTGGGGCCGGGTTATGCCTCTGCGCAGCGTTCCCTCTGCTGGCTCAAGTGCTAGGCGCCGAGTTTCGCGCGGGCGCCGCGCGGGTAGTGATTACCCCGGAATTGAACAGACACGGACCGGTCTATATGGCCGGCTTCGGCAATAATCGCGTCGCGACCGGTGTCCATGACGATCTGTACTCGCGCTGCCTGGCGTTATCGGTGACAGGATCGCAGCCTGTGGTGCTCTGCGGAGTGGATTCCATCGGCTTGTTCACGGATGACGTTGAGCGCATCCGCACGGAGGTACGCAAGCGATCGGCGCCGCGCGAGCCGAACGTCGTCGTCGCATCTACCCACGATCACGAAGCGCCGGATACCATGGGCCTTTGGGGCCCGGCACAAGGACGCTCCGGCATCAACGAAGCCTATAACGAATTCGTTGTGGAGCGCGTAGCGCGTGCCGCCGCGGATGCTCTGCGCCACATGAAACCGGCGACGCTAACTCTGGCTCAGGCGCATCCATCCGAACTTGACCTGCTGATCCATGACGACAGGCCTCCGGAAACGCATGACGCCGGCGTGATCGTGATGCGTTTGACCGATCGCCACGGCAACACTATTGCGACGCTGGTCAACTGGGCTAATCACCCCGAGACGCTCGGCTCAAAGAACACCCTGATCACGGCCGATTACCCGCACTACTTGTGCACTCAATTGGAGCAAAGTTTAGATGGTGTTGCGGTGTTTCTCAATGGCGCGGTAGGTGGCATGCAGTCGCCGCTCGGCGCCGAGGTAACGAATCCGCTCACGGGCAAGCCGTCGCCGGATAATAGTTTCTATAAGGCGGAGTTGATTGGCAGGCGTGTCGCCGATATTGCCGCCAGCGCCATTCGAAACGGCGAAAAAGCGAAAGCCGACCGCATCGAGTTTCACGAACAGAAGATTGAGATTCCCATTGCCAACAAGGGCTTTCAACTGGCGGCCCAAGCCGATCTGTACAAAGGATGCAAGAAGACCACGGCGACCGGTGCTACCACAACACCCGTCGGCTTTGTGCGGATATCGGCGGGCGGCAGCGTGGAGCTCGAAATCGCGCTGGTTCCCGGGGAGCTATATCCGGAGCTGAGCGTAGGCGGCATTCAACGTTACCCCGGCGCCGACTTTCCCGACAGTCCCATGGAGCCGGCAATCAAGAAGCTCATGTCGGCGCAGTATCGAATGCTGGTAGGGCTGGCCGATGACGAAATCGGCTACATCATTCCTAAAGCCGAGTGGGACGAAAAGCCCCCATATCTTCAAAACGCGACGAAGGAATGGTACGGCGAAGTGAACTCAGTGGGGCCGGAAGCCGCGCCCCGGATCGTGAGCGCCCTCGAACAGATGTTGAAACCGGGCGCCGCGCCTGCGAAAGACGCACACTGACCCGCGG
>QHXW01000198.1 GCA_003223115.1 Acidobacteriota bacterium
TAAAGCTCTGTCATTGATCCTCCTCATCGTTGGTCATCAAGCCACTTGAGGAGGATTCTACTCCGGGAACGGTCGAACCTCTTCGAGTCTCACTGCTCTAACCAGTGGCTTACCAATTTCAGTTAAAGTGCTGCAGCATCCATGGAGAATTGATCATTAGATTTACGTCGATTTACGTCGCATGCGTCTGTCGTCTGTTAACAAGGAGTGACATTGCACGTCCGACGGTTTGCTGCGCTTCCCGGCGAATCAGCCGAATTTCTTGTATTGTACGTGTGCGCTTTTGATTGCGCCCACCGAGACAGTCACGCGGCTTAGCTTCGTTTTCGCAACACGCTATGGTGGTTCTCGTAAATTTCAGCTGGAGAAGATGGCTACGCCGAATCCGATCTACCCTGGAATTCGAATACGAGTGCGGCACACTTCCACGCGTGGGCCGGGGACGTGGATCGCCTCTTAGATCAATTCGATTCACACTTGTCACCGTTGCGCAGGGGCATGGGTTCCAGAAGTTTCAGGCTGCGCGCCGTTCGTATCGGTGATGGAGACCGCCGACTTGCGGGAGAGCTACGATCCGTCCAAGCTCTGGCGGCTGCACAGCCCGCGATTCAGGCGAATCCTTACCCAATGAGAGGTGCGTTCTGCTGTGGACCGACGCGTACCTTTGCTTCTTCGCCCATGCCGCTCGATTGAACTTGGTAACTTTCGATGCCAAGATCCCAACAAGGGAAGGCGTGAATGCCTTTTACTAACGCCGTGACCGGTCCGTCAGGCAGTGTGTAGGGACTTTTGTAGGGACACTCCTTCAAAACCAAGCGCAATCCTGCGCAATGCAGCGAGCCCGCGGCGCCACGGTCACCCTGGCAAGGAGCCTACGTTGAGCGCGTGATCGGAACGATCCGGCGTGAGTGTCTAGGGTCTAGACCACGTGATCGTTTTCAACGAAGCCTCGCTGTACCGCCAGGTGAAGTCGTTCGTGACGTATTATCACCAATCCAGAGCCCAACTCTGAAAAGCTCGGCGGCCAACGGGGCAAGGTGCCGATAGCGGCTTGCGTCGCTGGCATGGGAGAATAAACAAGGCGGACGCTATATGCAAACCACAGTGAATCTTCCGGACTCCCTCTATCAGAAGAGTGAAGTACTGGCGGCCTCGCGTGGGGCGACGGTGGAACAGTTTATAATTGAAGCCGTAAAGAAAGAAGTGCAAGGCAATCTCGGGCCGGGAACCTCCGCCTCTTACGGTGATCGTGAGGTGGAGATGCCAGTCATCCGTTCCAGGCGGCCGGGAACGCTTGACCTGTCGAATTTCGACTTTGATGACCTACTTGCCTGACGTGAACGTCTGGATCGCCCTGGCCGCAGAACGACACACCCTTCATCGCACAGCCCGGCTTTGGTTCAGCAATCTTCAAGACCAAAAGCTCGCGTTTTGTCGCCTTACACAGTTGGGCTTTCTTCGGCTGTTGACGAACAAGCACGTCATGCAAGACGAGGTCATGAGACCAGACGAGGCGTGGGAGGCGTATCGCGTCCTGCGATCGGACCGGCGAATCGGATACTTGGCAGAGCCGAGTGAACTCCCCGAAATGTGGCAGGCGTTCACCGTGGGCCCGTCGAGCTCGCCGAACCTGAGGACAGTCCCCCATTTTCGCGGTGGTATTGTAACGAACAGTCTGAGAAGGTCCGTGTCTTGACTTGTCCAAGAGACGGCCTTTATGATCTCACACAGACGGGGAGGGGATTTTTCGCACCAATTATACGGGTTCCCGCCTTTTCGGAGTTTTCGCATGGCAAATTGGGCTCGCAGTCCCTTGTTGTTGATGGTGCTCGTGTGCGCCAGCAGCTTGATCGCACAGGACTACCGTGCCAGGGTTCAAGGAGTTGTGACGGACTCCAGCCAGGCCGCCGTTGTTGGAGCCAAGGTCGCGCTACTTAATATCGATACTGGCATCGAAGTGACCCGCCAAACCGGTGACAGCGGGCAGTACCTGTTTGATTTCGTGGCCCCGGGCTCCTACGCCGTGACTGTGGAGGCGGCCGGTTTCGGCAAGTTCGTCCAGCAAAACATCCCGGTCCAGGTGCGCGGCGACGTGACGGTGAACGCCGCTCTCACCGTTGGGACCGTCTCGGAAACCGTCAACGTCGAGGAGACCGCAGCGGCTCTCCAATTCAACACCAGCACCATGGAACTGACGGTGGACCGCAAGATGCTAAACGAATTGCCTATCATGCAGCGCAACCCGTTCACGCTTGCGCTGCTTGATCCGGCGGTGGTGAACCGGTATTGGGACATCGCCCACCGCAACCCGTTCTACATGTGGTCTTCCAGCCAGATCGACGTCGGCGGCAGCACGAGCATGAAGAACGATCTTCTGCTGGACGGCGCGCCTATCCAGATCGGTGTCAAAGGTTCCTATGCGCCACCCATGGACGCCGTACAGGAGTTCTCCGTGCAACAGAATAGCGTTGACGCCGAATTCGGCCACAGCGCCGGCGGCATCATGAGCGTGGGCATCAAGTCCGGTACGAATGACTTCCACGGCAGCGCCTACTACTTCGGCCGCAACCCAGCGCTGAACGCACAAACCGATTCCGTGCTGCACACGCCAAACCTGGTACGAAATAGCATCTGGGGCGGTACTCTAGGCAACCCTATCAAGAAAAACAAGCTGTTCACGTTCACGGCTTACGAAGGATGGCGCAGTCAGGAACCCAATGGAACTATCCGCACGATGCCCACCGATCTCGAGCGCCAGGGTGACTTCTCGAAATCGCTGAACATTTCCGGCGGCCTGCGCACCATCTACGATCCCTGGACCACGCGGGTCGACGAAGCCACGGGAGCCGTCACCCGCGCTCCCTTCCCTGGGAACGAAATTCCAGCGAACCGCATCGATTCTACGGCGGCACGCTTCATGCAGGACATCTGGAAGCCGAATAATCCGGGCGATGACATCACAGGCGTCAACAACTTCAAAATCGGCTACTCCTGGCCGCAGAAATATTGGAATTTCACCGAACGAGTCGACTGGAATATTACCGAGAACTGGAAAACGTTTTTCCGCTATTCTCGCGTGCGCACCGACCTCGACCAGACGCAGTATGTCAATTCGCCCGCCATGCCCAACGACAATGGCGGCCTGATGAACAACCGCAATGTCGCCGGCGACACGGTCATCACGCTGAACACCACCACGGTGCTCAATTTCCGCATGGGATTTGCCTCGCTGGAGGATGACTACAACGCGCCGCGCTCGGTGATCGGCGAATCCGGGTTGACGCAGTTCTGGCCCAACAATCCCTGGTACAAGCCCTACATCGGCAAGATGCCCGCAATCTATTATCCGTACTTTAGGGTTGGGGGAGGCAACTATGGCAAGGGCAGCTACTGGTATCAGCATCCCCGGCACTGGACGTTCGAAGGCAGCATCCACAAGACCAAGGGCATCCACAACCTGAAGGCGGGTTTTGACCACCGCCGACACCGCGCGGATGGGATCTTCCCCAACCTGATGAATTTCTATTTCACGCCAGACTTGACTGCCGAAACATTCCTCTCCCCCAATACCAAAGCGAACGGCAGTGACTGGGCCACTTTCCTGCTTGGCGCGCTGGACGACGCCTCCGTCGCCCGCACGTATCCGTTCCAATATTTCGGTACAAATTTCACGGCGGTCTTCGCGCAGGATGATGTCAAGCTGACCCGTAATATCACCTTGAACCTGGGTCTGCGTTACGAGTACGAAACCGCACCTTTCGATGCGCAGAATCGCATTTCCCGCGGCCTGAACCTAAGCAGCCCGATTCTGGAATTCCAGAAAAATCCGCCGATGTTCCCCTCGGCCGTCATGCAATACATGAAGAGTCCGCCCAAGTTCAACGGAGCCTGGCTCTTCGCCGACAGCTCCCATCCGGGCGCCTATGACGTGCGGAAGTTCACATTCGAACCGCGTCTCGGCGTTGCTATCCGGATCAACGACAGAACCGCGCTCCGCGTCGGCTATGCGCGCTACGTAATCCCAATCGACCTGCTCCAAAGCACCGTCGACACAAGCCTGCCCACGTTCGGCTACAGCGCGCAGACTAACGTGGCGCCCTTGCTCGCCGGTGTCCCCGGCGCAAGGATCAGCGACCCGTTCCCATCTTCGAACCCTCTGATTCTGCCCGCGGCCAAATCTCATGGCCGATACACCAACCTGGGCGATAGCGCCTACTGGTACAATCCGGACCAGCACCCTGGTGTTAACGACCGTTGGAATTTCTCCATCCAGCGCCAGTTGCCGGCGCAAATCCACTTCGATTTCACGTTTTTTATGAACTTCGGACACAACTTGCCGTACAACAAGGAGATGAACATGGCCGATCCCCAGATCATGTACGACATCAAGTCCCAATGGGACCAGCAGGTGCCGAACCCCTTCTACCACTATCTGACACCCGACGTATTTCCCGGCGCCCTGCGCAACCAGAAGACCGTGAAAATCGGCAGCCTGCTGACGCCATATTCGCACTACGGCAGCTTGACTCAGCGAGCTACCGATGGAGCGCTGGATCATTACAGGGCCTTCCAGTTCCGGGTGCAGAGGGCGTTCAGCAAGGGCTTCAGCTTCCTGTTTGCGTATAACTACAACCAGGAATCCAGCTCAGATTTCTTCAACGCGATTGACCGGTACGCGAATCACTTGATTTTGATTCCCAGCAACTTTCCGCGGCACCGGGCAAGTGTGGCCGGCTCCTACGATTTGCCCTTCGGCAAAGGACGCCGCTATCTGTCCAACGTCCACCCTGTGCTGAACGCCATCATCGGCGGCTGGCAGACCAGTCACCTGTTGCTGGTCAATTCCGGACCATTCCTCCGGTTCGGCCAGATGATCACTGACGGTTCCAATCCGAAACTAGCGAACCCCACTCGGTACCGCTGGTTCGATACGTCGAAGTTTCAGCGACCGCTGCCATATACCCTACGAACTAATCCGTGGCAGTACCCCGGCGTTACGGGTCCGCGTTATTGGAACATGGATTCGACCTTAACTAAGACGTTCGCCATCAAGGAACGTTGCAATCTGGAGTTCCGGTTCGAAGCCTACAACCTGACTAACAGCTTCGTGCCGACCAATCCGGACATGAGCGTCACGAGCTCGACCTTCGGCAGAACCCTGGACCAGCAGAACCGTGGCCGTGAGATGCAGTACAGCCTGCGGCTGCAGTTCTGATCCCGCCATTCATCCAAGAAGGTGATCCAGTGAAAAAGGCAATTATAGTTCTTTTGGCAATCTCGCCGTTAGTGGCCCAAGCCGGGGTCATTACATGGACTGGTAAGACGGTGGTGCATGGAGCGGTTATAGTGGCTCATAGTACTGTCAAATTTGTAAAGGTCGCCAAGAAAGTGATTTGGTAAACGAGTGCGGAGTGTGGGCTGACTGGCGCTCCGCACTCATCGTCGTCAAGCCCGAGACCGTGATTGCTTGGCACCGAAAGATTCACGGCGAACTGCTCAAACTCGGTATCGACGTAGCCATCTTCGCCCAGCTGGAATTTACGAGTCAGAGTGGGAATCGTTCAGGGACCAGCGTACTACGATGCTGACAGACCCACAGACAGAGCGCGTGATTGGGCTATTCTAAACAGAACATGGTGATTCCATCGAATAACCGCCTGACTCAACCGCTGATCCGCGAAAATGGCGGACATCGTCCGGTCGCATGGGACGAGGCGCTCCACCGCGTTGCCCAGGGGTTCCGAGCCGCGATCGAGAAGCACGACCCGCGGACGTTCGGCATGTTCAGTTGCTCAAAGACCACGAACGAGTTGAACTATGTTGCCCAGAAGTTCGTTCGCTCGGTGATAGGGAGCAACAATATCGACAGTTGCAACCGGACTTGACACGCCCCCAGCGTCGTCGGTCTGGCGACGGTCTTTGGGGCGGGCGGCGGTACGAGTTCGTACCGCGAAATTGAAGAAACGGACATGATCCTGCTCTGGGGGTCGAACGCGCGGGAGACGCACCCCATCTTCTTCCATCACGTGTTGAAGGGGGTGCGCAATGGGGCCCGGCTTTACGTCGTGGATCCGCGGCGCACGTCCTCGGCACAGTGGGCTGACGTGTGGCTGGGCCTCGACGTCGGTTCCGACATCGCGCTGGCCAACGCCATGGCTCGTGAAATCATCGTTTGCGGGTTGGCCAATGAATGGTTCATTCAGCACGCCACCAGCGGATGTGACGCTTACCGGGATTGCGTCGAGAAGTACACGCTCGAGCGCACGGCGCGCGAGACGGGCGTGCCCGCCGAAGTCATCCGGGAAGCTGCACACGCTTACGCTCGGGCTGAGCGCGCCCAAATCTGTTGGACACTCGGCATCACCGAGCATCACAACGCGGTGGACAACGTCGTCGCCCTCATCAACCTCGGCCTCCTTACCGGCCACGTGGGCTGCTACGGCAGTGGTCTCAACCCGCTGCGCGGCCAGAACAACGTCCAGGGGGGTGGAGATATGGGCGCGATCCCCGACCGCCTGCCCGGCTTCCAGCACGTTGAGAACGGCGAATTGCGCGCGAAATTCGAGCGTGCCTGGGGCGTCCGGATCGAGCCCAATCGCGGCTGGCATTTGAACGCTATGTTCGATGCTATGGAGCGCGGTGAGTTAACCGTCCTCTACGCTCTCGGCGAGAATCCCGCCGATTCGGAGGCCGACCGCCACCGCGCCCTCAAGCTGCTGGGCGGCCTCGAATTCCTCGTCGTCCAAGACCTCTTCTACACCCGGACCGCTGCGATGGCAGACGTGGTTCTGCCAGCCGCTGCCGGCTGGTGCGAAACCGAAGGCACCGTCACCTCCAGCGAGCGCCGCGTGCAGCGGGTCCGGCGCGCCGTGCCTCCGCCTACCGGAATACGCGACGACATCGAAGTCCTTTACGCGCTGGCTCGGCGTCTCGGCCATGATTGGGGCGAGCCGAACTCGGAATGCATCTGGGACGAAGTGCGCCAGCTTAGTCCGATGCACGCGGGCATGAGCTACCGCCGTCTGGAGGAGCTCGGTGGTATCCAATGGCCCTGCTACGACGAGTCTCATCCGGGCGAGATGTATCTTCACAGCCGTCTCTGGCAAACTCCGCTCATCGGTCCGCGTGCGCCGTTCATCGCAGTCGAGTTCGCCCCCCCCGTCGACCAGCTCGACGAAGACTATCCCATCCGTTTGACCACCGGGCGCCGCCTCGATTCATTCAACACCGGCGTGCAGACCGAGCGCTACGGTTCGCCCCTCCGCCGCAGCGAGATGCTCGATCTTTCCCCGGAAGATGGCGCGCG
>QHXW01000204.1 GCA_003223115.1 Acidobacteriota bacterium
TAGCTTGATTCAAATTCGGACCGGGCAGCAGTTTCAACAGCTTTTGGGCTACCGGACTGATGCGGCCCGGGCAGATGACGTTCAGCACGCCGTTGCAAGAAAACTGCTGACGCCCGGCGCCATCGGCATTTCCCGAGAGAGGATCAAAAATCGGGTTCGAGGAGGCAAGTGCGCTGAAATCTCCCGTACGGAATGCGTCGTTGGGCACTGTGGCAGTGAGGGAGGCTCCCTGGCTGGCGCGGGCCAACTGGTAATCGCCGAATGCAAACATCTTATTCTTCTTGATCGGGCCGCCTAGGCTCGAACCGCCCTGGTTCCAGTTGAATGGAGCAGGTCCGAAGCCCTTTCCATCTTTGCCGGTCCCCGGAATTTTCTCGGTGAACGGATCTGCGGCGAAAGAAAATTTGTTGCGATTGAACCAAAATACCGACCCATGGACATCGTTGGTTCCAGATTTCGTCACGTACTGCGCCACCATCCCGGCCGAGCTTCCATATTCCGGATCGTAATCGGCGGTCGTTATTTTCATTTCTTGAACCGATTCTTGGTTGGGAACGATGATCTGAAAACCGCTGAAACCGTAAGCAGTGTCCGTGACGCCGTCTATCTGGTATTCACTGTTTCCGAAGAACTGCCCATTGACCATCGTGTTGTTGAACTCGGACGGATTTTCGCCTTTCCCAATCTGGAAAAAGTTCTTTACCACTCCGGGCACCAAGTTGTACAGTTCTGATACGTTGCGGCCTACCACCGGCAGCGCCTCTATTTGCTGCGCCGAGATGACAACCGCGACATCGGTCTTCTCCGTCTGCAGCGGTGGTGGGGCGCCGCTCACCGTCACAGCTTCAGTTACTGTCCCAATCGTGAGCTGAACGTCGATCGCCACCTTGGAGTCAACGCTGAGCGTGATGTTTTCCTGCACCGACTTTTGAAATCCCGGGGCTTCAACGCTGATACTGTAAACGCCGGGCACCAGGTTGGTGATGATGTAGAGACCGGAAGCATCTGTGTTGCGCTTGGTTGTCACGCCTGTGCGCTTTTCCGTTGCGGTCACCACGGCCCCGGGTACGGGTGTTTTGGAAGGATCCGTAACGTAGCCCGTCAGGACTCCGGACACAGCCTGGCCAAATACGATAGGCAGCGTGAGCGCCAGCAGCGCAATAATTAATTCGGCCCGTACCATGGCGCTTCGTGGCCCGATTGAGGTACCCCGGACGCGCCCCAGGCAGGAACGGAACCAGCGCGCAATGAGCAGAAATGCCGGACTCTGTCCCGGATTCATCAGTAATCTCCTTGGTCTCAGGCTTATATCACCGAAGCCCAAAACGTGTCAACCGGAAAAACTAGCGACCGGAAAAACTAGCGACACCGGAAAAGCTAACGACACCTAATGCCAATTAGGTAATAGTACCTTTATCATGAAATCGTTGTTTTTTCTGGCAGGAAATTTTTCGATAGTGCCGTTTGGCCCTTTATCCATGCGGATTTGGTGGCCATTCGAAAAGAATCGGACTTGTGTACCCTTTTTGGTTCCGGCTACGCCGGGTTAGGTATGTTGTAGTGGCAGCAATCGCCATTTGGCTAGTCATCTGGATGTTAAAACTATCCGGTATCAATGTTTTATGAATCAAGAAACGCGGCTGCGCGATTCCGAGATCGCTGATGTGATATCCTTTGCGCCGGGTAGGAGGCAATTCGTATGGAACGAAAGACAGCGCAAGATTTTCCACAGGAGTTGCTGAACCTCTTTGACCGTTACGTTCACGGCGATATCGACCGCCGTGAATTCCTGGACGGCGCGAAAAAGTTCGCGGCCGGTGGCTTGACCGCCACCGCGATATGGGAGAGCCTCCGCCCCAACTACGCGTGGGCGGAACAGGTTCCTAAAGACGACATACGCATTAAGACCGAGTACGCGACTGTGTCCTCGCCGGAAGGCAATGGAAGCATACGCGGGTACCTGGTTCGTCCCGCGACGGCCAGCGGCAAACTGCCCGGAGTGCTGGTGGTGCACGAGAATCGGGGCTTAAATCCATATATCGAGGACGTGGCGCGACGCTTAGGCACCGCGAATTTTATGGCTTTCGCGCCCGACGGCCTCACGAGTGTTGGCGGCTACCCCGGCGATGATGAGAAAGGTGCGAAGCTGTTCGGACAGGTCGATCGGAAAAAGATGAGCCAGGACTTCCTGGCAGCGGCGTACTGGCTGAAAGAGCGTGCCGATTGCACCGGCAAGATAGGCCTGGTTGGCTTCTGCTTTGGAGGCGGCGTTTCCAACACATTGGCTGCGCGGATGGGCCCGGACCTTGCCGCCGCGGTTCCCTTCTATGGCGCTCCGATCTCAACCGCGTCAGCCGTGGATGCCAATTTTCCGGACCGGTGGGCGCTGACTGCCGGCATCAAGGCGCCTCTGCTGCTTCACTATGCATCCCTGGACACGCGGATCAACGCGGCATGGCCCGACTACGAAGAGGCGCTCAAACTCAATCACGTGACCTACACCATGCACATGTATGAGGGCGCCAATCACGGCTTCCACAACGACACGACGCCGCGCTATGACGAGGCTGCGGCCAAGCTCGCCTGGCAGCGCACTCTCGATTTCTTCAACAAATACCTGAGGTGAGGTCATCCCTTCCGGCGGTTTCTCTTGGTGACTAGCTGGAATATTCGAGTGCAGGACGCCGTTTGCAGTCATCACGATCTCTCGCTCAACATGAATTCGCTGAGTGTTTCAAAAGCAGGCCAGGAGGCCTTGGGGCTGGTCCCGACGATCTGTTACGCTCAAGCGAGATGAAGCTGCCCGGAGGCGAGCAGGCAGTCGTGGAAATCGCCAAGCTTCGAGACTACTGCCTAAATCCGTCTCATCCACGCGGGCGGCACAAGGCTCGCATCTTCGCCGCGGTCCTCGGTTTCGCTCAGACCGATGCGGAGTTCCTTCGCCTGGAGTTGCTTCGTGCGGCGCGCGAGGCAACCGCTACCGAGGGCGATTCCGACGAACACGGTGAGCGGTACATCGTCGATTTTGAGCTTATACGGAACGATCGCGGCGCGGCGGTTCGTAGCGCATGGATCATCCGTCGCGTCGAGGGATTTCCGCGGCTGACCAGTTGTTTTGTACTATTGAGGTGAGGTACGCGATGGCTGAAATCCAGATGCTGGCTGTAGTTGCCTTGCTCGAAGATGTCCCAGAGAAAGGGCTGTTGCGGGGACAGGTCGGCACCGTCGTTGAGACCCTTGCGCCCGACGTGTTCGAGGTTGAGTTCAGCGACGACGCCGGTCAAGCCTACGCGTCTCTCGCACTCCGCTCCGACCAGCTGATGCGACTTCACCACGAGCCTAGCCACCAGGCTGCCTGAGGCATTTGAAACGTGCGGTGCCTGCTAAGCAGGCATTCGCCAAGCTCGCCTGGCAGCGCACGCTAGATTTCTTCAACAAGTACCTGAGGGGATGATTGCGGTTCTCCGGCTGCTATCGCTTCACTCCAGCCCAAACGTGAAAATCGCGGTGCCTGCCGCAATCGATACGAGTTGTTTTCCCTTGTTGAGATAGCTGACCGGCCCAGCCGCAATCATGCCGCCCGTATTGGCATGCCAGAGCTCCTTGCCGGTAGCGGCGTCGAGTGCGAAGAATTGGCCTTCCAGGGTGCCGCCGAATACCAGGTGACCGGCGGTTGAAAGAATACCGGTCAGCGGCATGCTGTAGAGCGGGTATTTCCACCGGACTTCACCGGTTGATGGATCGATAGCCTCAACCGCGCCGCTGCCGGGATCATTGGGCAGCCGCATCGGCACGCTTCCGAAGAAATGCGTTCCTGCTTGATACGGAGCGTCACCGCTGTAGAACTTGCTCGCAAAATCCCAGACCGAGAGATAAAACAGCTTCGCCACCGGGCTGTATGAGGGCGAATACCAGTTCGTGCCGCCCTCTGGGCCAGGGGAAATCACCGTGCCCTCGCGGGTCGGATCGGAATTGGGCCGCGCGACCGGCCGCCCTTTTTCGTCGATTCGCTCAGCCCACGTTTGGGTCGTAAATGGCTTGGCAGTGAGGAATTCACCCGTTTCTCTGTCCAACACATAGAAGAACGCATTCCGGTTACCCCAATACATGAGCTTCCGCTCGATTCCGCGAAATTCCGCATCCACCAGCACCGGAACCTGGACAGCGTCCCAGTCGTGCACGTCGTGCGGTGAAAACTGGAAGTACCATTTCAGCTTGCCCGTATCGGCGTCGAGCGCAATCACGCTCGAGGAATAAAGGTTGTCACCCAGCCGTACGTCGCCATTCCAGTCCGGCGCGGCATTGCCGGTGCCCCAGTAGATCAGATTCAGTTTTGGATCGAAAGAGCCGGTCACCCACGTAGGAGCGCCGCCGGTTTTCCACGAGTCCCCGGACCAAGTTTCATGTCCCGGCTCGCCTGGGCCCGGAATCGTGTAGAACCGCCACAAACGTTTCCCGGCACGGGGATCGTATGCGTCGAGGAAGCCTCGAATGCCGTATTCGCCGCCGGAAATCCCTAGAATCACTTCGTTCTTCACTGCCAGCGGCGCTACTGTCACACTGTACCCCTTGGTGTAATCGGCAACCTCGACATCCCAGATCAGGGTGCCTGTCTTGCGGTCGAGCGCCACCAGGTGCGCATCCACGGTTCCCATGAACAGCCGGTCACCGAGCATCGCCAGGCCGCGGTTCACTTGCCCGCAACACACGTTAATCCGTTCCGGAAGGCTGCGCCGGTAATGCCAAAATGGGCGGCCGTTTTCGGCATCCAGCGCAAACACGTCGTTGGGCGGCTGCGTCAGGTACATGATGCCATCCACCACCAGCATCGTCGTCTCAACTTGCTCGAGCGTCTTCATCTGGAACGCCCATTTCAATCGCAGGCGGCTGACATTATCGCGATTGACCTCTTCGAGCCTGCTGTGCCGATGGCTGCTATAGTTGCCCGAATACGTCATCCAGTTCCCGGGTTCTCGTTCCGCATCGAGCAGTCTTTGATAGCTAACTTGTCCCGCTAGCGACCCGGCAGCCAAGGCAACAACGCAGATCGCTTTCATGGGAGCCTCGCATTCCGTTGCAGCGAGTACAAGTAGGCCACGAGATCGTCCAGTTCTGCGGCCGTCAACATTCCACCATACCCGGGCATACGCGATTTCTTCTTGTCGACAGTGAGGGTTCGGAGATTCTGCTTCGCGAGAGAATGCAGATTTTCGTCTAGATCGATGAACTGAATGCTATAAGTGTCCTCATTCAGTCTGATTCCGGAGTAAACTTTACCATCCTGATCGGAGGCCTCGACCGACCAATACGCGGGGCTGATTTCCTCATCCGGCCTGAGAATCGACGCGCGCAGGTGAGTGGGAGACCGCTGCGAGCCGATGTAGGTCAGATCCGGACCGAGCCTGCCACCTTCACCCCGTATCATGTGACACTTCGGGCAGCCGCCCTTGCCGCCAAACAGTTTTGCTCCAGCTGCCGAATTGCCCGGAACCGTGACACGCACTCTGCCGGCGACTCCGCGAATGTATCGGACAATCTGCCACAACTGGGCATCCGAAATACTGGTCGCGGGCATGGGGGTACCGGCGATGCCTTTCGATATCGTGCGGTACAGCGCTTCATCGCTCGATCCGTGCTGATACACGCCTCTCCTCAGATCAGGTCCTCGACCGCCCTCGCCGTCCATGCCGTGACATTCGGCGCAGTGCAGGCGAAACAAGGGCTCGCCCGCGGTTAAGTCATTCTCCTGTGCGGTGGAGATTTCAACCGCGAATAGGCGCAACGCCAGCACGCAGAGCCAGGCTTTCATCCAACCCTCCGAGACCAGAGATTATATCGACTATGCCGGAGCGTATGACGTGCGTGGTTTGACTCGAGCCTGTCGAAATCGATTCGGCTTCATATGTGATCCGTCGAATGCTGATCCAGCAGCCGTTCAGGATTCGCCTGCATCATGACACGAATCTGATCCACCGAAAAACCCGTGCTGCGCAGCCGCTCGGCATAGAGGCGCAAGCCTTCGGCGGGTGGAGGGGTCGAGGGCTGCCCCAGATCGGTGGAAAGAATCGTCCGTTCGACACCGGTTTCAATGATCGCGCGCTCGATTGTCTCGAAGGGAACGGACCCGCACAGGTGCGTGGTCGATACGAAACAGCGCTCGAAGAATACGTTGCCGCGTCCGGCGAGTTCCTTCTGGGCTTGGTAGGAATAAAAAGTAGGACCCCACTCCGGATGTGTCACCAGAATCTTACGCACGCCGAATTTCGAGGCGAGATCAATCAAGCTGGAAGTCTCCTCGGGGCTCAAATGACCAGTACCTAAGATACAGTCGCTTTGCGCTACCGCCTGAACGATCTCCTCCACGACGGCCAGCGGCTTCTCATGCTCATCGAGAATGGAGATTCCACCTGGTTGGCCGTGATGTGCGCGATGATTCCGTGCAGACCGCGTCGGCATCCAGATTTGGCGCGCACCCAATTCGAGAGCTAGCCGCACTGCGGCCGGATTGAGCCCGCCCACTGTTTCGTTCAACACGAGACCTCCGTACACGCGGATTCCGGGGACACATTGCGACACCAGCCAAGCACGCTCTACCGTAGAGTTCTGATGCGACTTGATGAGCACCGCTCCCACGCCCGCCTCTTTGGCCGCGCGCGACAGTTGCAGGTCATCGAAGCGCCGCCGATCCACATCCGGGGCGCTATGGACGTGCAAATCGACTGCGCCTTCCAGGTAATCCGGTAAATGGCTCATGCGCTCAACCTTTCAGCAGATTTCGATTTGCCGCTTAACCCTGGAGCTTCAGGATTTCTGCAATTTGTCCATTACGGACACCGTAGATGCGTTCATGGAGATTGATCGTAGCATCGCTGTAATGCGGCCAGATCTCGATGGTATCGCCGACGTTGCATGAATCGGCAGCATCCAGGATGTCGATGATCCCATGCTCGGCATTCAGCTTCCGCAACCGCAAACCGGGCCTTTCTTTTATGGTGGACATGCCACGTTCGCTGCTGACGGACTTGAGCCCGGCGTCCACGATCAACCGTTCCCCTTGGGTCTTGCTGATCACGGTGCTGAGCACGGTAAGGGCGAGTTCGAAATCGGCGCATGTCTTCTGGTAATCCGTATCCATCACCAGGTACGAGCCGCTCTGAATTTCCGTCACACCGGGAAATCGGCGGGACAACGAGTACGTGCTGGTTCCACCGCCACTCACGATCTCGACAGGTATGCCGTTGCGCTCGAGCAAAGAGCGGCAATCGACGAGAGTGCTCATAGCCAGACTGTAGACGGCGTCCTTTTCCGGCCCGGCCGGCTGCGTCAGGCGGCCTTCATAGCCCATCAGCCCGCGGAGCGAAAGCCCTTCCTCCAACACCTTCCGGGCCAATTGGAGGGCGGGCTCACCCGGTTTGATCCCCGTACGCTTGAGCCCCACATCGACATCCACGACGACGCTAGCGCGGCAGTTCTTCTGGCGGGCTGCCGCCGCAACCGCCTCCGCCACACGGGCGTCATCCACGGCTGCGATCACATCGGCTTGGCGCGCGAGTTCGATAAAGCGTTGAATTTTTCGATCGCCTGCAACCTCGCCCGAGAGCAGCAGGCTTGTGATGCCGTTAGAAACCAGGGCCTCGGCTTCTGAAAGCGTGGCGCACGTCATCCCGATGGCTCCGGCCGCGATCTGCCTGCTCGCCAGCGCCGGACATTTGTGGTTTTTGTAGTGCGGGCGAAGTTTGGTAGGACCGTTCCCGAAAAATGCAGCCATCTTGGCCAGATTGCGTCCCATCGCGTCCAGGTCGAGCAGTAGCGCCGGAGTGTCGATCTCGTGAAGTGTCAAGAACCAGGCTCCCAGACTCAATTGCGCGTATCAAGCGCTACCATATTCACAGTGATCTCCAGGAAATTGTACGCTTCCGGGCTTGCGGCCGCCTGCGAGAAAAGAAACTTCCCGAGGGGCCGAGCGCCATCGCCACGCTCAGAAATAGACTCTTGCTAAACATGCGTATTAGCGTACGCGACAGGCAAAGTGTCTGTCTATGGTACGGCGGCCGATCCCAGGAACTTCGCATAGAGGCCGGAGAAGCCGTGTCAGCCACCGGAAATGCTTGGAGGTTGAGTGAGGAGAAAGGAGATTCGCAGAGGGGGATTTGCGCCATCATGAGCGGTCTGACAAGGGCCCTGGGCAGAAGTTCAGTGGACGATTGGTGGGGGGAAGCGTTCGCCAGTAGAAATGGGACGAATGGCTACGGTCCGCTGGCGTATGAGCAAACGGGGGCACGTTCAGGTGGGCTGGATAGGGGCCACGCCGCTCAGTCAGGTACTCGAATCGGGGGCGGAGTCTTGGACACCCAGGCGCGCCACTGAGCAGCGACGGCGATGGGAGTGAGGTGGTCCCGGCGGGCCAATTTGGAGTGTCTGAGAACGAAGGCCGAGGTCCAGGCGAACGCGATCAGAAGAATCCAGGTGACGGCTGCGAGGCGTTGGAGACCAACTCCCGCTCT
>QHXW01000200.1 GCA_003223115.1 Acidobacteriota bacterium
TATCGGTAGCCTTGGCTTTGTGGTGTCGGCGCCCGGCAGTTGGTTGAGAGGTGTCGAGATCAGTTCTCGACCACCAAGATTCTCTACTGCTTCTGCCACACTGCGAACCTCGGCAGCGACATGCGGGATGCCGCGCATCGCAAGCAACACCTCAGCTTTACGCTCGTCGCTATCCACCACTCCCTCGACTTCGATCTGCCCGACGCCCACGCGTATTGCAATCGGCCTCCCGATGCACGCCCGCACACTATGAAGCGCGTACCGTGCTTCGACTTCCGCGGCTGTCAACTCAGCTTCAGTGGGCAGCAGATCGGCTTCCGCGGGCCATAAATCGCTGTGGACCGGAACGGGCATGAACCGCCGCACCGCCGTTTCCAAAGTCCGCGCGCTAGCCGGAGCAAGTTCGGCAAAGATCGAGGAAGGCACTGTGTTGAGAGCCATGACGTCGAAAGCAACTTCCCCCAGCGAATAATCCACGACCTCGTCCTGTTTTTGAATCAGAAGCCGTTGTCCAACCGGGTGCCAGTCTGCTGCGCGCACCGTGAATTCGACGCCGACGATTGCACCAATGGGAAAAGGTCCACGTCCGGAAACCTTGAGGATCGTGGCTCTGACGCCATCGGGAAGTCTACCTTCGAACACTTTCTCCGACTCCTGCGTAATCGAACCCCGCCAGAGTTCGTAATTGGAGGGAGACAGCGGCCGGCCGAGGTCTGCCTGGTGTCTCCGGAACACTTCCGCGTAATCCTCGAGAACCGCAGGGATGGCCGTTGGCGTCGCATTCACGCGTTGCCGCATACGATTGTTTCGCGTGTCATTCCAGATTTCCCAGGTAACCGTCTCCAGACGGCTTCGGAAACTGCGGCGTAACTGAAATTTCTCATAGACAATTGGCGCGGATAGTTGCATCAACTGCCGGGCTTCGGCTTGTCTCACCTGAAACAAGATCTCTTTGGCCGAGACCGATTGCGGCAAGTTCAATCGGACGAAGGCCACGACTATGAGGCACAAGGATGCCAGGAAGAAGGCCAGCCGGGGCGAAGCTCGCTGAGTAAACAATCCCTCTGCGTACTCGCGGACCAGGCCCGAAAAAAGGCTGGGAGAACCGCATTCGTCATCCAGCCGGTCCAGTCTGGCCGCAAAGCTCTGCAAGGCCTGTCTGGGGAGCGCCGGCGGGCCCGCGAACGATGCGTTTCGAGATTCCATGAATTCCGAAATCGCGTGATCTATCTTTTCGAGCCTCAGCCGGCAGGACCAGCAGTTCTTCGTGTGCGTCCCAACCCGGCCCCCGTTTGAAGCTGACTCACCGTCCAGGTGGAGCATCAGTTCTTCAAATGACGGGTGCCAGGTCTGACGAAATAACCGGTGGCGCCAGAAACTAAACATAGGCAGTCTGTCTCACTAGCTTCCTGATGATCCGGCCCAAGTACTTGACCAACGTGGGTAGCCGGATGTCTAAGACGTCTGCGATCTCCTGATAGGACAGGCCTTCTGCTCTCAGCTCCAAACAGTGCCTTTCTTCACTAGACAGTTCGCTGAGAGCGCGCTGCAGCCTTCTCTGGCGTTCGTCCTCCAAGACCCTATCCTCGGCGCACGGAGCGGGATCGGGGGCCTGATACCAGGTAGGAGCGTCGAACGGCTCCAGATGAACCTTCTTCTTCTGATGGTCAATCGCCAGGTTGTGCGCCACTCGAAAGACCCAGGCCCGCACATTCGCTACTCCACCGCCGCCGTGGAGATGACGGTACAACCGCAAGAAGACCTCCTGCGTCAGATCTTCTGCACTCGCCGGATCACCGAGAATTCTGAACAAGTATCGATAAACGGGGTCGCGCAATAGCTCGAAGACCTTGGTGACCTTTTGCTTGAGGGCAGAGCTATTCCGGATGCTGAAGGAGAGTTCAGCGTCCAGCGGGAGTCCCTCGGAAGCAGCATAGCTCTCTTCCATTGCTATCCGGACAACACAGCTAGACGCCATCGGATTCGCTGAAAACAAGGAGCTTCCATCCCACACCAGTTCTCGCCGGTCAGATTCCGGCGGATGATATCCCCCTTATGTCTTTCTACTAAAGACGATTGATTACCAGATTTTATACCGCAAAAGGGAAAGATTTTTGCACCGCGCTGTTTTATTGTGGAGGGTATGAAAGCGGTAATTTGTACCCTGCCGGTATCCACCGCCTCCGCTTAGGCTGAAGGAGCGGCTGATCGCGCTGCCATAGAGCACGTGATCGGATCGCCGAACGCCGGCCAAACTGCGGGCGAGAAACCGCTCTCCGTTCTGTTCACCACAGATGCGGAGACCGAGCTTGATCGCCTGTCGAATTTGGATCGCTGGCTGCTCGAGCGTGCTAACGAATCTTGGTCCGAGGTCACCACCCCTCGCCTTGTGATCCAATCCGTGCGATTCGTGACTCCAGACGTGGCTGGTGGATGCCGCGAACACGCACTATGGTTCCACGATCCTGGCACGGCGGATTCCAGTGCTGTTTGTAATGAAAAAAGAAGGAACAGGCAGGCGGATATCGTCATTACGAGTTCTGGTCGATATCGCGAGTTTGCCTTGACGCGCGAACCGGTGGCGGCAGGCCAACCGGCGAGATCGAGTACTTGCGTGCCGCTCGGCGCCAGGTCACATGGGCGGTCGCACGGTGAAGAGAAAGTCGGCCATGGGTCTCTGATCTGAGACGGCGTTCTCCTGTCCGATGCGCTTGATCTCTTCCAACTCGGCAGCGGATTTCTGCTGGTCTCCAAGCGCCTGGTACGCGCTGCGTAGGGCGTAATGGGCCGGGATCAACGCCGGCTGAAGACGCGTCGCCTTGAGCAGGTACCGGATTGCCGTGGAGTAGTCCTTTCGGGCGAGCGCGATTTTTCCCGCCAGCAGGTAAGCCCACGGGTCTTTCGAAGCCAGTGCCAGCGCGCGTGTGATGGCATTCTCCGCGGCTTCCACCTCCTCCGGAGCCGAGTGCGTGATGGCCAGGGCTTGATAATAATACACCTCCGAGGTATCGGCGCCCAAAGCAATGGCCGTCTCCAGCGATTGTCGCGCCTCGGTTGAGTGGAGCTGCATTTCGAGGAAAATCCCGTTTAACAAATAGGGCTGGTCCCACTCCGGCCAGCGCGCCTGAATCCTCGCCAGCAGCTTCTTGGCATCGATGTCGTGCTGGAGCAAAATCAGTGTCACCCATTGGGCCAAAAGCAACTCGCGCACATCGGGGACGATGCTGTTGGCCTGTTCGAGCAAAGCCAGCGCCTCCCTGTTTTGGTTGTGCTTCAGCAAAAAAGAGGCGGCCTGAAAGTAGAGGCTGGCTTTTGTGGGCGCCGCCTGCATGCCGCGGTTCAACGCGGCCACCGCCTCTGGAATCTTGCCCAGTGAATCCAAAAGCTGGGCCCGCAGCAGGTAGTAGTCGCCTTTCCGGTCTGCCTCCGGGATCTTGTCCAGTTCACTCAGTGCGGTCTCAGCACCATCGACGTGAAACAGGACGGTTGCAAGATCGAGCCGGATGGCGCTAAGCGATGGAGCGGCCGCCGCTGCTGCTTCCAGGAATTGCCGTGCAGTCTCATATTGCTCGAATTGAAGCAGCATCGCCCCACATTGCCCGAGCACCTCAGGGTCAGATGTGACCGTCCTGATCTGCCGAAAAATCTCCAGAGCTTCGGCTTTTTTTCCATCAAACAGCAATTCCCTTCCCAACCTCATATTCCAGCGAAGATCGCCGGGGGCGGCAGCAGCGCTCTTTCGTAGATTTTCAAGGTACCGGGCGCGCTGCTCTGCCGGGGGCAGTCTGAGATAGGCAATCAGGCCGGAACGCGGCCTTCGGTTCTCGAGAGAGGCCCCGGACTGTTTGAGTTGGAACAGAATCGCGGTTGCCTCGTCTTTACGGCCTTGTTTCTCCAGAGCCTGTGCGTAGACGGCTAGGACAGAGGGAGCGTTCGGAGCCAGATCCAACGCTCGCCTCAAAATCTGCTGGGCATCGCTCATGCGATTAAGCGCCAGGTATGCCTGCCCGAGCCGCACAAGGATCTGATAGTTGCGAGGCTGCGATTCCGACAAGATCAGCAAGTCCTCGATCGCAGCCGCTGGTTTCGCGTCGTCCAGATTCAGCACGGCACGCATGTAACGAGCCTGCGTCAGCCCGGTGTCGAGCGTCAGAGCATGATCGAGCGACTGCAGAGCCTTGCCGTGGTCCTGGATTGCCTGCGCAACAGCCAGTTCATAGAAACCCATCGCATCCCGAGGATGCTTGCGTACGTACGCGTCGAGGTCCGGCAAGGCGCGCTTGACCTGGCCGGAGCTGGCCAGCACGAAACTGCGTTCTCGGCGGGCGACCTCGTCACCGGGCTTCAACTTGAGATACCGCTCGTAAGCATCGGCTGCGTCCTGGTAGAACTCGAGCGCGGTGGAAACTTGCGCGAGAAGCAGAAGAATATCGGCGCGGCCAGGCGCAAGTCTTTCTGCCTTGGTCAAAAGCGCGGCGGCGTCGACCGTTCTCTCTCCCTGGAGATACGCCTGGGAAAGCGCATAGAGGCAATCGGCGTCTTGCGGGCGCTGGTTCAGCGCGACTTCGAACACGCTGGCGGCGCGCACGGTGTGACCCGCATGAAGTGCGGCCAGGCCCAGGTTGTAAAGGATGTCGAAGTTTCGCGGATCGCCATCCATGGCGCGCGAGAACGACGCCTCCGCCTGGTCATACAGCTTGCATCCGGCATAAACCGCTCCAGCCGAGAAATGTAGGCGCCAATCACCTCCCGGCTGGCTCTCGAGCCGGCTCGCGAGATCACGGGCCCGAGAGCATTCTCCGGTCAGGCTGAGGGCGCGAGCTCGCAATTCGAGCATGACGGGATCGCTACTGTTGGAATTTCCGATGCGGCTTAAATGGGCAAGCGCCTGGCGGCCCTGTTTGTCTTCCACGCTCATCCGCGCCAGTTGAAGATTGGCATTG
This sequence comes from Acidobacteriota bacterium, assembly GCA_003223115.1. Classification (GTDB taxonomy): domain Bacteria; phylum Acidobacteriota; class Terriglobia; order Bryobacterales; family Bryobacteraceae; genus QHXW01. The sequence continues at coordinate 4,944 of QHXW01000200.1, forward strand.
GGGTGCCGAGGGTCGACCGCGACCGCCTTCAGGTAAAAGTCGCGGGCCTGGCTCTGCTTGCCGCTTGCCAGGTAGTGATTGGCGACATTGTTGAGCACCTGAGCCGAACCCGGCGCGATCTTCAGCGCGCGCTGGTGGTACCGCTCGGCCTGGCTGTAGCGCTGCTCGGAATCGAGGATGGCGCCGGCAAGCAGGAGCGCGCGCAGATCCGAGGGATGCCTCTCGAGAACAGAGTGAACCTTCTGCTCGGCTTCGGCGGTTTTCCCTTGTTCGAAGGCGGTGGCCGCTTCGTCGAGCGCGCGGTCTGGTGATGCGGGCTGCTGGGCAAAGGTTAAAACGCCCGCCAGAATCACCCAGCCAATAATCGTCTTTCCATGCACGATGAGATTCCATTATGCCGTTTTGAACGCGGCGACGCTGATCGTCACTCACTTCAAAACAGCTCGTCCAGTAGCAGAAATCGTCGCAGCAATTCCTCATCCGCAGAGTGATCCGGCAGGTGTTTGCGGAGCAATCGTTCGCCATCCGGACCGAAGTTATCGCGGATGCTACGGAGCGCCAAGGCCCAATCCTGCGTAGGATGCGTGACGCCTGCCCGTGCCAGATCGACGATGCCGGTTAACTGTCCGTCCTGCGTGAGGAAGTTCGGCAGGCAGGCATCTCCATGGGTAAAACACATAAGATCCGGCAAGGCTGGCAGCGACTGCAACTCGGCGAGAATGTCGGTTGGGGAACGCCCGAGGTTGGCTTCATCAAAGTCGGATTCGTCAACCAATCCGGCGCGAACCCGAAGCTCACCTTGGCTCAGCCGCAAGGCCCAGCTAGCCATGAACGGACACCTTTCTATTGGCATTCCATGAACAAGATGTAAAGCTTCGGCGATAATTTGCGCGGCGCGTTCCATGGATGTCTCGGTCAGGTTGACCCCGGGGAGCGCGGCCATCACTAGCAAGCCGCCATCTTTTCCGAGAACCTTCGGCACTGGCAAGCCTCCCGCGCACCACTCCAGTACCGCCGTTTCGAGGTCTATCTCTGCGGAGGAGCCGGTCTTCTCGATCCACTCCAAGCCATCCTCCCTCTGAACCCGAACTACACTCGCGCCGGACTTTCCGATGAGAATTTACGTTCTGGTGGCTCCGAGCGTCATAGCACCATCATCGCGTGAAGGATCTGCCATCGGGTCCGGTTGCCCGAAGCCGACTAATGGCCGCGGCGGGAGTCGAGCCGCGTCCGGGAAACCCGCAACCATTCATGCGCCGGATGCGTCGAGCGAGCCACTGCTCCATAATCATGAATCATGAGGACGATGCGCTCGCCCATTTTTCGCTCACCCGGCTTTGTTTCGCTCATTCTTGGACTCGCCGCCTTTTCGCTTCCCATCATCGCCGGCATCGCGTGGGGCCAGCCGCTTCCACTCGAGGGCATCGCGTGCGCCAGTTTTCGCGTCAGCGATCTCGAGACGTCGCGCGCCTACTACACCGGCCGGCTTGGCTACCAGCAGGCGTTCGAACTGAAGAACTCGGGCGGGACCACGAGCGCATTTTTCAAGGTGAACGAAGACCAGTACATCGAACTGGAGCCCGGTCTGTCGCCAACCGAAAATGTCCGGCTCACGCGCATTGCTTTCCAGACCACGGACATCGAATTGCTGCGCCGCTTGTTGTCGGCCCAGGGGCTGAATCCGCCCGCCGCGGCCCAGACCAGCGACGGCAACCTGGCGTTCTCGCTCCATGATCCCGAAGGGCAACGCCTCGACTTCGTGGAGTATCTGGACGGGTCACTCGAAGCCAAAACGCGCGGGAAGTTTCTCCACTCTCGCCGCATCTCCGATCACCTCCAGCACGTGGGCGTCGTCGTGCCGAAGGAGCGTGTCGACGCCGCCATGCACTTCTACCACGACCAGCTTGGAATGGCGGAGTTCTGGCGGTATTCGCCGGGCGGTGAGCTGCGGTTGGTCAAACTGCTTTTTCCCGGCAAGCGCCGCGACATCATCGAGCTCATGATTTACGGCAAGCCGCCCAGCCGCGCCGACTACGGCTCCATGCAGCACATTAATTTCGAGGTGCCCGAGATCACGCTGCCCTACCACGCCTTGCTGGAACGCGGTACAAACTTCGAACGCTGGATGAAGCCGGTGGTCAACGCGGAAAACATCTGGGCCATCAACCTGCTCGATCCCGATGGCACGCGCACCGAAGTGCAGGATTTGAAAAAGGTGCCAACCATGAGACTGGGCGTCGTAGGGCTGGTTCATGGCCACGTGGGCGGCTTTTTGAGCCGCTTCGGCCAACGCTACGATGCGCGGATCGTGGGCATCGCTGAGCCCGATCAAAAGGTCGCCGAATCCTATATCGCGCGCTTCAAACTCGATCGGCGGCTGGTTTATTCCGGATTGGAAGAAATGCTGGACCAGACCAAGCCACAAGCGGTCGTCGTATTCACCAGCACTTTCGATCACGCCAAAGTTGTCGAAGCCTGCGCGGCGCGCGGCATTCACGTGATGATGGAGAAGCCGCTGAGCACCAGCCTGGAGCAGGCCCGCGCCATGGAAACGGCGCAAAAGAAGAGCGGCATTCACGTGCTGGTGAATTACGAAACCACTTGGTATCCGAGCAATCAGGCCGCTTGGTCGCTCGCGCGAGGCGAGAAAGCCATCGGCGACATTCGCAAGATGGTGGCGCATGACGGCCATCGCGGCCCAAAAGAGATCGGTGTCGAGCCGGAATTCTTCGTCTGGCTCACCGACCCGGTGCTTGACGGCGCCGGTGCTCTGTTCGATTTCGGCTGCTACGGAGCGGACTTGATGACTTGGCTGATGGACGGCCAGCGCCCACAGTCCGTGACTGCCGTGATCCAACAGATCAAACCGGACATTTATCCGAAGGTGGACGACGAGGCGACCATCGTCGTGACCTACCCGCGCGCGCAAGGCATCATCCAGGCCTCCTGGAACTGGCCGTTCGACCGCAAGGATCTCGAGGTTTACGGTCAGGCCGGTCTCGCCAGGACCATCGGCGCGGACCGAATTCGCGTGCGCCTGGACGGCAAAGAGGAAGAGGAACTCACCGCGCGCCCTCTCGATCCGCGCTATAACGACCCGCTGTCGCATTTGACGGCCGTAGTGCGCGGCGAAGTGAAGCCCTCCGGCCCGTCATCGCTCGCCGTCAACGTCGTGGTGATGGAGATTCTGGATGCCGCCCGCCGCTCGGCCGCGTCGGGGAAAACGGTTCAGCTAAGTGACCCGAAGAGATAGTCGCTGCCGCTCGATGCTTATCTGAAAAATAAGGTTGGTGGAGGGCGGGAGTCGAACCAAACAGGGGTGTTGTGAAAACACGTAAGCTACTGATTTGCGCAGCCTGTCTAGTCCGCTTTTGCCAATATTCCCATCCGCGTTTGCTC
>QHXW01000201.1:0-3365 GCA_003223115.1 Acidobacteriota bacterium
GTATCCGGAGCCGGATCGTCTCGTGAACGTGGCGAGGGTTTTTCGTTCTCACGGCAGGGAAGCGACCATAAACGCCCAGGATGGCGCCGCCTGGGAGCTGATCCGCGATCATGTGACTTATCTGGATTCTGCCGCCGTCGGTAGCGCCAACGGCGTGAATTTTGGCACTGTGGGCAGTGCGCAGCACATTCAGGCGCAGCGGGTGGGCGCGGGCTTCTTTCGCATTCTAGGCGTTCGGCCAATGGTCGGGGGTGAATTCACTCGTGACGAGGACCGTCCGGGAGGTGCGCCGGTTACGGTTTTCAGCTATTCCTTCTGGCAGCGGGCTTTTCATTCAGACGCTTCGGTGGTTGGGAAGCCGGTGATGCTTAGTGGCGAGGCGCATACCGTAATTGGCGTGATGCCGGAAAGCTACCACTCGAACTATGCTGACCTCTGGACTCCGCTCAGGCCATCGAGAACCGGTGAGGGATCGGGAACCAATTATGAAGTCCTGGCGCGCCTGAAACCGGGAGTAAGCTGGGCGCAGGCCGATTCTCAGATCGAAACGATCGGTGCGCCGATGATTCGCGAGTGGAAATTGGGCGCCGATGTGTATGCACGGCTGCACCTCATCACGCTGCAACAAGGCGAGACCGATGACGTGAAGAAACCGCTGCTGATTGCGTGGGCGGCGGTCGGGCTGGTCTTGCTGATTGGTTGTGCGAATGTAGCGAGCCTATTGCTGGCGCGAGCCGCGACGCGTGCCCGCGAAATCGCGATGCGTCTCGCAATTGGCGGGTCACGCGGCATGGTGCTGCGGCAATTCCTGGTTGAGACGCTGGTGCTGGCCATTCTTGGAGGTGGGCTGGGGCTGCTCGTTGGCAAATGGGGGTTGAAGGCGTTGAAGGATCTGGCCGGCGGCAGTTTCCCCATCCCGGCATCGGCGCGATTGGACGGGAGAGTGCTGGCGGCAACCGCGGCGCTTGCGCTGCTGGCGACGCTGCTGGCCGGAGTATTTCCGGCATTCGAAGCGAGTGTAGTTGATATTCGAACGGCGCTCACGGAGGCCGGCACGCGTGGCGTCGCCGGCTTGAGAAAACGGTGGTCGCGGCGTCTGTTGGTGGCGGGAGAGGTCGCGCTGGCCGTGCTGCTGGTTATTGGCGCAGGGCTGCTGGTTCGCACCCTGACAGGGCTGGATCATCTTCGCCCCGGTTTCGACCCAGCCAATGTAATCACGGCGCATTTTTCTCTGAATGATGCGCGCTACGCCACCAGCGACCCCGTGAACAAGCTTTTCGATTCGGGACTGGCCCGCATCCGCGAACTTCCCGGAGTGGAAGCGGCGGCGGTTGCGCTGACGCTGCCTTATGAGCGCGCGCTGAATGGCGGGTTGCAGCGCCTGGATGGGCCTGAGGCTGGCCCGGACTGGCTGACGACCGATGAAGTCTATGTCACGGCGGGGTTCTTGCGAGCTCTTCGCATCTCCCTTTTGCGGGGGCGGGATCTGCGTGACAGCGATGGCGTCAAATCGGCGCCTGTCGCGCTAGTTAACGAGGCGTTCGTGAAGCGGTACTTTTCGAAGCAGGAGCCGGTCGGCAGCCATATCGCAGTGGACTCGGTTGCTCGTGAAGTGATCGGCGTGGTAGATGACGTTCAGCAGCGGTCCGGGTGGGGCGCGTTCGGGCCGCTTGCCCCGGCGCCCACGGTGTACTTTCCCGCGGCACAGGTATCCGGGAACATGACAACACTGCACACCTGGTTTCAGCCGAACTGGATCGTGCGCGTCAAGGCTTCACCGGACCGCGTGAAGCGCGGAATTGAGGAAATCACTGCGACACTCGATCCGCTCCTGCCCATTGCCGGATTTCGTACCATCAACGAGCTTCGCTCGCAGTCTCTCTCCCAGCAGAGATTTCACGCGACTCTGCTGGGGACGCTTTCCGGTCTCGCATTGTTGCTCGCCATCATCGGCATTTATGGGCTGATGTCGCAGTCGGTGCTGGAGCGGCGACGGGAACTCGGCATCCGTCTGGCTCTGGGCTCAACTTTGTCACGCACCATGCGCGATGCTGCGCTGCCCGGCATTGTGCTGGCGGCCCTGGGGGTGGCCGCCGGTTGCCTTCTGGCGGCTTTCTCGACGCGAGTGCTCGAGCATCTGGTGTGGGGAGTAAGCACGCATGATGCCACCACATACGCAACGGTCGCGATCGGATTGGTGCTGATCGCAGCCATGGCCAGCTTCATTCCGGCACTGCGGATTATAAGACTGAATCCGGCCGATACTCTGCGGGATGAATAGTGAAATACCCGCCGATGCTTTCAGCACCCGGTTAATGCCCGTTCAGGGAGCACTATTATAGCGGGTCAAAAGCGAACACCTATAGCCGCCCTTGCAGCGTTCCTTACTGCATATTTTTGGCCCCAGCATTTAGCAGGCATGCGGTCGACAAACTTCCTCGATCCCTGTTTCGGAACAACGATCATCCGGAAAGATGCCATAGAACTCTTCGCCGCCATCAGGAGTTCCTTTCCTCGATGCGTCCCAGCATAGGTTCCGGCCGCTAAAACTCATCCTAGCTAGCGCCTCTGGGTTGTGGAGTTTTCTGACGGACGAGCTGATTTTCCGGTCCTGCATTAGCCGCAAGGTGTGCCCAGCAATATCAGGGCTGAATCTCCTTGGACCGGAGCCACGCCAATGCACGCGACACCCTCTTGTCACGCGCCTCGATACTACCGGTCACAGTACCGAATTGCAGGCCTGTGATGCGATTCATCTCCGCCAGTCCTATGTCGCAATAGCGCAGTTCACTTGCAAATGGACGTTTATCTTCGAGCAGCACGGCAGCTATTTCCTGCTCTCGCGGATTCTTCTCAGAGTACAAGCTGTAGCCGAAAAGGATCTGGTAATGCTGCAGGTCTGCGTGTTGGTACTTGCGAATCGCCGCAACCAGACGGTGAAATTGCGTGTCGGTTCCGTAGTCCCGCACCAGGGGACATGCGGCTTGCATCTCAGTCGTACCCTCCCGCGGCTGCTCAATCAGTTGCATTGCATAGGCGAGCGCCTCCGGTAGAAACTCTTTCTGGCCATTGTTGACCAGAGTCCAGGCGACGTACACGGTTCCTGGTTTGCGCTGGCTGAGAGCACGCTTTAAATCCTCGACCAGCGCACGATTGTTAGCGAACTCGATGAGCGACATCGCGGATCCCCAGGAGTGTACGCCCGAATCGTCTATGAGCCGGTAGATAAGTCGCTCTTCAGTGCGAGCGGCTCGCGGCAATTTCTCGAGAACCGCTGCAATCAGGGCATCAACGCCGTCGACCGACCTGCTGCCAGTCCTCCACTTCCCCGAGCGAAAGTCCGCCACCGACGGCCTGGGAATGCC
>QHXW01000201.1:3405-5789 GCA_003223115.1 Acidobacteriota bacterium
AGCGGCGCGCTTAGCTATAGCTAAGCTAAGCTAGCTTTAGTGGCGTTTTCATACTCCCTCCTCAAAATTCCTGCTCTCGAAGGAAGTGACGTTGGAAGGCCTGCTCAGAATGGTCGGGCGTCGGGCTCGTCCTCCAGTCCTCAGTCCTGAGTAACGGCGAAGTGTTTACCGTCCACTTGGCTGGTTTGTCGTAGAAGTGACCGGTCGCCTGCAAAGTCATCGGAAACGGGCCTCATGAACTTGTGACAGCGCCTCACCCTAGCACGAGGGGCTTGTTGCAATGGGACAGGGCGAGGGGGGCCACGGCGACCTGAGTGTCACCCCACAAATGACTCCAGGACACCTCTCTTTTAGGCGAGCCAAACGATGAACCCTTAATGCATCTCGATCAACGGCGGCCGCGAAAAAACAATTAATGCACATGGCAGTGCGCGCCGATCCATACTCCGGCAAGAAAAAGAGCTGCCGCCAACACAAGACCAGCCGACAGCCAGCGAACACGGGTTGGTCGTTTGTGCGCCTGATCTACCAGATACACCAGATGTGCTGCTTTGATGCCGGCGCCATCGATGTCGTTCCGCAATTCGGCTCGAATCCGCGCCGCAGCCTCTGCGAGCTCCAGCGCCAGCAGTTTTCCTGCCCGTTGTTCCACCTTTAACACGGACGTCTCGAATTCCGCGATCCTTCGGATCACCGCTCCGGAGAGTTCCTCCATGGCATGCTCGAGCACGAGCCGATTTAACGCCACTATGGCGATGGCTGGATCGTTGTCATCCATGCGAATGGCATATCGGCGCGCCAGTTCGCCGATCAGGCTACCTTTATCCAGCTCAGTCATGCGTCAAGCGAATGGCGTCCGTTCGAGTTGCTCGAACAAGTCCCGGCGCACGATGTGCAGGCGCGATTTCTCAACGAGCTTGAATTCCGGCGAACTGATTGCCTCTTCGAACGTCAGCTTCTTCAGCCGCATAGCGCCAACCGTCTCTCCGTACGTGTCCGGGCTTCGCTCACGAATGCCGATGGACGCCAGAACTTTGTCCTGATTATCGGTGTAAACTTGCATCTCGGTCAGACGCCTGCCATCGCGGACAACTTGGCCAAAGTATTCGTTGAGCCATATCTCCGTCGAAGCTGCCGCAACAGCGGAGAATCCGAGCAGGGTGTCGCCGAGCGTCTCCCCTCCTGTAATCGGAACGTGGAGGTAGACGGTCCGCCCCGCTTCCCGTAGCACGCGGACCACTTGGCTTTCTACCATGTAGCCCCAGAACGGCAGAAATGCAGTGGCCCCACAGTCGACTACGAAGACACCGCTGGTGGTGGCGAATCGCTCGATCAGCGCATCATACCGTGCCCGCTGAATCAGACCGTCGTCGTTCACCAGGTCGAGTTTCTCGGCTCCAAGAGCTTTGTATTGACTGAACGACCGGTTCACTGGATCTCCGTCGATGCAACGTACTGATCGGCCACGACTAACCAGGAATTCAGCCAGCCACGTCGCTACAACGGACTTTCCGACCCCGCCCTTGCCGTTCAACACTAAGTGAACCTCCAGAGTTGAATCATCTCCGTTCGTGTTCGAATTGTCTTTTGCCATTCGAGTCCCTCTACTTACTAAGGAATGGCAAGGGTGCGAATCTGACAGTCAGATCAACTTTTTTTTCGTCGGGTCTCCATCGCACATGGCGTCACGAACGCTGTACCGCGGTTTGCTCAGGGCCTCCATCGCATTCGCCAGCGGGTCAAAGCTCTTTGCCGCAAGGGCTTGCGTCTTGAGGGGGTGACGTCCCGGATAACTGGCGAGGGAGCCGACGCGAAGGTTCTGTCTGGCTTCTTCGCAACGAATGCGGTTAATATAGCGAGCCAGGGTGCTGTACGCAATCACGACTCCGTCTTGGCACAGGCGCTGGTGAACTACTTTGAGGGTATGTCCCGCGTTCAGAGCCGCGTTGATCTCAGTCCATGCCCATCGAACCTGGCCCATTGGCTTGTCGGGTCGCTGGCTTTGCAAGGCATGGAGGCAGGACAGATGGAAGTCTCTCATGGAATTGTCTTCAGACATGCTGATGCCCTTCTACTTATAAAGGAACGGCAACCCGGCGAATCTGACAGCTAGATCAACTTTTTTTCGGCCGGCTCTGTTGCGTATGGCTTCGCGAAGGTTGCAGCACAATTTGCTCAGGACGTAACCTGCTCCGGCGGGTCAAAGTTGTGGCAGGGTGCGTGCTAGGTGCATTTGAACGCTCACTTCGCTTAGCAGGACCTGGAAGCGATGGAGCAGGCCTCCTTCAAACTATTGTTTTCAGGCATGTTTCTCACCATAGGACACACGTCGACAAATTTATACGTTCGTCGACAGTCGTGGACATTTACGGACAGCCCTACGG